>NZ_JAVDVH010000012.1:0-91140 GCF_031456775.1 Acinetobacter sp. 3657 | reverse complement strand
GCGCTGATGGTAGTGTGGCACTTGCCATGTGAGAGTAAGTCATCGCCAGCTTTTAAATCTAAACCTCCCAACTTATGTTGGGAGGTTTTTTATTGTGTAGAATTTCAATAAAAAAATGGGGAAAAACTGCGTTTTATAATTAATTTGGGTTTAGATAGCACATTAAATTTAATCAGTCCTTTATTGTGAGGCGTAAATCAAATATAAATATTTGAATAGAACAATGTAAGCTATTATTTAGATGTACTTTTAGTACCTTAAAATTATAAGAAGGAAATGTTTGTGTTCAATGTCATTGTGCAGTTGATGGGTGGAATCGGTTTATTTCTTTTAGGCATGTCTCTGATGACAGATAGCCTAAAAGCAATCGCGGGTGAAGCACTGCGGCAATGGTTAGTCAGATTTACAAACTCACCAATGAAGGCTGTTTTATCAGGGATTGGTTTAACCGTTGTGGTTCAATCCTCGACAGCTACAACTTTGGCAACGATCGGTTTTGTCAGTGCAGGAATATTAAGTTTTAGTCATGCGATTGGTGTGATTATCGGTGCAAACATAGGCACCACAAGCACTGGTTGGATGGTTGCATTACTCGGTTTAAAGTTTTCTATTGCCAGTTTTGCCTTGCCCTTGATTGGTATAGGTGCGGCACTCAAATTATTTGGTAAAGAAAAATTTAGTTTTATTGGACTCACTTTGGCAGGCTTTGGGCTGTTATTTCTAGGGATCCAATTTTTACAAGATGCCATGAGTGGTATGGCTTTATTAATCGATCTATCTCGGTGGGCTGAACCAACTTTAATGATGAAACTCATTCTTGTGGTTATTGGTGTCCTCATGACGATCTTATTGCAATCCTCCAGTGCAGCCATTACAACCACATTAGCAGCGCTCTCTACCTCTACAATTAATTTAGAACAAGCTCTGGCTTTAGTGATTGGTCAAAATGTCGGAACGGTTGCAACTGCTATCCTTGCAGCGATAGGGGCGACTACCAGTGCTAAACGAACAGCCGCAGTTCATGTCATGTTTAATATTGTGACTGCCATTTTTGCATTTATTTTATTATCTCCAGTATTTATATGGGCGTATCATCATATTGAAAGTATTCATCAACTGGATTCTGTGATTTTAGTTGCGGGATTTCACACGACTTTTAGTTTATTAGGTGCATGTATTTTCATGCCTTTTTTGTCTCAATTTGAGCAATTGATTATTCGTTTATTGCCCGAAAAACAACCGCTAATCACACGGTATTTAGACGAGTCACTTTATACAGTTCCTGCTTTGGCGATTGCAGCAGTAGAACGTGCACTTTTGCAATCGATAGCTGATATGTATGGGATTTTTATACGTTGTATTCGTGGAGGCGTCGTTACTTCATTGGTTAAAACGGATGAGTTCGATCAAACCTTGCTTAAAGTTGAGCATTATTTAGATAAAATGACGGTTTCACAATCCTTAGAAGATCAACATCGTTTAATCATTTTATTGAGATTGGCAGTGTATGTCCGTGTTCTTAAAAATGATTTAAGCAGCGTTGCGCATATTGAAAGCATTCAAAATCAAAGAAATATACATGAATTGGCCAATCAGTTTGCAACGATTCTTGAGCAATTTATTCCGTATTTAATGCATGAACCATTTGCACGAATCCCAAAAAAACTTGTAGATGAGTTAGCTGATTTTTCCTCAGAGATGCAAGCACATCAAGATTTGGTTCGGCAGAAAATTATTGAGGACTCTTCATCAAGAACAGTATCGGTTACTTATACCTTGGACCAACTCGCTGCACAACGTTGGTTAGAACATTTAGTGATTCATTGTAGTCGTGTGGCGATTTTACTGGGTGATACAGAGCAAGTATTATTGAATGAGGAATTGGGATCAACTCAATTACCATCATGACATGATTGCATTTTCAAATGATAAAAAATGAATCGCAGGTTTTATGGGCTTATGTTTTCTATGTAGTGATGAGTTGTAGCGTTGCAGTGGAGTATGCCTAAGGAGTAATGCGTTATTATGAATCTTAAGATCTCGTGCTCTAAAAATATTGTTTTTCATAAAAGCTAAGGTTTTCTACTTTTCTCATAGGCTGACATGCCTATAATGATTGGGAATCATTCCAAATCTAATAAGGAAATAACATGTCTACTGATCAACAATTTCCAACACCTGCCAATCTTGGTATCGCAGTTTATGAAAATAATGCAGAGGCAATTGGTAATACCCCTTTAGTGCGTATTAATCGTATTATCAAAACGGGTGCAACGGTATTGGCAAAAATCGAAAGCCGTAATCCTGCATTTTCAGTAAAATGCCGTATTGGTGCAGCTTTGATTGCCGATGCGGAAAAACGTGGTGTACTCAAAGCAGGGATGCATATTGTTGAACCAACCAGTGGTAATACAGGTATTGCCTTGGCTTTCGTGGCAGCAGCAAAAGGTTATCCCATTACTTTAACCATGCCATCGAGTATGAGTTTAGAGCGTCGGAAAGTGCTTAAAGCTTTGGGCGCAAACTTAGTCTTGACTGATCCAGCCAAAGGTATGAAAGGTGCGGTAGATGAAGCGGTACGCTTGGCTACGGAAAATCCAGAACTGTATTTTTTACCACAACAATTTGAAAACCCAGCAAACCCGCAGATTCATGTTGAAACAACGGGTCCTGAAATTTGGCAAGCAACCAATGGTCAAGTGGATATTTTGGTTGCAGGTGTCGGTACAGGCGGTACCATTACAGGTATCTCACGTTATTTTGAGCAAATAAAAAATCAGTCTTTGTATTCTGTTGCAGTTGAACCTGCTGAATCGGCAATCATCACCCAAACGAAACGCGGTGAAAGTATTACACCTGCGCCACATAAGATTCAGGGCATTGGGGCGAACTTTATTCCGAAAAATTTAGATCTAGATTTGGTCGATGAAGTTGTACCCGTGAATAGTGCCGATGCAATTGAATGGGCTAGAAAATGTGCGATGCAAGAAGGGATTTTGGTTGGTATTTCTAGTGGTGCAGCATTAGCAGCGGCAGCTCAAATCGCAGAACGTCCTGAAAATGCAGGTAAAACTATTGTGGTTATTTTACCTGATAGCGGCGAGCGTTATTTATCTTCAGTATTGTTTGAAGGTTTATTTGATGAGGCTTAGTTATAAGTTTAGCAAAAAAAGCCATGCTTAAAGCGTGGCTTTTTTATACTTGCTGCAATGATTTATAACGCAGCTTTCAGCATTTTTTTATGATGTTTAACCGACTTCGCATATTTCTTACCTTGGCGCTTCATTTTCCAATTGCGCTGATAACCCGTTGGCCCCACATTATAATAAGCCAGTGCTTTTTCCCAACTGCCCGCAGATTGATTATATTTTGCAAGAATGTAAGTACCACAATTGACGTTGGTATATTCATCAAATAAGTTACCGCCACAGGTGCTTTGCCAATACCGTGGGATGATTTGTGTGAGTCCAACTGCACCTGCTGACGAGGTGACATAAGGTCTGTAGCTTGACTCTTGTCGAATCATCGCGGCAATAAGCAGTGGATCAACATCGTGTTGTTTAGCACTTTGAATGATCATCGGAGCAACACGATTGGCTGTATCTGGTTGTACTGAATAGGCTTTTTGAATCCCAACTGATAATTTCTGAGCGCGTGTTGCGCTTGAACCACTTAAATGGCTACAAGCCGTTAAGTAAACAGCAGCAAACATCATGCTGAGTTTAAAAAGTAATATCGCGATATTACTGAAATGGCGTTTTACACTGTTTTTTGGAGTGATCATCGTGAAAATAAAAACTTAATCGCATATTCGAAAGTAGGGTGATGGTATGAAGTTAAATTCATGCCGTCAAGTGTGGTTATTTTACTGAGTACAAACAAAAAAGCCCCGACATCCTATCGAGACTTTTTTATATTCAGTTTATTGCCGTTAACTCCTGTCAACGACCACGTCCTGTGCATCTTGTTGTTCTGAATGAGACCTCCTGTCTCTCTATGATTTATATATTACGGAATAAACTTGTATGGGTATATTCGCCATTCACTGCAAGTTGTGTGCGTTTTAACCTATAGTGAATTTTTGACGATGATGACCTTTAACGGTTTTTAAGAATGAGACTGACGAGTTTCTGTGCGATAGGTGCGCAAACCAGTACACTTGGAAAAGCAAACATCCATGCAATCATCCAAGCTGACATCCACATGGAAAAGAAGTTTTCAACGAAGCCCAATGCTTTTAAAGTGGTGATTCCAGAAATTAGAAATGACATGATACAAGATAGAATTAATGGAAATAAAAGCGTAGCTGCCTTCATCGGTTAGCCTCTTGAGTTGTTTGGATAAAATGGCATGGCCAATTGCTATCATACCGTGTTCGCTCGAAAAGGTGAAAAGTGAATTAGAGGGGCTTGAGGGATGAGGATAATCATTGTTGGGCATATCAACCGACTAAACTTGAATGTATTGCTATAAAAATTTAAGTGAAAAGTCACCTATATTGTCGTTGATTATTTTGGTGAAAACGCGCGTATACTGATCAGGCAAAAGGAGTGGTCATGTCTGAATCAGTTATACGCCCAAGCCATATTGAGTATGGTTCTAAATCGTTTACTTCAATTTTATGGTCATTGTTTTTTGCAGGTTTTGCTTCATTTTCATCGCTCTATTGTGTTCAGCCAATGATGCCGATTTTTGCAAAATTCTTTCAGGTTAGCCCGACGCATAGTAGTTTTCCTTTGTCTTTTTCCACCATTGCATTGGCAACTGGTCTGTTGTTTACAGGCTTTATTTCAGATCGGTTTGGACGTAAACCGATTATGGTGTTTGCCTTATTTCTGGTTTCGATTCTATTGCTGATCAGTGCCTCTTTCCCGATTTGGGAAGTGTTTTTAGGTACCCGTATTTTTATTGGTTTAGCGGTCAGTGGCGTGGCAGCCGTAGCCATGACCTACATCGGGGAAGAAATCGCACAAAAAGATATTGGTTTCGCGATGGGACTTTATATATCTGGAACCGCGATTGGGGGCATGGGTGGTCGCTTGATTGCAGGGGTGTTGGTCGATTTTATTTCTTGGCAATCTGCTACTTATATTATTGGATTTCTCAACCTTATAATCGCCTGTTTATTCTATCTGTTATTACCAAAATCTCAGCATTTCCAACCCTATCCGTTCCGTTTTTCTCGCTTTAAAGCTGCTTTTGAACAGAATCTCAAAGATCCGAAATTACGGATTTTATTTGCTCAAGGTTTTATCCTGATGGGGTGTTTGGTGACGGTGTTTAATTACATCAGTTATCACTTGTTAGAAGCGCCTTTTCATTTATCACAAACATGGATTGGGGTGATTTCGATTGCCTATTTGGCAGGAATTTATAGTTCACCTAAAGCGGCACAATGGGGCTTTAAATACGGACGGGATAAAGTTCTGCCATTTTTGTTGTTGAGTATGATCATTGGATTATTGATTACCTTGATCCCATCGCTTTGGGCCATCTTAATTGGTTTAACTGTTTTTACCTTTTCATTTTTTGCTGCCCATTCAACCGCAAGTAGTTGGGTCTCTGTACAAGCCGTGCAATATCGAGCAGTGGCTTCATCACTGTATTTATTTTGCTATTACCTAGGATCTAGTGTGTTGGGGAGCAGCGGCGGTTTAATTTGGGAAAACTTTGGCTGGCTCGGCATTAATTTAAGTGTGGGTGTGGTCTTGGCAATCGGTTTCATGCTCACCTTTTATTTAGGTGACTCAAAAAAACAAGATAACCTCATAAAATAAAGCGACAGATATAGTCGCTGAGGACTTGCTAAAAATCATTGGATTTTAGTAACTTAAGCAAGTGCTAATTTAAAGCATTATCATATTTTTTAGATTTTTTATCATGGGGAAATAACAATGGAATTACATAGTCGTGTTTATTATAAGCATCCAGATGCAAAAATAATGGGGCAATTAGAAGTCTTATTTAAGGAACATGAGGGAAATGCGGAACGGTTCTTACAAGCTGCTTTAGCCATCAATCCAGAAAGTGTGGAAGCCGCACAAGACTTGCTTGATCAAATTGATTCGCCTGAATATGATTTGGAACCAGAAAGTTTATATTATGAGGCAGGGTATGCCGTTTTAGATTTTGTTCATGGTTCTTCTGGCGATGAAAATATTGAAAATATCTTACTTTTTTTAAAAGCTTTGCTGCCAGAGATACATGCCCAAGCATGGGGATGTGGTGATGATGATCCTTGGGAGTTTTGGTTCAAATTTAATGGGGATGAGTTAATTCGAGAAGATGATGAGCCATTTAACGATCCTGAGGAAGATGAGAATATCAAAGCATCAATTTATGCATGGTGGCATAAAGACTTACCAATAGAAATTAAGGAAGGTTTTTTAAACGAAGCCTAAACATTATCAGTTAGTTATCACCATATTTCCCCATTCTCTAAACGCTAAAGAATGGGGAATCTTTTTTGTATGTTTTTTAATCTATAAAAATGAATAGAATTCATGTTAAACTGATCAGCTTTCATTTTGGCATCAAAAATTCCGAGATGCCTCTCTCTTCCTTATTGCTAGCCGAGATTCGCAAGCTATGTCTACTGCCTATACCATGCAGACCGCGCCAAAAGCGTTGTTTGATTACGACAAATATTGGGCGTCGTGTTTTGAACCCGCACCATTTTTGCCGATGTCACGAGAAGAAATGGATCTCCTCGGCTGGGATGCATGTGACTTTATTTTAGTTTGCGGCGATGCGTACATTGACCATCCTTCATTTGTATCAGGTGTGATTGGTCGTGTGCTTGAAGCACAAGGTTTTCGTGTCGGTATTATCGCGCAGCCTGACTGGACCAATGCTGAAAGTTTTCGTGTACTCGGTAAACCAACCATTGCGTGGGGTGTAACCGCAGGCAACATGGACTCAATGATCAACCGTTATACGGCAGATCGTAAAATCCGTTCGGATGATGCATATTCACCAAATAATGAAGCCAATAAACGTCCTGATCGTGCGGCAACAGTCTATTGTCAGCGTTGTCGTGAGGCATTCCCAGATGTACCTGTGTTACTTGGTGGTATTGAAGGCAGTTTACGTCGTATTGCGCATTATGATTATTGGTCAGACAAAGTCCGTCGTTCAATCTTGATGGACTCTAAGGCTGATTTATTGATGTACGGCAATGGTGAGCGCGCCATTATCGATGTGATGCATCGTTTAGCGAAAGGTGAAAAAGTTCAGGATATTACTGATGTCCGTGGTACTGCATTTATTATCAATAAACATAATAAAAATTCAAAAGCAAAGTTTGTTGAAATTGCCAGTAATGATGTCGATACCATCGGACGAGTGGATCAGATCATCAATCCCTATGTGATGACTGAAGATATTGATGGCTGTGAAGTTGAAAAAGAAAAGGGCAACTCACTGGCACAATATCAAGATTTTCAAAAAGAATTCGTTGCAAATCCGATTGTCCGTGAAGGGGATAATTTAGATCCTGACACACAGATCGTACAGCTCAAAGCTGCACCATCAAAAGCGATTAAGCATAAACTGCCACCACGTGAACTTGCGGTGATCCGTTTACCTTCTTATGAGGAGGTCGCGAATGATCAGGTCCTTTATGCACATGCCAACCGTATTTTGCATCTTGAAACCAATCCCGGTAATGCGCGCGCCTTAGTTCAACGTCATGGCGAACGTGATATTTGGATTAATCCGCCTCCGATTCCTCTAGCCACTGAGGAAATGGATTATGTCTTTGATTTACCTTATGCACGTTTACCGCACCCTGCTTATGGCAATGCGCGTTTCCCTGCCTTTGATATGATTAAATTCTCAGTCAATATCATGCGTGGTTGCTTTGGCGGTTGTACCTTCTGTTCGATTACTGAGCATGAGGGACGTATTATTCAAAACCGTTCCGAAGAGTCGATCTTACGGGAAATTGAAAAGATTCGTGATACCGCACCTCAGTTTACAGGCATTATTTCAGACTTAGGTGGTCCAACGGCAAACATGTATCGTTTGCACTGTAATGATCCTGAGATTGAAAAGAACTGTCGTAAGCCATCTTGTGTCTATCCGGGTGTTTGTCAAAACCTACATACTGATCATGCACCATTGGTTCAGCTTTATCGTAAAGCGCGTGAAATCAAAGGTGTGAAAAAGATTCTGATTGGTTCAGGTCTACGTTATGACTTGGCAGTGTTGAATCCAGAATATGTCAAAGAGTTAGTACAGCACCATGTTGGTGGTTATTTAAAAATTGCACCTGAGCATACCGAACAAGGTCCATTATCGAAGATGATGAAGCCGGGTATTGGCACTTATGATCGCTTTAAACAAATGTTTGAGCGTTTCAGTAAGGAAGCAGGCAAGGAACAGTATTTAATTCCTTACTTCATTGCTGCGCACCCGGGTACGACCGATTACGACATGATGAATTTGGCGATTTGGTTGAAGAAGAATGGTTTCCGTGCTGATCAGGTACAGACCTTCTATCCATCGCCAATGGCAACGGCAACCACCATGTATTACACAGGCAAAAATCCATTGTCTAAAGTGGCGCGTTATACGGAAAATGTCGATATTGTTAAAGGCGATAAACGTCGTCGTTTGCATAAAGCATTCTTACGTTACCATGATCCAAATAACTGGCCATTGTTGCGTGAGGCGCTAAAAGAAATGGGTCGACCTGACTTGATTGGTAACTCAAAACAGCATTTGATTCCGACTTATCAGCCTCAAGGTACTGCTGAGAGTGAATATAAATCTGCGCGTAAGAAGAACTCGACCGTCGCGGGAGATTCAGCAAAACGCAATCAATCGCAACCACAATCGGGTCAAAAACGTCCGCAAAAAGGTCAAATACTGACCCAACACACGGGTTTGCCACCGCGTGAAACTGGTGAGAAAAGACCATTTTCAGGCAAGCCGAAAGCCAAAGCGAAAACACATCGCTAATCAGCATCAAAGAAGGCATGTGGAAGCATGCCTTCTTTTTATATAAAAATGATAAATGGGTCGCAGTCCAATTTCAAAACTATGCTCTATGGAAACATATACTGACAATATCGACTTGAATATTTGCGATATGCTGATTATAAATAACAAGACAGCAAGCTTTTACGACTTTGGTAGGACCGATTAAGAACTTTAAGTTTGAACTGTTAAAATAACTTTACTATCGTTGTTATTGATTAAAAAATTGGCATAAAGCCAAAAATGATTATAAAAAATCTAAAGGGATTAGTTAGAAATGTATTATTTCATAACAATAGTTGGTTTGCTGTTGATTACAGTACTTGCACTTCGACATTTACATCAAAATCGGCGTCAAGATAGTCCATTAAAGCGACGTGGTATTTTGAATATTGCTGAGCAAATTACTTTAATGCGTTTGCAAGCCGTTTTGCACCGTCATACGATATTGGCACATGTATCGTTTGATGCTTTGCTTACCACTAAGTTTAGCCATACGCGACGCAAGTATCAGGGTTTGGTTGCTGATTTTGTGGTGCTCGATCAACAACATCAGGTGCTTGCGATTGTTGAGATTGCAGATGAATCTTATGTCAATCGTCTGAATCAAAAGCATTATCAAGACAGCCTACTTGAATTGGCTGGATATCGTGTTTTTCGTTACAGCAGTATTCCAACTGAGCAAGAATTACGTGAGGACTTGATCCCTGATTTATTTGATCCAATGAGTTCTGCGACATCCACAATCTCAAGTCCGATGCCGCAAACTGAACATTTGATGAAATACAATGTGTTTGCGGCAAAATCATTTTAATCTGGGCGTACCGCAGTCACGGTCATTTCAACCAAGACCTCAGGTGCGTATAGTTTAGACTCTACACAGGTACGTGCTGGGGGATGACCCTCAGCAATCCATGCATCCCAAACGGCATTCATTGCTGCATAGTCTTTTTCGATGTCTTTTAAGAAAATCAATACCGATAAAATATGGGTCTTATCGGTACCTGCTTCAGCAAGTAAACGATCAATATGGTCTAAGGTTTGCTGTGTCTGTGCGCTCACATCTACACTGGTATCATCTGCCAATTGACCCGCCAAATGAACAAGATTTCCTGAAATTGCGACTTCGCAAAAACGTGAAGTGACATGCAGTCGTTGCACAGACATAGAGGTGCTACCTAATTAAAAATGTATTTATAAGATTGTACTTGATGGCCTTTAGTTGCTGTGTAATTTTGTTTTAAATCAGCTGCTAAAAGTTTCTATTTCCATTAATTTACGTTGTTTGAAAATCAAAATAGAGCGGGATTGTGGGCAAATAATAATATTGCCTAGATTCATAAATTGAATTTCGGCTTGTCGAAGTTGATTTAAACAGCTCGCAATTGAGCTCTGGTTGGGACACAGTTGTTTGAGTTGGCTTAAAGCTGAAGTGGTCGTGTGATACATGGTCTTATTCCTTATCATCATTGTTAAAAATTGGGCAAAGATATGGCCTTGCCCGATTCATTTATACGCTTTGTTGTTCGGATTGATACCAATTGACATGGCGTGTGATGTACATGACGCATGCAATTAAAATGAAAGACAAAATGGAGCCAAATAAGAAAGTTTTACCGCTAGATTGTAGTAATAGATACATCATGCCGTATAAAGCACTAAGTAAAACACCGAAGAGTATGGCGGCTTTAAAACCTTGAACGACGAAGTATAAATACCAAGTAATCAAGCCAATACATGCAACTGCCGCAATCAGATAGGCAAGGGAAAAAGCGTAATATTCACTGATTGATAGTAATAAGACGAAGAACACGCCTTGTGCCATGGCGACCAAAGCATACTGAACAGGATGAATTTTAAGATTCTTCAAAACTTCGAATAAGAAGAAGCAACCAAAGGTAATAATGATCACCATAATGCCATATTTGATGGCACGATCAGTTTGGGTATAAATATTAACGGGTTCTAAAAACTGCGTTGAAATACCAGAAATGTTGTTTGAAGATGCATTTGAAGCAGCATAAGAAGCTTCAACATCACTGATCAGGTTGCTTTGAGTATTTAAAGCTTGGTAGAAACACTGACTGTTTTCACAGGTTGAAAGTCGATCAAGGTTGCGTTTACCTAATGCAATATTTTTCCAGTCCGCTTCAAAAAGTTGTCTTTTGCTGAGTTTCTTAAAAGGTAAACTTTGACCATCGTATTTCACATCACCCCAATTGCCTTTAGCTTGATAAGTCATTTCGTAACTGGTTGGGATAAAGGCAAATTCGCTTAAACCTTCTAGATCAAATTGCAGGCTAAAGCTAAAACCCTGTTGGAATTTTTGGATCAGTTCAGGATATTGCTTGCTGGTGATATGTAGTAGATCAAAGCCTTGCTGTCCTTGGCTTTGCTCAGAAAAGCCAAACTTATAATTTTTTCCATCAATATTAAATGTTGGCTTGGCGTTTAGACCGCGAGCATCTTGGATAGGAAAAATGATTTCAGCTTGATTCCAAAGATAGTTGCGTTGCGGTTCAATCGTGGCGCCTTTAAATACACCTTTACCTCGCATGTGATTTTGATAACTAATCGCTTTATACATACTGCGTTTGTAGGTACTGTCTGAAACTTTAAATTGAGCTGTCCAGTCTGTTGTTTCTGCACCTAATGTAATAAATGTTGTTTGCGTGCAATCGTAAGTTTTCTTGTGTTCATCGGTACATGTAGTTTTAATTTGATAGGGAAGTTTTAAATAGGGTGCAATCACTTGTTGTGGGCGAATTTGTTCTTTTGCAATGTCCTGAATCACTTGTTTTTGATAGCTTTGGCGCTCATCTACCAAATTGGAGATGAAAAAAAGACCAATATAAAAAATCAAAATCAGGAACAAAATCGCTCCTATTTTCAGATTAATAAAGTTTCTGCGCATGGTGGATTCCATTGTCATTGTGGTATGACAAGTATCTCGAATCGATATGCGTTCTAAATGAGTTGTAATTGAAGCTTATGTGAAGTTTCGATGAAGTATAATTTTTACCAGTACCCCTGAATTGTGTTGCTCTAAAAAATCTAAATAATTTTCAGGGATATTTTGAATGGTGATGTGACCTTGATGCTGTTGGATAATCTGCTGCACAATACTCAGACCAATACCTGTACTTCGTTGCTGATTATGCGGACGTGGTAATGAAAAATAGGTTTCAAAGACACGATTTAAAGCGTATTCAGGAATAGCTTCCCCCTCATTGAATAATAGAATTTCAATGTCATTAGTAACGGTATTTTCCCTGAGTTGAATGGCGAGAACACCTTGTTCAGGGCAAAAGTCTCTTGCGTTATCTAAGACATTATTGATTGCTTGTTTAAGCCAAAAGGGATCAGCATAAATTGAGCAATCTTCAGGAAGATTTAGCTCTATTTGAATCTGTTTAATTTGGAGAGCACTCTGTTGTTGTATCACACAGTCCCGAATCAATTTTGATAAATCAATATTTTGAAACTCTAAAGCATGCTGATTTTTTTCTAAGCGTGTCAGCAACAGCATGCGTTCGATTAAGGATTGCAAGCGATGACTTTGCGCAACAATATGTGCTGCAAATTTTTGTTGATCTTCTAATGGTAGATCATCTTGTAATAGTTCTGCACTGGCTTGAATTGCCGTGAGTGGACTTTTTAACTCGTGGGTTAGCGTATTGACATAGTTCTCGACATAAGCGCGATCTTCAAGTTTTTCTCGCATTTCACTCAATGCTTGAGTCACTTGGTTGAGCTCTTTTGCAGAATAGAAAAATGGAGCTTGATTGACGGGTGCTAGCGCTTGAGCATAACGACGCACTTTATCAATACTGTGTCTTAACCAATATGCCACCATGCTTGCGAGTAATAAACTCAATGCAGCAATCCATAGAGCTTGGTGAATCAGTTGACGTTCTGCGCGAGCAATATAAGGCTGTACGGATTGATTCGGTTTACCAATACTGACTACACCAAGTAATTGTTGTTTGTAGATAATAGGTGCAGCAATATGCATCACGCTGCTGTTTCGATCATAAGGATTGGTTGCAGTAGATCGTGCGCCGTATTTACCTTGCAGCGTCAAATAAACATCATTCCATTTTGAATAATCTTGTCCAACCGCTTGTCCTTCTGAGTCGTAGATGACAATACCGTGCTGATCTGTAATATACAGTTGTTGGTTAATTTCATCTTTTTGATGCTGCCAAATTGTGGCATTGAGTTGGCGAGATAATGCTGCTTGAATTTTTTGATCAAATTCAGGTGTACTGACTTTTTGTTGTGCCACATCTTCTGCAATCAGTTGGGCAATGATATTGGCATTCTCGGCGAGTGTATCTTCGACCACTTGGCGGACATTTGGTTTAACCTGTTGATTCAACGTATAAGCAATAAAGCTCAGGCTTAGCACCACCACCAAGCTAAAGAAAAACCAAATGCGGATAAAGATGGACATTGGTTAACCTAACTTCACTAAACTATACCCAAACCCTCGATGTGTCCGAATGGGATCATCATCAGGGGTAATCTGCTTTAGTTTTTGTCTTAAACTTTTAATATGTGTATCGACGGTGCGTTCTAAACTATGTTCAGGATGTTCCCAAATATGATCCATTAATTGTTGACGGCTAAAGACTTTTTCTGGATGCTGAATCATTAAAAATAACAAACGATATTCATAACGTGTCAGTTGTAATGGTTTTCCATAGTATTGAATTTGCAGCGATTGTGGATTGCACGCCCACGTCGTAGATTGCATGATAGTTTCTGTTTGGGTGATTGATTGTTGTGACGAGGTATTTTGCGTTTGTATTTCCATTCTGCGCCAAATAGCTTTGATGCGTGCCACAATTTCTCGAGCGCTAAAAGGTTTTGTACAATAATCATCTGCGCCGATTTCTAAACCAACAACCCGATCAATTTCATCATCACGTGCGGTGAGGAACAATAAAGGTGTTTGATATTTTTGGCGCAGCTGTTTGCAGACTTCAAAACCATTCAGATCAGGTAAACCGACATCTAAAATAATAAAATCAAAAGCTTGTTCCGAAAGAAATTGTAATGCCTGAGCACCTGTATTTGCCCAGCTTACACTCCAGCCTTCGCGCTCAAGCGCATAACGTAGCGGGAGAATAATCGCAGCTTCATCTTCAACACAGAGAATTTGTTTTTGATTCATCATGATTAACTAATCAATATTTTCTAATTTTATTGGGTTAGTTTAGCGGAAGATACGGTACAGAAAAGTAGGAATACTCATTTTTATAATTATTTAATAAAACAAAGGACACTTGAAGTGCCCTGTAATATTCGGATTTGATCGTCACGCCAACCACAGGAGCAGATGCTAAAAGCGAGGATTTCTTTAGCAAGAGCAAGCAACATGGATAATGCTACTGCGTTGCCTAGAGTACTGAAAACTGCATAAAAAGCAAATATAAATTTCAGGGTGAATGGTATTTTTGTGTAAAAAACGACATTACCATAAGGAAAGTTGGGATTCTTCTTGAATCAGTTGCAACTGATAGACCCCAACACCCACTAAACGAAACTGAAAGTTAGGATCAATATGCATTTCATTCAGTAATTGCATAACCACTTGTAATAATTGTTGTGGAGACTGTAGCGGGTGTTTAAAGCTTTTTCCGTGTTGTAATACTTGAAAATTTTTGAGCTTTAGTTTGACATTGACACCCCGTGCGGTGAGTTGTTTTTTATCTAAACTTTGCCAGATCTTTGTCGTCAACGGCTGCCATGTATGCGCACATTGATCGAGATTGTAGTCATCATCAAAGGTAATCTCTTTAGAAATTTGTTGACGTTCACGTTCAGCTTTGACAGGACGATGGTCGATACCTTGTGCATATAAATAAAGCTGTTTGCCGTATTTTCCAAAATGATGGATAAGGACATTTTCTTCGATTTTTTGTAGATCGCCTAAGGTATGCAAATTCAATTGATTTAATTTTTCATGGGTGACTTTGCCGACACCTGGAATTTTACTCAATGCTAAGTCTTGAATAAATTGCAGCACTTGATTGGGCTTAATCACGAATAAGCCATTCGGTTTATTCCAATCTGAAGCGATTTTTGCCAAAAATTTATTCGGTGCCACACCTGCGGAAGCCGTCAGTCCTGTCATTTTGAAAATATCCGAACGGATCTGTGTCGCAACTTCGGTGGCACTTGGGATATTTTTTAGATTTTCAGTGACATCCAAATAGGCCTCATCTAAAGACAGTGGTTCAATCAGCGTGGTGTATTGCTGAAATATTTGATGAATTTGTGCTGAAACCTCACGATATTTTTCAAAATTTGGCTCAATCACAATCACTTGCGGGCACAGCTTTTTGGCCTGTCCCATCGACATCGCAGAACGCAAACCAAAGACGCGCGCAGGGTAAGATGCAGCCGCAATCACCGCACGAGGATGATGCGAGGAGATCACCACCGGCAAATCTTTGAGGTCAGGGCGCTCTCTGAGTTCGACTGAAGCAAAAAAGGCATCCATATCGATATGGATGATTTTACGCAGTTCATTTGTCATCCTGAATGCCTTGTTCTTTTAAAAACATACGCCACTGCTGTGGTGATTCAGCATAGACATTTAAATCAACAGGCTTTGCAATACCGTCAATTTTCCCTGTTTGACTGTACTGCCAAAATAACCATGCTCGACCATCTTTGAGTTCAGGTTTGCCATCGTAGTCTCTGACCCAAAGTGGCGTGTCGGTAAAATTTCCCATCAAGACAATGTGATAAAAACTTTTAGAAATATAGAAAATAGGTTGTTTACCATAATGTCGATGCAGTTGATCATGCATGAGCTGAATTTCTTTGAGTAACTGCTCTTTGGTATAGGTATTAATACAGTTACTGTCATATTCCAAATCAATGACAGGTGGCAAAGCATCGGTTTTGTTGGGTACGGTGGCAATGAAATTATCAGCCTGAACTTTGCCATCACGACATAAACGATAGAAGTGATAGGCACCCACATGTAGACCTTGTTCACGTGCTTTGAGCCAGTTGTCCTGAAATTTTCGGTCTTTAAAATCACCGCCTTCTGTGGCCTTGAGATAGACAAATTGATATTGCAGTGGCGAGATTTTTTTCCAGTTAATCTCACCTTGATGATGGGATACATCAAAACCGCGAATGGCATAATCTTGGGCAGAGGCTTTTTGCTGGTAGAACACACCGAAATACGTCAAAACACCCAACAGACTCGCAAGCCCAATACTGACATAGGTATTTCGGCGTTGGTATACGGGTTTCGGATTCGATTTTGGCATGTAAATTTTACAGCGATTTTAAAATAATCATCATAACGTGATTTCGGAGCGGATGCTATTTCAGCTCATCCGTGGTCTCTTTTGGAATCTGCCAAAACACTATCGCGGTAATGATGTTAATACAACCCAGCGTAATCAGTGAAGCATGGAATGCAGTGGTAATGGATGCTGAGGGATAATACTGACTAAACAGATTGATCAATGTTCCTGCCAAAGCTACCCCGATACTCATCGAGAGCATCATAATCATGGATAAGAAGCTATTGCCACTGCTGGCATCGTGTTGAGGTAAATCTTTTAAAGTCAGGGTATTCATTCCCACAAACTGGAGTGAGTTGAGTGTACCAAAAATAAAGAGATGCACAATTTTGAGCCAAAGCGGTGTTGCAGCAGTCATTAAAGCAAAACTGGCAATACACAAGCCGACTAAAATCGTATTGGTCAGCAGAAAGCGACGATAGCCGACGCGTTGAATGAGCGGGCGAACAATTGGCTTGGAAAATAATGAACCTAATACCATTGGGATCATCATTAAACCTGTAATAAAAGGTTCAAAACCAAAAGCGACTTGTAGCATCAACGGTAAAATAAAGGGAATGGCATTACTGCCTAAACGGGCAAAAAAGTTACCCAATACACCGATGGAAAAGATTTTGTGTCGAAACAAACGTCCATGAAATAGTGCATTTTGGTGGCTATGTGCATGATAAGCATAGCCTAACGTTGCAATACTCCCGATCACCAGTAAGCTGATACTGACGACACCTGAGTATTGTGGTGCGGCAATATTTTCAATTCCCAATGAAAGCCCGACCATGGCGACGATTAATAAGATAAAGCCACTCAGGTCAAACGATTTCACTGTGGGTTCTTTGTGATTTGGCATGACTTTGAGTGCCATGATCACGCCGAGTACGCCCATGGGTAGATTAATTAAAAAAATCCAGTGCCATGTCGCAACCTGAACCAACCATCCACCCAAAGTGGGTCCCATCAATGGACCAATCAGACCTGCAAGGCTCATTAAACTCATGGCAGATAGAAATTGCGTACGTGGAATCAGCTTTAATAAAGCGAGCCGCCCGACAGGCATCAACAATGCGCCGCCCATGCCTTGAATCACACGACAGACTAACAGTTGATTTAGATTCTGAGATAAACCACAGCCAAGCGATGCCAAACTAAAGATGACCATCGCTGCGAGATAGGTATTGCGGATACCGAAGCGATCTGCCAACCAGCCACTCAGTGGTATAAAAGCAGCCACAGAAAGCACGTAGGCGACAATTACCCCATGCATTTGTAATGGATTTTCATTGAGTTGCAGTGCCATCATTGGAATCGCGGTATTGACGATGGTGGTATCCAGTGCCTGCATAAAAAAGCCAATGGAAACCAATAACACCAACAAACGAAATTCGGGCTGTACAGCTTGATGCGTGGTTGTTGTCATGAGCCTTGGTGGATGAAATATCCGTTTTAGTTTAATGCAATTGTCATTGAAATAAAGACAAAAATTGTCAAAGAGTGGTCATCGAACTGACATAAAAGTGTCATCGAACTTGCATCTCAGAATACTAGATTAGCCCTACAAAATAAAATCTATGGAATTTGATCATGAAATTTAAAATTTCAGTGGTATTGACCGCAATGCTGTCAGCGGGGTTGGTGGCGTGTAATGATGATAACAAGCAAAATAAGACACCGAACAAAGAAGTTGAACCAAAACCTGAAGTGGTTGAACCGACGCCTGAGCGTATTCAGCTTAGTTTTATGAGTCGTTATGAATCAGGTGTTTTTGCTAAAAGTGCCGCTGAAATTCCAGCTTATGATCCAGCAACGAAACGTGTTTTTGTAGTCAATGCTGAAATAGGGGCGTTGGATGTATTGGATCTTTCTGATCCTGCGAAGCCAACTTATCTACAATCACTGACAGTTGATGATATTGCTGAAGGTGCAAAGGTGAATAGTGTCAGCATACAGAATGGCATTATTGCATTGGCAGTTGAATCAGCCAATAAAACTGATCATGGTTTTGTGGCATTTTACCAAGCCAGTGATCTAAAACGATTGAGCCATGTGCCAGTCGGTGCATTGCCTGATATGTTGACCTTTACACCTAATGGAAAAACAGTATTGGTCGCCAATGAAGGTGAGCCATCAGATGACTATCAAATTGATCCAGAAGGTTCGATCAGTGTGATTAATGTCAGTGATATCAGTAAGCCAACAGTCAAGACAGCTGATTTTAAAGCCTTTAATAGCCAGAAAGAGGCATTGATTGCCAAAGGTGTGCGTATTTTTGGACCTAATGCCACAGTTGCTCAAGATTTAGAGCCTGAATATATTGCGGTTTCTGATGATGGCAAAACTGCTTGGGTGGCACTGCAAGAAAATAATGCGATTGCCGTTTTGGACATCGCGACAGCCACTGTAACCTCGATCGAGGCAATGGGTTATAAAGATCATGGCCTCAGCGATAGTGGCTTTAAGTCGATGCTAGATCCAACTAAAAACTCAAGTAATGGCTTGGATGTCAGTGACTTTGATGGCAAGAAAACCGTCCAAGATATTATGATCAAGTCTTGGAACGGGTTGAAAGGGATTTATCATCCTGATGCCATGGCAGCTTATACGGCGGCAGATCAAAAAACCTATTTAATCTCTGCCAATGAAGGTGATGCACGTGCATGGGGAGAAAATACAGCTACATACTTTGGTCTGACTAAACTCAAAGACTTTGAAAAGAATAATTTGCAACGTTGTGATAATGACAACAGCAAAGGCTTTGTTGAAGAGTGGCGCGTCAAGCATTTGGTACACAAAGACGGTTTTGATCGCCGTTGTGCCGATGACCTACCGGCACAACTACGTGATTTAGCCGCTGGCGCACATTTGAATCCAACCGCCTTTAGTTATTGTGGTGCAAGCAAAGGTGATGCAGGCGATTGTCGTGATGACAAGCAATTAGGCCGTTTAAAAATTACGTGGACACAAGGTTATCAAACTGAAAATGGCAAACCAGTGTACTACTCAAAAGCGGGCGATAAAATTGGAGTCAATGGTAATCCATTAACCGATTATTTAATGTATGACGAGTTATATCTGCTCGGCGCTCGCTCATTCTCGATTTGGGATACACAAAATCAGGTCAAAATCGCCTATGACTCAGGTGATTTTATTGAACAATACCTGAATAGTGACCAATGTAAATTAGGCAAGGCACGTAACCTTCCATGTAAAGATTGGTTTAATAGCAACCACGAAAAAGGCAATACATTGGGTGGTCGTAGTAGTAACAAAGGTCCAGAGCCAGAAGGTCTCACCATCGGTAAGATTGGCAATAAACAATTCTTGTTCCTAGGGCTTGAGCGGATGGGTGGGGTGATGGCATTTGATGTCAGTAATCCAAAACAGCCAATTTTCCAAGATTATTTAAATACTCGTGAGATATGGGATCAGGCTGATCCATCGACCACATTATCTGCACATGGTGATCTTGGACCAGAAGGTTTAATCTTTATTTCTGCAAAAGATTCGCCAAATGGCAAACCATTGTTGGTGGTCGGTAATGAAGTCAGTGGCACAACTACCATTTACCAAGTCAATTCAAACTAAGTCAAAAATGCAAAAGGCGGATCAAATTTGATCCGCCTTTTTTATTTTACATCGCCACATGTTTAGGAGAGTTTAGATTTTTAATCACATTGAAGATTTGTTCGGTATTTTCGCAAATAATCACTTTGGCACGATGTTGAGGGGGTAAAAAGCCTTCTTCAACCGCATGATCGAGTTGAGTAATTAAGGCATCATAAAAACGGTTCACGTTATAAATGATCATCGGTTTTTGATGTTGGTTGAGCTGTCCCCATGTGGCGATTTCTAGAATTTCTTCAAAAGTGCCGAGTCCACCTGGTAGCGCGATAAAGGCATTGGCACGTTCAGCCATCAGGGCTTTACGTTCGTGCATACTTCTCACAACATGCAGTTCAGTCAGTTGATTATGTGCAATTTCATAGTCCAACATAAACTCAGGAATAACGCCGACAACTTCGCCGCCGTGCTCAAGTACAGTATCTGCGACTTGTCCCATGAGACCGATACTGGCGCCGCCATAAACAATACCAAAGTCTTGTGTAGAGAGGTGTTGGGCAAGTTCAATCGCCTTTTCACGGTAAATCGGATTGTTGCCTGAACGAGAACCACAATACAAAGCAATAAGCGGGAGGGTTGTTTTTATGGGAGGAGTGGTTTTTTTAACTGTCATTCTAAATACACTATTCATCTACTTTATTTTTACCTTATCATTTTCGTCGTACTTGTCTAGGCTAAATGACTTTTATGACAGTTTTATGCACATTTCACATACAAAGCCTTTGCGCTATTGTTAGAAAAAAATTAAAAAAACACCCATATAAAAAATGATGAATTTTATTGAAATCTTACCTATACTAAAAATCCTTTCATTCATAAATGTACCTCTATGAGTAGTGGTTGTTGTCACTCTGCTTTGTTCTCTTTTTCTAAAAAAAATATTTGGGCTATTTATGCCGATCGATTCAATCATCAGTTTAAAGCTGATTTTGTAGAGGAGTCAGCTCTATGATTTTTGAATGGATGTCGGATCCTGCCGCATGGGTGGGCTTAGCGACTTTGGTGGTGCTTGAAATTGTACTTGGTATTGATAACCTTGTTTTTATTGCAATTTTAGCTGAAAAACTACCACCAGAACAACGTAATGCTGCACGTAAAATTGGTTTAATGCTCGCATTGTTAATGCGTTTGGTGTTACTCGCATCTATCGCTTGGGTGATTACCTTAACTGAACCACTATTCCAGATTTTTGATCATGCATTTTCAGGTCGAGACTTAATTTTACTGTTTGGTGGGGCGTTCTTATTGTTTAAAGGAACGATGGAACTGCATGAGCGTATTGAAGGTAAGCAAGCATTAAGGCAGGAAAATCCTGTACATGCCGTGTTCTGGGTCGTAGTGGTTCAGATCGTTGTGCTAGATGCAGTCTTCTCACTAGATAGCGTAATTACCGCAGTTGGAATGGTGAAAGATCTATCCGTGATGATGATCGCGGTGACGATTGCGATCGGGATTATGCTGATCGCCTCTCGACCATTGATGGACTTTGTCAATAAACATCCAACCGTGGTGATCCTATGCCTCGGTTTCTTGATGATGATTGGTTTCTCACTGATCGTGGAAGGTTTTGGTTTCCATATTCCAAAAGGGTATCTATACGCAGCAATTGGTTTCTCAGTTTTGGTTGAGGCCGTGAATCAGACCATGCGCCGTAATCAAGAGAAACTGGTGACCACAACCGATTTACGTTACCGTACGGCATCCGCTGTATTGCGTATGTTAGGCAGTAAAGGCGCTGGCGAACAGCACAAAGAAACAGAGGATGTACTCGCTACACAAGCCTACGCCAAAGAAGTCTTTGACGAGGATACAGGGGTTTATCACAGTGTTTTGGTACAAGGCGTATTAGGCTTATCCGAACGACCAGTCAAGTCAGTGATGACACCACGCCCAGAATTGGAATGGTTAGACTTAGATGATGATCCAACAGAATTAAAAGACCGTTTAATGTCGATGACACATTCGCGTTTGATTATTGCGCGGGGAGAGTTGGATAATATTGAAGGTGTCGTACTCACGCATAAAGTGTTGAATGAATACATTGAAACAGGTGCAATTGATTTCGCAAAACATATACGCGAGCCCGTGATTGTGCATGAGAACGCACAGGTTCTCATGGTCATGGAGCAATTGCGCCAAGCGCCATTACAAATGGCAATCGTACTCAATGAATATGGTTCGATTGAAGGGATTGCAACACCGATTGATATATTAGAAGCGATCGCGGGTGAATTCCCTGATGAAGATGAGCTTGAGGCGACAGCCGAAACGCTTGACGATGGTTCTATGTTATTAGAGGGATCAACCGATATTCGCCATGTGTCTTTATTATTAGGTAAAGACTTGGTGGATGAAAGTGAAGAGTATTCAACTTTATCAGGCTATATCTTGTTCCATTTAGGTCGTTTACCTGAAAATGGTGAAATGGTGGAAGCAGACGGACATCGTTTTGAAGTGGTGACGATGGATGGGCACAAGATTGAAAAAGTGCGCATTATTGCCAAAGAGAAAACGGACGAAAAGTAATTCAGTTTTACGATCATTGTAGAGGTGAACTGTCTTCGCCTCTACACCTGTAACCGTATCCATTGTATATATGACGCACTATATTTTAAGTTATTGAATGAATTGCGAAGACTTGTCTCTCCAGACTATTTTATTTGAGAAGTGGAAATGACATCGTCACAAAATTGTCCATGTGGACAAGGGCAATATGCTGCGTGCTGTCAGCCCCTACATTTGAAAAAACAATTTGCTGAAACTGCTGAACAACTCATGCGTTCGCGCTATAGTGCTTTTGCCTTACAGCAGATTGACTATATTCTCGAAACAACGGCTCTAGGACAACAAGCCTTCTTAGATCGAGCTGCGATTGCAGATTGGAGTCAGTCCAATCAATGGTTGCAATTAGAAGTGTTACAACATCAGCCTAAGCTAGATAAAACCCATGCCTTGGTTGAGTTTAAAGCGCATTACCGCGATAAAAACCATGATGGGACACAACCTCATATTCATCATGAAATTTCACATTTTGTGCGACATCAACAGCGTTGGTATTTCCTTGACCCGACTTTAGATATGCAAATCACCATGAAGCAACCTTGTATTTGTGGCTCAGGGAAAAAATTTAAGCAATGTTGTGCGCAATTCATCTAAGTTTGTCTTAAAATAGCGCACACTTTTCCGCCTTGTTTAAGGATTCAGGCAAATGTTACTGACCGTGATTTATATTATTGCCATTACTGCGGAAGCGATGACAGGTGCATTGTCAGCGGGTCGACGCAGTATGGACTGGTTCGGCGTAACACTAATTGCTTGTGTCACTGCATTGGGTGGTGGCTCAGTCCGTGATGTGTTACTTGGGCACTATCCCTTAACTTGGGTGAAACATCCTGAATATTTAGTTTTGACCTGTTGTGCGGCTTTTGTGACGATTATTATTGCCAAATGGATGCGTCATCTCCGTAATATCTTCTTGGTACTGGATGCTTTGGGTCTAATTGGCTTTACGATTATTGGCTGCCAAATCGCTTTATCTATGGGGCATGGTTTTGTGGTGTCTGCGGTTGCAGGGGTCTTAACAGGCGTATCGGGTGGTATTCTGCGTGATATCTTATGTAATGATGTGCCTTTGGTGTTCCGTCGTGAGCTGTATGCCAGTATTTCCTTTGTAGCGGTGATTTGTTATTGGGTGTGTTTAGAAGTGGGATTGCCACATGATTTAACGGTGATTTTTACCTTAGTCTTTGGTTTTACTTTGCGTTTAATTGCGATCTACTTTGGTTTAGAGATGCCGAAATTCATTTATCAAGAAGATGATGCAGAGTCTGCTTCGTCTACTGATGAGCATTGATTAATATTAAAGTGAGAAGAGAGTTTTAGGTAAAAAAACCTAAAATTCATTTACATTAAATAAATTAACCTTTAACAGAATCTTAAATTAAAAATGAATCTTTTATCTGTACAAGAAATGGCTCCTGAAGTTATGGAGTTTGATGTAGGTCAACAAATACAGATAGGTCTTGATTATTGTCTTGGGCGGAATGACAGGGTTGAAAATCTTTTATTGGGTAGGAATTGGCTATGGATTGCAGCAACTTATAATAGATCACTTGTTGCTGAATATAATTGGGCTTCAACTTGGATGGAGCAACCCGAATATAACGAAAGTGATGTTATTTATATTGAAGATATTGAGGTAATTGCAGAGCAAGGCAACGCAGCTGCTTTGTATCTTTTAGGCGTTTATCATTCTGGCTCAAATGAAGAAGAACAGGTCGATATTGATCTTGCATTAAAATACTATGAGAAAGCTGCACAGCAGAAGTTTCTTCCAGCCATTAATAATCTTGCTGATAAATATGAAAATGGAACAGGTGTTTCAAAGAATTTAAAAAGAGCTTTTGAGTTCTATTCTGTTGCTGCGAATCAAGAAATTGCAGCATCACAGTATAGTTTGGGTCTTTTTTATTTAAAGGGGCTCTATGTTGAAAAAAATGATGAATTAGCTAGGGAATGGTTAAAAAAGGCTGAGAAAAATGGTTGGTTTCCAGCATCAGACGTTATATTGAATATGTTGCATTAAGTTTAACAAGACACCATTTGACGTTTAAACAACAACAAGGGCTTGTCACAACGCTTGCATCCACATAGCATACAAAGCATTGACGATAACAATGATTTTGGATGACTTGCTGAAATGACCAGCCTTGCACACCATGCAACCGAAAACCGTTCCGTAGCCGAATTCACAGAACAAGCTTACTTAAATTACGCCATGTACGTGATTATGGATCGTGCATTGCCGCATATCAGTGATGGTTTGAAGCCTGTACAACGGCGTATTGTCTTCGCCATGAGTGAGCTTGGCTTAAAGTCGACTGGAAAACCAAAAAAATCAGCGCGTACCGTTGGTGATGTACTCGGTAAATATCACCCACATGGTGATTCTGCCTGTTATGAAGCAATGGTGTTGATGGCGCAGCCCTTTAGCTATCGTTATCCATTGGTTGAAGGTCAAGGTAACTGGGGTTCACCTGATGACCCTAAATCATTTGCGGCAATGCGTTATACCGAAGCCAAACTTTCAGCTTATAGTGAATTATTGCTGAATGAGTTGGGCCAAGGCACCAGTGAATGGCAAGATAACTTCGATGGTTCGATGAAAGAGCCGATAACCTTGCCTGCTCGTATTCCAAATATTCTGCTCAATGGTACAACGGGTATTGCAGTCGGGATGGCGACCGATATTCCGCCGCATAACTTGCGTGAAGTGGTGAAAGGGACGATTGCACTGATTCGTAATCCTGAAACCACCGATGAAAAATTGGCGGAGTATATTCCAGCACCAGATTTACCAACCAAAGCAGAAATCATTACCCCACCTGAAGAATTACTCAAAATTCAAACCACAGGTCGTGGTAGTTATCGTATGCGTGCGGTTTATACGATAGAAAAAAATGAAATCGTGATTACTGAATTGCCTTATCAGGTTTCAGGTTCAAAAGTGGTTACTCAAATCGCTGATCAAATGATTGCGAAGAAGTTGCCTTTGGTGGCTGATATTCGGGATGAATCCGATCACAGAAATCCAACGCGCTTGGTGATTGTATTACGTTCCAATCGTGTTGATGCAGAAACGGTCATGAGCCATTTGTTTGCAACGACTGATTTGGAATCAAGCTATCGTGTCAATCTGAATATGATTGGGGCGGATGGTCGTCCGCAGGTGAAATCCATTCGCCGTATTTTGTTGGAATGGATTGAGATTCGTAAGCAAACCGTGACGCGTCGTCTGCAATACCATTTAACTAAAATCGAAAAGCGTTTACATATCTTGGCAGGCCTTTTGATTGCCTATTTGGATATTGATACGGTGATTCGTATTATTCGTGAAGAAGACAAACCCAAACCTGTGCTGATGCAGCATTTTGGTATTGATGAAATTCAAGCTGAAGCAATTTTAGAATTGAAACTTCGCCATTTGGCCAAGCTTGAAGAAATGGAAATTCGCCGTGAGCAAGAAGAACTGGAAGCGAAAGCCGCTATCCTTCGCGAGCAACTCGAAAACCCTGAGTCACTGAAAAATTTGATTATCAATGAACTGAAAGAAGATGCCAAAAAGTTTGGTGATGATCGTCGTTCGCCATTGGTACGACGAGCAGATGCGGTTCAAATTAAAGAACAAGACTTGCTGCCAGCCGAAACGGTAACGGTGGTTTTGTCAGAAGCAGGTTGGGTCCGTGCAGCCAAAGGGGGGGATGTGGATGCCGCAAATCTCAACTTCCGTGCGGGTGACCAGTATTTAAGTCATGCAGTGGGTAAGACCAATCAACGCGTTTATTTCTTGGATAAAACAGGGCGGAGTTATGCTTTACCCATCAGTAGTTTGCCTTCAGCTCGTGGTTTAGGTGAGCCGTTAAGCTCGAAACTTGCACCCGCGAGTGGAGTGTCATTTATCCAAGTTTTAGTTGATGATGACAACAATGAGTTATTGGTGGCAAGTTCAAAAGGCTACGGTTTTAAAACACAAGTAGGTCAATTGGATACCAATGCCAAAGCGGGTAAAACCTTTTTAACGGTTGGAGATAAAGCAACGGCGTTACCGTTGTTACCAATTCAGCAGGCAAGCCATGTTGCAATACTAAGTTCAGCAGGACGATTACTTATTATTGATTTGGCTGAACTCCCTGTCCTAAATAAAGGTAAAGGTAACAAGTTGATACAACTTGAGGAGAAAGAACAAATTTTATCCATGACAACCTTGACGTTAGATGAAATAATCCAAGTCGCTGCAGGACAACAGCATTTAAAACTGAAAGGGGATGATCTCCAAAAATATATAGGAAAAAGAGCAACAAAGGGGCAACTTTTACCACGGGGATATCAAAAAGCAAATAGACTCCTCGTTCAGAGATAAGGCTGGTATTCTGTGATACAAATACGTTATATATGATGACGTATTCATATTATTTGGATAGGTCTACAGGGCAATTCAAGAACTTAATAAAAATGTTTTGCCATGGAAAGTAACGTTGTTACATTTTTAAGGATTACCACTCGGAGATAATGGCATTATGGAAAAGATTTGGTTTGCTGAATACCAAAAGACAGGAATCCCAGAAACAGTTGCACTGCCTGCTGAAAACACTTCACTTGTTGATATTTTTGAACGCAATTTCCAAAAATTCGGATCACGTGATGCCTTTATCTTTATGGATAAGGTTTTAACGTTTAATGAGTTAGAAGTTGCGAGTCGTAAATTTGCAGCTTATTTACAAAGTTTAGGTTTGGCAAAGGGAACACGTGTTGCGGTGATGATGCCGAACGTTTTCCAATATCCAGTGGTTGCATTAGGTGTATTCCGAGCAGGTTTGGTTCTTGTCAACGTCAATCCACTTTATACTGCGCGTGAGTTAGAACACCAATTAAATGACTCAGGTTCAGAAGTTTTAGTCATTATTGAAAACTTTGCCAGTGTATATCAAAGTATTATTGGTAAGACTCCTGTGAAGCACGTCGTTGTTGCGACAGTGGGAGATATGCTTGGTACCCTCAAAGGAACATTGGTCAACTTTGTATTACGTAAAGTGCGTAAACAAATTCCAGCTTGGGATATTCCAGGTTATACCAAATTTAACACCGCATTAAACAAAGAAAATCCAAGTAACTATAAACGCCCAAGCTTAACTTTAAGTGATACAGCGGTCCTTCAGTATACGGGTGGTACGACAGGCGTTTCTAAAGGTGCCGAACTGACTCACCGTAATTTAGTGGCAAACCTTTTACAGTGTGAAGCCATTTTCTCAAGTAAGTTTGGTGCTGCGGATAGTGAAAAAGGCGATCGTATTGTTTGTGCATTACCGCTTTACCATATTTTTGCATTTATGGTTTGTGCGATGTACGGCATGTACAAAGGTCAAGCAAATATCTTGATTCCTAACCCACGTGACTTACCTGCAGTTATTGGTGAACTACGTAAATACCAACCTTCATTCTTCCCAGCAGTAAACACTTTGTTTAACGCATTGGTGAATAACGAAGAGTTTAAACAACTGGATCATAGCAATCTTAAGATGGCGATGGGCGGTGGTATGGCAGTATTACCATCTACAGCCGAAGCTTGGAAGAAAGTTACGGGTACAACCATCATTGAAGGTTATGGTTTATCTGAAACATCTCCTGTAGCAACAGCAAACCCGCCAGCAACTACTGAATTCAGTGGTACGATTGGTATTCCATTGCCGTTGACTGAAGTTGCGATCTTGGATGATGATGGGAAAGAAGTTGCTCAAGGCGAGCAAGGTGAAATCTCAATCCGTGGTCCTCAGGTGATGAAGGGCTATTGGAATCGTGCTGATGAAACCGAGAAAGTAATGACTGCTGACGGATTCTTCCGTACAGGTGATATTGGTATCATGGATCCACGTGGTTACTTCAAAATTGTGGACCGTAAGAAAGACATGATCTTGGTATCTGGCTTTAACGTTTACCCAAGTGAAATTGAAGAAGTCGTTGCACAACATGCAAAAGTATTGGAAGTGGCAGCGATTGGCGTTCCAGATGAAAAATCAGGTGAAGTACCTAAATTATTCATCGTGAAGAAAGATGCGTCATTAACGACTGAAGAAATCATTGCATATGCGAAAGAACACTTAACAGGCTATAAATGCCCACGTTATGTTGAGTTCATCGATGAGTTGCCAAAATCGAACGTAGGTAAAATCTTACGTAAAGATTTACGTAAACCAGCTTAAAGATCTTTTCTAGCCTCTCTTTTTAAAGGGAAGCACATAAAAAATGCCGCAATTGCGGCATTTTTTATGACTATCGATTGTTGTTGTGCTGACTAGGAAGATTTTTTCAGAAACCAGCGATCAATATAGCGTCGACTAATACCTGCAATCCCCACGAAAATGATCATGGTGATGAGTTGGAAACGTAAACGCGTTGGGTCGATGCCGTTGAAGCTAAAATAATTATCAACAAAGACATAGAATGTGGTGATGATCAACCAGTGCCAGAGCGTGAAACGCTTAATCCCAACCGCATAAAAGGCAATGGTCAAAATAACAAAAGTGCCTAAGGTCGATTGCCAGTTTAGGTTGGCACAGATCACGCTGAGTAAAAAAGCAACAATCGGAAATACAATTTTTAAAATCCGATCAACCTTAAGTTGGTTTTGGCGTTGTTGATCAAGGCTATCAAACAGTTCTTTTTGATCTTGGCGTTGCATAAATCGACCTTAAAACAATATAAAAATATAGCAATGTTATTTGATCTAACTTCCAAGCAGCGCACATGTACCAAAACAAATGCACCTTGAACAAGTACAAATGAAAGTTTCATAAATCATAAGTTATGATAGCATGATCAGAAGAACTTCAAATGATGGATGTCAGGATGCAGGGTATTAGCGGCATTATATTGATTATTATCGTCGCATGTTTATTGCCTTATGTTTTTACTTTGATTGCGAAATCAAAAGGTGGTTTTCAAGCAAAAGACAATCACAATCCTCGTGAATTTTTGGCTAGAACGACAGGGTTGTCGGCACGAGCAAATGCTGTACAGCAAAATAGCTTCGAGAGCTTACCTTTATTTATCGCTGCAATTTTAATGGCGGAATATATGGTGATTCCTGAGCGATTTATCCTGACATTGGGCTGGGCATATATTGTTTTTCGCGTCATTTATGGGATTTGTTATTTAGCCAATCTCGCAACTTTACGCTCAATCATTTGGTTTTTTTCCTTACTTTGCCCAATATTTTTGTTTGTGATCACCATTAAAATGACTTAAATCAAGTTGCTCATAAAAATTCATGACGCCTAATACTAATATACAGCATCATTTTGACTGTATTCACGTTATAATCTGACCGATTTTTTATATTTAATTTCACATACACGAGTGTTGATATGAGTTATAGCAATATTCCTGCGGGTAAAGACGCGCCAAATGACATCTATGTCATCATTGAAATTCCTGCAAATGCAGCGCCAATCAAATACGAAATCGATAAAGATTCAGATGCTTTATTTGTAGACCGTTTCATGGGTACAGCAATGTTCTACCCAGCAAACTATGGTTATGTACCAAACACCTTATCTGAAGATGGCGATCCTTTAGACGTACTTGTTGTGACGCCTTATCCAGTTGCAGCGGGTTCCGTGATTCGTTGTCGTCCAGTGGGTAAATTAAATATGGAAGATGATGGTGGTATCGATGCGAAACTGATCGCAGTTCCACATGAAAAATTATCTCCATTGTACAAAGATGTTCAAGAATATACAGATCTTCCACAATTGTTGATCAGCCAAATTGAACATTTCTTCCTACACTACAAAGATTTAGAGCCTGGTAAGTGGGTGAAATTGAATGGTTGGGAAAGTTCTGAAGTTGCTAAAGCAGAAATCATTAAATCAATCGAAGCTGCCCAAAAGTAAGTTTAGAGGATTAAACCAAATTTGCTAATTTTAAAAATTTGGTTTAAAAAAACCTCCATTCAGATTGAATGGAGGTTTTTTTTATGGCGAGTTATTCACTGTGAATTAGAAGAATTTCACAGGAATATCAAGCCAGAGACGCCATTCGTTAGTGTCGCCGATGTATCCAGCTTGGTATTCATCACTAGCACGGTAGTATGAGTGACGTACACGTAAGCTGGCATCTTTAGCAAAACCTGATTGAACCGTGTATTTAACTTGGTTAAAGAATTCACGCTCAGTTGCATTATCTGCTGTACGTACACGGTTTACTACAGTATCGCCAACTTTAACAGCCGTATTGGTATCAATATCCCAACCATAAACAAATGCTGTGGTCCAACTTAACCCCGGTACTCCAAAGCTTCCGAAATCAAGGCTATATTGCAGTTGGGCTGATTTCTCATCATTACCGATGAAGTCAGAAAGGTATGAGTTAGGTAAATGAATGGTTTGATGACCATCTCCAACACCTTTACCTAGTCCATAGTCATATCCTGCATTACCGCTGTTTTGTTGGTAAGCAAGCATTACTGTATGTGGGCCAGTATTATAAGTGGTCGAAATTGCCCAAATAGAGTTTTGGTATTTGTCATCAGCTGAGCCAATATAAGAGTACAAGCTTTGGTTTGCTTGGCGATCCCAATCAGTATGGTATCCGCTGAAATCATAAGTTAATGAACTATTATTTGCCAAAGTTTGCTTATAATTAGCATTGATATAATGACGCTCTAAACGATCTTTAATATCAGTACCGAAGTACGCTGTATTTAATTGATCATTTACTTTGTATTTTGCGCCCCAAACTACCGCACGGTCTAATTCATTGCCATCAGATTTAATCTGATCAGAATATTGGTTTTTGGTAAATTTACCGACGGTAACTTCTAAACCCTCAACTTCACGGCTATTTGCTAAAACACCTTCAAAGTATTCTGGTACTAAGCGAGCAGTGTTGCTTGAAAGAACTGGAAGGTCAAGAATCTGAGTACCATAGGTAACAGTTGTATTCGATACGCGGGCTTTTACATAACCGCCACCACGTGCCCAATGATCGTATGTATCACCAATACCGTCTATGCCGTTTAATCTTTCACGAGGGATCATGCCGTTACCAGCATTTTTATTAGGACCTAATTTGAAAGATGCATCACCGATAATACCAGCACCGAAGCCTACAACACCTTGGGTAAAGCCTGAGTCTAGTTTAACCATCGCAGTTTGTGCGTATGAACTAGTATCTTTATTACCGTTTTTCTTGTCACGATGTAAATAACCCGTACGGAATAAAACATTTCCGCTTGCATCTTCAACAAATCCTTTTGCTTCGCTTTGTTCGCTTGCATATGTTGAGGTGATTAGTGCGGCATTAATCAATACCGCTAATGTAAGTTTCTGTGCCTTTGGCATAGCTTAGCCTCATAAAAAAATTGGGAAAGAAACTGCAAATTTTGAACAATTGTATAAGTTATACATGAAAAAGATAGATTTTTATTAAAATTTTTTCATTAATTTTTAATAAAAAGCTTATACAATTTTATGATTTGTTTCTCGTTTAAAAAGTGATCATAATAAAATTAAGTTAATGATTTTAATTGTTAAATGTGTTTATAAAGGTTGTAATATTCGATTGTTATTTCTATACAAGTTATGTTTAAAAAGTGTGATTAGGGAATATAAATTTTGTTTAAATTTAATGGGTTATTTATTGATTGGTTAGAAATGTAGCAACTTGATTTGCAAAAAATTACATCCCGACGAATGGCAATCTTACAACGACGAAAAAGGAACACTTTATTCAGATTATTTTAAGGTATCTCAGGTGCACTTTTATTGAGCACTCATTAAATTACATACGTATAACTGATATTTCCAATAGTTAGACAACTTATGGTGCTGAAAAGTGCGTCTTTTTTGTGCAATAAACAACCTGAATTTCTGCATTGCTTCTAAATGGATCAAAAAATTAAGAAATAAAGACATTAGGATCAATTGAAGCGCATCTAAAGTGTCGTAATGGCACTTTTATGGTACGGGAACTATATTTTCTAAGGATTGTTTAAAGTTGGCACAGCATTTGCTATCTATTCCATGATGCAATTTAAAACATAAATCAGTCGAATATCCATATGGGGGAGATCAATATGATGAAATTTGCATGTAAGGCACTTGCGCTTAGTATGATTGCTGGACTTTCAACAGTGAGTTTCGCTGCAGAAGATAATGTACTTGCGAAAAGTGGTTTAAGCTTTTCAGGAAGTGCTGCATTGACAACTGATTATCGCTATCGTGGTATGACTCAGACGCAAAGTGATCCTGCTCTACAAGGTGGTTTTGCTTTAACTCACGAATCTGGTGTTTATGCTGGGGTATGGGGTTCAAATGTTAATTTTGGTACAGCTGATCCACATTTAGAGCTTGATCCATATATCGGTTATGCGACAGAGTTACCATTTGCGGGTAAACCAACTCTGGATGTAGGTTTATGGTATTACGGCTATCCAAGCGCATCAGATTTAAATTGGCTTGAATTGTACGCAAAATTAGGATTCAGTGACCTTATTGCTAGTGGTGATAGTCTTTTAGCAAGTGTTAACTATACCAATGACTTCTTTGGTCTAGACGAAGATGCTTGGTACTTAAATGCGACTTATTCAATACCATTCGCTGATACGGGTTTTGGTGGTGTTGCGAGCGTTGGTTATACCAAAGCAGATAACTATGACTTTAGTGACAACGGCAGTGAAGATGATAATTATGTCGACTGGAAAGTAGGCGTGACTTATGCTGTAAAATCTATTGAAGGTTTCAGTGCAGAATTGGCTGCTGTAGGGACAAATATTGATGCAGATGCACAACCTTATAAGCGTGGTGTGGAAACTGGTGCTGTCTTTACGCTAACAAAAACCTTCTAAGCTATTGTTTCTCTAAAGCAGAGCGAATGCTCTGCTTTTTTTATACCTATATTTTCTCATGGGAAAATATTCTTTCTGATGAATATTATTTTTATTTAACCGAAAAGCAGCGTAAATGCATATAGAGCTAGATCATCACTGTATTTTTAAATAATGATTGAGTTGAATATGGGGTGATAAAGTTGCTTGCATTTTCATTGTTACTTTTTGAGTGCGCCATAATGATCAGTTCCATTGCAGTTTAGTTGCACTATTTAGTTCATCCTTTTTTAAAAACCCAAAGCATGATCGGGTTCTAGATTTTATATCTAATTAAATAATTGTTATTTATGGTGTTTATTATATTTTTTTAAGTGCTCTAAGCTTGGCATAGCATTTGCAAATTACCCCGTGATGCAATTTAAAACTTAAATCAATTGAATGTCTAAATCATGGGGGAGATCAATATGATGAAATTTGCATGTAAAGCTGTTGCTTTGGGGATGATAGCTGCAACTTCAACTTGGGTGATGGCGGAAGATAGTACTTTGCCATTTCCGGGTGCACTTTCAGGAAATATAAGTGTTGTATCCAGTTATAACTTACGCGGAATGACCAATTCACCTGAAAGTGATACACCTGCAATTCAGGGTGGGCTTGACTATAGCCATGACAGTGGATTTTATTTGGGTTATTGGTTTTCAACATTGACTGCGGCCTATGCTGATTTTAATACATCACCGACTTATGTACCCAAAGAGAAAAAATCATTCGAAAATGACTTTTATGCTGGCTATAAAGGCAAAATCACCGATGACTTGGGTTATCAAATTGGGGCAACAGTTTATTACTATTATCCGGGTTGGGAATCAACAGGCTACGAAACGATTGTGGGTTTAACGTATAAAGATTTAACAGTGACAGCCCAAACGCTTTTGAATAACGTGACTTTTGGTAATAAAGGGGACACCTACTTTTTAGCAACTTATGCACCAAAACTTGCAGGTGGGTTCACTGGTAAAGCGCAAGTTGCAGCGTATTATTATGGTGATGATGATGAATATTTAACTTATCAAGCCAAAGCGGGCGATGTCACTAAAACTGATTTTGCTTTCCGCCACGCAACTTTAGGTGTATCACATCCGTTAGCTGAAACAGGTGCAACTTGGAGTTTAGATTATATTTTTGGTGGCTACACGCGCGATGAAGCTAAGCAGAAAAATAAAGTGGTTTTAGCGTTGGGCTATGCTTTTTAATCATAATAACAATCAAAAGCGACCTATATGGTCGCTTTTTTTTAAGCGTGATTGCCTCGATAAGACAATGCCTCAGTGAGATGAGTACTCGTGATCATGTCACTTTCAGCTAAATCTGCAATTGTGCGAGCAACACGCAATACTCGATGATAGGCTCGAGCGGAAAGATTGAGACGTTGTTGTGCCATTTCAATGATTCTTGCAGAGCTATCATCTAAAAGTGCATATTGTTCTAATAACTTCGGAGAAAGCGCTTGATTTAAGCACTGTTGTCGCTGAATCTGCTTTTCATACGCAGTGATGACACGTTGGCGTACAATTTCAGAGTTTTCAGTGGGTGTTCGATCTTGCAATTCTTGTGCTTGCAAAGGTGGCACATCTATGTGGAGGTCAATACGGTCTAATAATGGTCCTGAAATACGATTTTGATAACGTTGAATACTTTCAGGCGAACATTGGCAACGGCTGTCTTGATTAAAAGCATAACCACAAGGGCAGGGATTCATTGCCGCGATAAATTGAAAGTTGGCTGGGAAGGTCATTTGTCTTGCCGCTCGTGAGATCACAATTTCTTTAGACTCAAGTGGTTGTCGTAATACTTCCAGCACTTTACGATCAAACTCAGGAAGTTCATCTAAAAATAATACGCCTAGATGCGCCAGTGTGATTTCGCCGGGTTTGGGTTGTGAGCCACCACCGACCAATGCAATTGCGGATGCAGTATGATGCGGTGCTCGAAAGGGACGTTGTCCAAAATGATGTTGGGCATTTGCAACCGAATAGATGCTCGCAACTTCTAAGTTTTCCTGAGCATTGAGTGGCGGCAAGATCGAGGGCAACCTTGATGCAAGTAAGGTTTTTCCAGTGCCAGGTGGGCCTTTAAACAGTAAAGAATGTCCCCCTGCCGCTGCGATTTCGAGGGCACGACGTGGGCGTAACTGACCTTTAACATCTGCCAGATCAAATTGATAGCCAGATAATGCCGCATTTTTTTGCTTAGGTGCTGCTGTTATTTGTGAATTGCCCGAAAAGTGTGCACAAACCTCTTGTAAGTGATTTGCTGCATAAACATCAAAATTTGGAAGTTGATTGGCTTCATCTAGATTTGCCGTGGGAAGCAACAAGCGGTGTTGACTCTGTTGGCATGCCATTGCGATCGTCAGCGCTCCTGAGATTGGACGCAAATGTCCATCTAGTGCAAGTTCTCCAATAAACTCAAAGCCCTCTGTACTATTTTCAGGGAGTTGACCAGAAGCGATTAGGATTCCTAAGGCGATGGGTAAGTCTAGTCGTGAGCCATTTTTAGGAAGATCCGCAGGTGCAAGGTTAATGGTTAAGCGTTTGGTTGGAAACAAAAATCCACTGTTAATAATTGCAGAGCGAACCCGATCTTTACTTTCTCTCACTGCGGCTTCAGGCAAGCCGACAATGGTGAGAGAGGGTAGCCCTGAACTGATGTGGACTTCAACTTCGATTTGAGGGGCATGTAGCCCCAATAAACCCCTTGTATAAATTTTGGCGAAAGACATTTTATTGTTGTTCCATTGTGGTGCTTTATTTTTAGTCATTTTACGGTGCTGTCTGCACCGTGTTGGTGCTTATTTTTTGTTCTGTACGATTTCTTCAAGGGATTTCATCTGTTGTTGTAGCTCAGTGAGGCGTTGGTTAGCTAAATTCAAGGCTGTTCTTTGACGATCGAGCTCTTGCTTCGAAACGAGGTCTAACTTTTCGATACTTTCATTGAGTAAAGCACGTAAATTTTTTTCTAAGTCTTTTTTGGGTTGATCGACTTGCTGCAAAATAGCCTGTAAAAGAGTTTCAATCATAAAGTGCTCAATCGTTTATGTGTATTTGTTGCTCAGTGTATCATTGCTTGCGGCAATCCTCTAGCGCTGTTCAAAACAGCTTGATGAGTGACTGCAAGATTCAGTTAAATCTTGGTAAATAGAACTTATTTTCGATTGAGGATCTACATCTCTAAGCGTAAATAGGTTATAAAGAAAACTGATGTCCAGTATTTGAAACCCCCTAACCTTCCAATATTGGCATGAAAATTGAACATAAAACCTTACTGGTGAAAATAAGCCGAAGGAAAACACACATGAAGCTTGTAACTGCAATTGTAAAACCATTCAAATTAGATGATGTTCGTGAAGCACTCTCTGATATTGGTGTTCAAGGGATTACCGTAACTGAAGTCAAAGGTTTCGGGCGTCAAAAGGGACATACTGAACTGTACCGTGGTGCAGAGTATGTCGTTGATTTCTTACCGAAAGTAAAAATTGAAATTGCGATTAGCGATGAAATGGTAGATGCAGTGATTGAATCTATTACGCGTGTCGCAAGTACAGGAAAAATCGGTGATGGGAAAATCTTTGTCACTAATCTAGAACAAGTCATCCGTATTCGTACTGGTGAGACTGGACCAGATGCTGTCTAAATTGGCATAAAGTTTGCTGAGTTAGAAATTAAGAGACACAGCTCACAAAATGAGGTTGGGGGACACGAATGAAAAAAATGCTTATGGCGCTTAGTCTATCTGGCGCACTCTTAGGTGGTTCAGCCGTTGTTTGGGCTGAAGAAGCTGCTTCTACACCAATGACTGAACAAACTGTAGCAGTAACTGAAACAGTATCAACGACTGTTGCGGCAGAATTGCCAGCAGTTGCGGAAGTCGAACCTGAAGCAGAAGCAACACTCGATACAGGTGATACCGCTTGGATCCTTGTTTCAACAGCACTGGTTCTGTTGATGACGATTCCTGGTTTGGCTTTATTCTACGGCGGTATGGTCCGCAAGAAAAACGTACTCAGTACCATGGCGCATAGTTTTGTTGCTGCGGCAGTGGTGAGTATTGCTTGGGTTGTCATTGGCTATAGTTTGGCTTTTGGCGAAGGAAACGCCTTTATCGGTAGTCTTGATAAGATCATGTTGTCAGGTATTGGTACTGATACATTGAGTGGCTCTATTCCTGAAATTCTATTTGTCATATTCCAAATGACCTTTGCGATTATTACAGTTGCTATTATTAGTGGTTCAATCGCAGAGCGTATGAAATTTGGTGCTTTTGTTGCCTTTGTTGCGATTTGGGTTGTTGTCGTTTACGCACCAATTACTCACTGGGTATGGGGCGGCGGCTGGTTAGGTAATGACGGTGCGTTAGATTTTGCTGGTGGTACTGTTGTTCATATTAACTCAGGTGTTGCAGGTTTGGTTGCAGCGTATATGCTCGGCAAACGTATGGGCCTTGGTCGCGAATCAATGGCGCCGCATAACCTTGCTTTAACTGTTGTTGGTGCAAGTTTACTTTGGGTGGGTTGGTTTGGTTTCAACGGTGGTTCTGCGTTGGGTGCCAACGGTTCTGCATCGTATGCAATCGTGGTTACTCAAGTTGCAGCAGCTGCAGCGGCACTGTCTTGGTTAGTGGTTGAGAAAGTTGTCCGTGGTAAAGCCTCTGTTCTTGGTGGTGCATCAGGTGCGGTTGCTGGTTTAGTGGTGATTACGCCTGCGGCTGGTTTTGTGACTGTTGGTGGCGCATTAATCATGGGTCTCATCGGTGGTGTGGTATGTTTCTGGGGTATTACGGCGCTTAAACGTTTACTCAAAGCAGATGACTCTTTAGATGCATTTGGTTTACATGGTGTTGGTGGTATCGTTGGTGCGATCTTGACAGCAGTGTTTGCGAGTGAATTTATTATGGGTGATGCCGCACCTGCAAATATGATGGCGCAATTATGGGTGCAAGTTGAAGGTGTACTCGCAACGATCGCATATAGTGCAGTGATGACCTTTATTATCTTGAAAGTGATTGATCTAGCGATTGGTATTCGTGTCAGCAATGATGACGAACGTATGGGTCTCGATCTAAGTCAACATGGCGAACGTGTTGAATAATCGGATGTAAAATATAATTCGATAAAACGAACAGCCTTGTGCTCCTGCACAAGGCTGTTTTTTTGTGTGGTGATGGCTAGTTCAGCAAATGAAGAAACTTTGCTACACTTAGCCAAAGTGAGTAAATAATTGCACAACTATGCATTGTCCATTTTGTAACGCTGCTGATAGTAAAGTCATCGACTCCCGTTTGGCTGCCGAAGGCTGTCAAATTCGCCGTCGTCGTGAATGTACGATTTGTGGTGAACGCTTCACCACCTTTGAAAGTTATGAAGTGGTGATGCCACGCGTGATTAAATCCGATGGTAAAAGTGAACCGTTTGATGAAGCGAAATTACGTCGATCACTCATGCATGCTTTGCAGAAACGTCCTGTGACGCAAGAGCAAATCGAAACGGTGCTCAGTGATATTCAGTTGCAGATTCGTCGTTTAGGCGAACGTGATGTCAAATCAAGAATGATTGGTGAAATCGTGATGCAGGCATTATTTGCATTGGATCATGTCGCTTATGTTCGATTTGCCTCGGTTTATCAAGATTTCCAAGATGTAGAAGCATTTCGTCATCAGATTGAGCAAATGCAACAACGTGAAAATGAAGCCTAAATTAGAGAAATCATGTCTGAGCTAAACCAAGATCAAACGTTTCAAGATCAAGCTTTTCAGGATCAGTATTGGATACAACGAGCAATTGATTTAGCTCGACTTGGACAATATTCAACTAAGCCCAATCCAAATGTGGGCTGTGTCATTGTAAAAGATGGTCAATTGATTGGAGAGGGCTATCATCCCAAAGCAGGACAACCACATGCAGAGGTTTTCGCCTTAGCGCAAGCGGGTGAACATGCCAAAGATGCAACCGCTTATGTGACTTTAGAACCTTGTGCACACTACGGTAGAACCCCACCTTGTGCAGAGGCACTGGTCAAGGCACAAGTCAAAAAAGTAGTGGTGGCATGCTCTGATCCAAATCCGTTGGTGGCAGGCAAGGGTGTTCAAATTTTACAAAATGCAGGCATTGAGGTTGAAACAGGGGTCTGTGCTGAAGTTGCGAAAACTTTAAATTTGGGTTTTCTAAAAGCAATGTCAACAGGTTTACCCTATGTGCGTTTGAAAATTGCTTCAAGCCTCGATGGACGTACTGCAATGGCATCGGGTGAGTCGAAGTGGATTACAGGAACAGCCGCGCGACAAGATGTACAGCATTGGCGTGCGATTTCAGGGGCAGTGATTACTGGGATTCAAACGGTTTTGGCAGATGATTGCGAACTGAATGTTCGTGCATTAGCAGGTGTTGACCTTACAACGGTTGTTCAACCGAAACGAATTGTGCTCGATCGACAAGGACAGTTACCTCTCAGCGCCAAGATCTTACAGAATCCTGAAACAGTGATGGTAATGACCCCATTTCGTCAAGAACTTGCCGATTTAGGCGTGATACAATTGGCGCCGCAACCTTTAAATCAGTTATTGCAAACCTTATCTCAACAGTATCAAATTTATGATGTATTGGTTGAGGCAGGTGCGACTTTATCGACTGCCTTTTTACAACAAGGTTTGGTTGATGAAATGATTAGTTATGTTGCACCAACTTTACTTGGTCAATCTGCTCGATCAATGTTCAATGCTGAATTGAGCGAAATGGCAGAGCAACTTCGTTTTGAATTGGTCGATGTAACCCAACTTGGGCAAGATATTCGCCTAAGATTGCTCCCTACCCAAGAGATGATATGAATCCTGAAGCATCGGTTTATCACAAACGTCGCCATGCGGCGCGTACCACTGACGAATATCTTTTTCATCAGCTCGTACCTTATCTGGGTAATAAGCGCCGGCTCCTTCATCTGATTTTAGAAGCGCTTGAGATTACGGGAACACTGAATAGTAAGAAAAAGAATCCACCGATTTTTGCTGATTTTTTTGCGGGCAGTGGTGTGGTTTCTCGTTTGGCTCGCCAAAATGGTTATCGTGTGATTGCCAACGATTGGGAACCTTATAGCCATGCCTTAAATCACGCGATTTTGGCATGTACCGATGCGCCGGCATTTAAAGAATTAGGTGGCTATCAAAAAGCGATTGATATTTTAAATCGACTGCCTGAAGTGAAAGGCTGGGTAACGCATAATTTATGTCCTCGCAATGATGATATCTATGATCCTGCCCGTGATCGACTGTTTTTTAAGCGTCGTAATGGGATGAAGATTGATGCGATTCGTCAGCAAATTGCAACTTGGCAAGCGCAAGGTGCGATTAATGATGTAGAAATGAGTGCTTTACTTGCACCATTACTGTATTCGGCCAGTTTTGTTAGTAACACCAGTGGCGTATTTAAAAGCTTCCATCAGGGTTGGGGTGGTAAAACGCAGACAGCATTGGAACGGATTGAGTCATTATTGTGGTTAACACCAAGTCGTTTTTGTGAAATTGGTGAGAGTAAACGACCTGCCGCAGAAGTGTGGTGTGTCGATGCACAGCATTTAGCCAATCAAATGAGTGGCTTTGAAGTGGATGTCGCGTATCTTGACCCGCCGTATAACCAACATGCCTATAGCAGTAATTATCATGTTTTAAATGCCCTGACCTTGTGGGATCAAAACGACTTACCCTCACCAGATACCAAAGGTTTTAAAAGCGGTATTGATCGGGCATGGCGTAAAGAGCGTCCGAGTTCTTATAACTCGTCTAAACATGCTCAAAATGCCTATGAAAAGCTATTGGAAACCATCAATGCGCGTTATATCTTGACCAGTTATTCGACTGATGGAAATATTGAGCCGAAAGATTTACTGACCGCCAATTTAAAGCGCGGAAAAGTCACGTTGTTGACTCAAGACGTACCGCGTTATCGCGTCAGTAAGCAGCGACAGTCTGAACGAGCACGGGTGCTTGAGTTTATTGTGATCACCGATACCCATGCAAAATCAGGTCCGCCATTGCGACAGTTATTGGGTCAGCTCTACCACTTTGCTGAATTGGGTGGTGTGGATACCTCAGGGAACAGCACTCAACTTGCACTTTGGTAAGGTCAAACAAACACCACTTTATAAACAAAGTGGTGTTTTTATATGTAGATGTGCTGTGATCGGTAAATATAATCAATTAAATCGTATTTTTAGATAAGTGGCTGTTTTTATGATCATTATCTTCTATTTTTTGGTTGTATTTTGACTGAGCAGAATTTTCGTCAGAATTTCTTTACTTCGATTTTTATTTAAAATAACCATAAAATACATGGGTATATGAGAAATTAACCTCTACTCTTAAATCCACTTCATTGCATTTTTAAAACTTAAATAAATTTTACTATTCGGTTAAAAAAATATTGACCTAATATCAAAATAAATATAATTTTCCGGGCTCATTTAGGGTCTTATCGATGAGAAGCGATAGCCAAGAGAGGTTGTTATGAGTCGCTCGGAACCCACTTTGTTGGGACAATGTATCGCTGAGTTTTTTGCTACTGCGGTTTTTTTATCATTCGGTATCGGTGTAGTTGCTGCACTCAAGCTAACAGGTGCAGGGTTTGGCCAGTGGGAAATTAGTGTGGTCTGGGGTTTGGCGGTTGCCTTGGCGGTCTATCTTTCAGCAGGCATCTCTGGCGCACATCTCAATCCAGCAGTCACTATCGCATTGGCATTATTTGCAGGCTTTGATAAAAGAAAAGTGCCTTTCTATATCATTGCACAAGTTGCAGGTGCTGCGGTTGGGGCATTACTGGTCTACGGACTTTACAGTAATTTATTTATCGATTATGAACAAAGCCATAACATGGTCCGAGGCAGTGTTGAAAGTTTAGAATTGGCGGGAATTTTCTCGACTTATCCGCATCATTTGCTTTCAATGGGGCAAGCGTTTTTGGTCGAGATGTTTATTACCATGCTGCTATTGTGGTTGATTATGGCAATAGGTGATGATCAAAATGGCTTGCCGCGTGGTGCTTTAGCGCCATTATTGGTAGGTTTATTGGTTGCAGTGATTGGTGCTTCTTTTGGTCCGTTAACAGGTTTTGCTATGAATCCTGCCCGTGACTTTGGCCCTAAAATCGTTGCTTATTTCTCAGGTTGGGGACCTGTTGCCTTTACTGGCGGTCGTGACATTGCTTACTTTATTGTTCCGATGACTGCACCGATTGTTGGGGCTTGCTTGGGTGTACTTGGCTATAAGTTATTCTTTAGCCATTTTTTAGTGAGTGATCAAGTCGAAGTGCCAACCACGGTTGAAAAGCAAATCTCGGACATGTAAGCGTAATAAAAAGAAGGCACTGAAATAAGAGCAGGGTGATCAGATGATCGCCCTTTTTGATTTGGCGGCATTTGCGTCAGCGTCGCTTGTTATCTCAAGTTCTTTGCATTAAGGTATCTTGATTCGCTGAGACTCGTACTTGAATGAAGGTAGGTTAAAAGTCACATGTTTACAGGCATTATTGAAAGTTTAGGCAAAGTTGAAAGTCTACAAAGTGTAGGTGGTGATGTTCGTCTACGAATTCAAACTGATTTGGATATGTCGGATGTGCATTTAGGAGATTCTATAGCCACTAACGGTATCTGTTTGACGGTGATCGAGTGGGGCGAGAACTGGTATGCAGCCGATGTTTCCCGTGAAAGCTTAAATCGTACCACCCTAGGTCAATGGAAAGTAGGGCAAGCAGTCAATGTGGAAAAAGCCATGTTACCCACTACACGTTTTGGTGGGCATATCGTCAGTGGGCATGTCGATGGCTTGGGTGAAATTACCGTCTTTCGTCAAGATGCGCGCTCATTGTATTTTGAGGTGACGGCACCAGTTGAGTTGGCCAAATATCTAGCAGAAAAAGGTTCAGTGACGGTAGATGGCATTAGTCTGACCATTAATCACCTACGTGGCAATATTCTTAGCTTGAATTTGATTCCACATACCGTTGAACGTACCAATATCGGTTCTTGGCAAGTTGGTACTAAAGTAAATTTGGAAGTGGATGTGTTGGCGCGTTATATCGAGCGTTTATTATTGGGTGATAAAGCTGCCGAGCAAAAACCTGAATCTAAACTCAGTATGTCTTTTTTAGCTGAAAATGGTTTTTTGAAATAAGATTTTAGGTAAGGAAAAGCCCAGATCGACTGGGCTTTTTTGTCTTTATTTTTCCTTAGAAAATTCACTATTTTTCAGTATATATTCAATTTCATCTTGAGCGAGCGAATGCAGTTTGGCTCGAAATACCGTCACTGCTTGTTCGATCAAACTTTCTGCTTCTAATTCAAGTCGAACCCGAACACTTTCTAGCTCAGATAAAATTTGATGATCCTCAATGACAAGCTGTTGCCCCGAAGCATAGTCAATGCTCGGTTGTTCAGGGTTACTTTGATAGCGCTCAGTTTGTTGCGCAATCTCTTGATCAATATGATTGCGCAATGCAACGAGATTCTCAGTTTGTTGAGCAAATTGCTGTGCTTCATCTGCTTGTAGCTGTGCTGCATACGCAGCTTCAGCAGCACGTTTTTCGGCGAGGGCCTTTTCTAGTGCTTGTTGTTTACGAATGCGGGCTTGTTCGATCAACTCTGCTTTGAGATCAGCATAGGCCTTTTCGATGCGTTGCTGAGAACGTTGTGCCGCGTGCTCCTCATGTTGTGTCCAAGTTTGAATCAGGGTTTGTGGCAACAGTAGATCACAGATACGTGCTAAATCTTCCTGATAAGTCTGACGGACAGTTTCAGGGGTATTTAACCAACGTTTCTTAAAGTCCTGACCAACATTTAATGCCACAAGACACTCCTCAAATGATGTTATTGCATGCAGATTTATAATTTAAATGTTCGGGCTTCAATACCTAAACGCCGATACTGTTTAAATTTTTCTCGCCCAATCTGTTTCGCGGTTTCATTATTTTCAATAATCTCGATAATGTGGCGAAAATCTTGATTGAGTTCAAGTGCATGATTGTTAAAATTAAACACGATCCAATCATTGGATGGCGGTAATTGCTCTGAAATACAGACCGCATTATTCGGTTGATGAATGCCGTGAGGAATGAAGCTAAGCGGATCGAAAGTCCATAGTTTTTCATCTAGCTCAGTTTGGAGCGCTAAATCAGGACAATACCACCAAATATGCGGATGCTGATTTAGAATCTTTCGACATAAACGGCAAGCACTTTCGACTTGCCGTTCTGCACTTTTTTCAAAGAGGTAAAAGCTTATTTGGGTCATGTTTTTAGCTATTCGTTTCAACACGATTTGCTAAGAACTGCATCAATAATGGCACTGGACGACCGGTTGCACCCTTAGCTGCACCTGATAGCCATGCTGTTCCCGCAACATCAAGGTGCGCCCAACGGTATTCACGTGTGAATCGCTCAAGGAAACACGCTGCAGTAATTGCACCACCATACGGTCCACCGATATTCGCTATGTCGGCAAAAGGCGAGTCGAGCAATTCCTGATATTCTTCCATCACTGGCATACGCCATACGCGGTCAAGCGACTGTTCGCCTGCATGTTGTAAGTCTTGTGCAAGTTCGTCATCTGGCGTGAATAAACCACTGACCACTTTACCCAGTGCGACCACACATGCACCTGTTAATGTTGCAATATCAATCACGAGTGCAGGATTGAAACGTTTGATATAGGTTAATGTATCACAAAGAACCAAACGACCTTCTGCATCGGTATTTAAGATTTCAATGGTCTGACCACTCATACTGGTGACGATGTCACCAGGACGTGTCGCACGACCTGAAGGCATGTTCTCAGCTGCTGCGATCGCACCAACCACATGAATTGGCAATCGTGCTTCACAGAGTGCCTGCATTGTACCCAAAACGGAGGCTGCACCGCACATATCGAATTTCATTTCGTCCATGCCTAAGCCCGGCTTTAGTGAAATACCACCTGTATCAAAAGTCACCCCTTTACCGACTAAAACGACAGGTGCTTGTTCGAGTTGGGTGTTGTATTCAAGGGTAATGATTCGTCCTTCACGATCAGAACCTTTGCTGACGGCTAAAAAGGCATTCATGCCTAAGTCTGCCATTTGTTGTTCGTTTAGCACATTCACGGTGAGTAGATCAGGGTATTGTGCAGCGAGGGCCAGTGCTTGATCAGCGAGATATTCAGGGAAACAGATGTTGCCCGGACGGTTGCCTAAGTCACGGGCATAGTTTTGTCCAGATTGAACGGCATGAATCACATTCAATTGTTGATCATTTAATGGACTTTGATCGGCTACAAGCTGAATGCTTTCTAAGACAAATTCATTTTTCTTAGATTTGAATTCATCGTAAGCATAAGCTGCTTGAGTTAAATTTAAAGCGAACAACTGATGTAAATCAGCAGGTAGCGCTGACAGATCTACAGTGATTTGTTTAAATTTATTTTGTGATGATTTGATAATCGTTTGTGCGAGTTTTGCTAATTTTATCGCTTTTAACTCAGTCGTTTTTCCAAGACCTAACAATTGAGTGTTATTTTGAGCAGTAACTTGAGCAATTAACGGCAGGTTTTCGTTAAAGCCAGCTTTGAATTGTGTGGCAGTAAGTATCTCTTCTAGCTGATTGATTTTATAGCTGTTTAGCTGTTGTTGTAATTGTTCAGAATCAACCAAAATCCACAAAGATTCACTTGGCGTTTGCGCTGGGAATGCGCGATGAAGGGTAAATTTCATTGTTTGTATAGAACCTAATGGACAAAAAATAAAGTGAATCCCATTAAACACTTTCAGATATGAGGTTGCAATCCGCAACACGCGATAGGTTTTATATTTTTAACATTCGGGTAAACTAGCATTACCCCTCGATTGGTCTATTTTTGGAAGCATTACTTTGATTATTCGGCGTTACCTCGTCAAACAAGTGGTGTCCACTTCACTGGTTGTGACTGCCTTACTTACTTTAATTATTATGGGTGGTCAGCTCATCAAGATATTTGGACGAGCTGCACAAGGACGTTTGGATGCTGGAGTTCTACTCAGCATTATTGCCTATCGTTTGCCAGAATTCTTAACTTTGATTTTGCCATTGGGCTTTTTTATTGGTCTGATGTTGGTCTTTGGTCGGCTCTATGTCGATCATGAAATGGCGGTGCTCAATGGCAGCGGGGTCAGTCGTAATCAATTGACAAAACTATTGCTACCCATGACTTTCGCCTTTTTGATTGTGCAAGCGATATTGATGTGTTGGGGGGCATCTGCGGGCATCAGTGGCTATCAAAACCTGATGCAGACGCAAGCGGTGCGCGCAGGTTTTGATTTGGTGAGGCCAAGAGAGTTTATTTCCTCGGGGTCATATACGATTTATGCGGGGTCGCTGTCAGAAGATCGGAAAAACCTAAAAGATATTTTTTATTATTATAAGTCTGATCGCGAAGATAAACCTGATCAAATGATTCTCGCCAAAGAAGCGACTCGGGTAGAAATGGAAAATGAGACTGCCAGTGTCGTTGATTTAGTTCAAGGTCGACGTTATGAAATCTATCCAAACCAGCCACGATATATCCAAGCTGAGTTTCAATCTTATCGTTTACGCTTAGAAAATGATAAAGATGTAAACTTTGAAAGTGAGGATGTTGAAGCCTTGTCGATGGCGAAATTATGGCAAAAACGTGATGATTTTGTGGTCAGAAGTGAGCTGGGTTGGCGGATTTTTGGTCCATTTGTCATGCTTGTGGCCTTGTTGCTTGCGGTGGCATTATCTGAAGTGAATCCACGTCAAGGACGATATTATCGTTTGATTCCTGCGATTTTTATTTTCGCTAGTTTGATTGTGTTAATGATTGCGATTAAAACTCGGATCAGTAAAGCTGAGTTAGACGTTTGGGCGTATCCAGTGGTATTGCTCATTTACGCAATGGTCGCGGCAATTTTTGCACGGAAACAAAAATTGGCACCCAAAATCAAGAAAAGTATTCAGCGAGTGGGGTTGTAATGTTAGCACGTCGTATCATCGCCAAGCATGTCACAAAAACCACAGTCCTCGCCATGCTGGGTACAACGCTGGTGTTGTCTTTCTTGCAGGTATTATTTACCTATCTCGGTGAATTAGGCGCGCTGAAAGACAGTTATAATGCGTGGCAAGCCTTCCTCTATGTGATGTGGGGTGCGCCGCGTTATCTCTATGAAATTTTACCTGTTGCTGCATTGATTGGGTCGGTTTTGGGGCTAGGGGCATTGGCTTCAAATAGTGAACTCATCGTCATGCGTTCAGCTGGGATCAGCCTTTGGCGGATTGTGGGCTGGGTGATGCGTTCGGCACTGTTGTTGATCGTATTGTCGTTTGTTTTGAGTGAATGGGTGATCCCTTATACCAATGAACAAGCACAAAGCATCAAAAAACAACGGAGTGTTGCTGCTTTAGGCGAGGTCAAAGGCTATTGGTCACGTGAAGGGCAGCGTTTTGTTTATATCGATTATGCCAACGCCCAAGGTCAGCTACGTAATATTCAATCGATTGATTTTGATGAAAACTATCGCTTACAGTCTTTTGTAACTGCTGAACATGGCAACTTTGTCAAAGATGGGCAATGGACCTTAGAACAGGCACATCAAGTTGATTTATTAGCCCAAGGCAATGCCATCAAAACGGACCACGCACAACAAGCTTTGGCTTTGGCGCTACAACCGAAATATGTGCATATGGTGACTTTGGATCCAGAAGATCTCTCTCCAAGTCAGCTGATTAGTTTTATGCGCTATATGGAGGAATACAGCCAAGTGCCAAAAACCTATGAATTAGCGTTTTGGCAGAAAGTCGCATCACCGTTTGCTTTGATTGCGTTAGTGCTGATCGCATGTTCTTTTATTTTTGGTCCATTGCGCCAACAATCAATGGGTTTTCGTTTGGTGATTGCCTTATTTACAGGTCTAGGCTTTTTCTACCTACAAGACTTTATGGGTTATGCGAGCTTGGTCTATGCACCTTCACCTGCTTGGTTTGTATTATTACCGGTGGTGTTGATGTTTAGCATCGGTAGTTATTTATTGTATCGAGCAAGATAAACAATACTTTATTTCCCTGCTGTAGATGGGTGAAAGCCAGCAGCAAGGTCATAGAGAATTTGCTTAAATTTCGGTAAACTATGCCGATCAAATGATAGACACACAGAGAGCCCATTATGACGGATGCAAATGCTGGTAAAATTCCTCACGTTCTTGTAATTATGGATGGTGTAGGACATCGCGAAGCAGTCGAAGATAATGCGTATTTAGCTGCTAAAACGCCAAACCTTACAGCGATGAAAGCTAAGCATCCGAACAGTTTGATTTCTGGTTCAGGTGAAGATGTTGGCCTACCTGATGGTCAAATGGGCAACTCAGAAGTTGGACATATGAATCTTGGTGCTGGACGTGTGTTGTACCAAGATTTTACCCGTATTACCAAAGATATCCGTACGGGTGATTTTTTTGAGCATGAAGTCCTGATTGATGCCGTTGAAAAAGCCAAAGCTGCCAACGGTGCAGTGCATGTGATGGGACTGCTGTCTGAAGGTGGGGTGCATTCACATGAAGACCATATTGTTGCGATGTGTGAACTCGCTTTGAAGCGTGGCGCAACGGTTTATTTACATGCATTTTTAGATGGTCGTGATACGCCACCACGTAGTGCCAAACCATCATTAGAAAAATTAGATGCATTATTCGCTCAATATCCAAATCAAGGTCGTATCGTTTCGATGATTGGACGTTATTTTGCGATGGATCGTGATAACCGTTGGGATCGTGTAGAGCAAGCCTACCGTTTAATGACTGAAGGTGAGTCAACTCGAGTTGCAGCTACCGCAGTTGAAGGTTTGGAACAAGCGTATGCTGAAAATGAAAATGATGAATTCGTTAAAGCAACACGTATTGGTGATGTTGTAAAAGTACAAGATGGCGATAGTTTGGTCTTTATGAATTTCCGTGCTGATCGCGCGCGCGAAATTACCCGTGCTTTTGTTGAAAAAGATTTTGCGGGTTTTACACGTAAAGTTATTCCTCAATTGTCAAAATTTGTCATGCTGACACGCTACCAAGCCAGTATTGATGCACCGATTGCTTATATGCCTGAAGGGTTAAAAAACTCAATTGGGGAATACCTGTCAAGTTTAGGCAAAACCCAATTGCGTATTGCTGAAACTGAAAAATATGCACATGTGACCTTTTTCTTCAGCGGTGGCCGTGAGGATGAGTATGTAGGTGAAAAGCGTATTCTCATTCCATCGCCAAACGTTGCAACCTATGATTTAAAACCAGAAATGAGTGCCTATGAAGTCACGGATGAGTTGGTCAAAGCCATTCACTCTGGTGAGTTTGATCTGTTGGTGGTGAACTATGCCAATGGTGATATGGTTGGACATACGGGGATATTTGACGCTGCGATCAAAGCCGTAGAAACCGTGGATACCTGCTTAGGTCGTGTTTATGATGCGGTGATGGCAAACAAAGGGCATATGTTAATTACTGCTGACCATGGTAATGTAGAGCAAATGCAAGACTATGTTAGTGGACAGGTGCATACCCAGCATACCACTGAGTCAGTTCCATTTATTTATGTCGGTCCTACCCAAGCAACCATTGCTGAAGGTGGTATCTTGGCTGACGTTGCGCCAACTTTACTGCATTTGATGCAGATTCCTGTACCTCCAGAAATGCAAGGTAAGAACTTAATTACTTTACAGTAATCTCCCCCTTAATCGCGCTTTATACAGCGCGATGCTTTAGAAGGTGAACGTATGACTCAACACAACAACATTTATCGAGCACTATGGGCAAGTTTGTTGATGTGTTGGGGCGTTACACTTCATGCTGCTCCTCCTTCTGGATGGGGTGATGATAGTACATCAAGTAGTGCCGAAGTACCGATTGAGTCGATTCAACAATTTGTACAGATTTATGGCATTGTTCGAGATAACTATGTTGATAAAAAATCAGATGATGCTTTATTTCAGCAATCGATTAAAGGTTTGGTGAGTGGCTTAGATAATTATTCTCGTTATTTATCTGCTGAAGAATACCGTCAACTGATTCAATATACCGAAGGTGATCTGGCTTCGGTCGATTTTAATTTAAATTATGATGCGCATACAAAATTGTGGCAGATTCAAGGTCTAAAAACAGGCTCTGATTCGAATAAACTAGGTCTGCGTAATGGGCAGGCGATTGTTAAAATTGATCATCAAGAGTTAAAAAACTTAAATCAAGATCAAGTCCAAGGGTTATTGTATGGTTCGATTGGCAGTACCATACAAATTTTGCCAGAAAGCAATATAAGTACACTGATCTTGGTCAGAAATAAGAAAGTAGAAACAGATATAGAGCCCGTTTTATTACACAATCAAGTCTTAGTCCTTAAAATTAGAGTATTTCAACAAGATACAGCCAATGAAATTAAGCGACTCATCGAAGAATTTGGTTCACAAAAATTAAAGGCTGTGGTGTTAGATCTGCGCAATAATCCCGGTGGTCTACTTTCAGCCGCAGTTGAATCGGCAGATTTATTTTTGGATCAAGGTCTGATCGTCACAACCAAGAGCCGTTCTGAAGGTGATCAGCAATTTCAGGCGTTACCATCGAATGAGTTTCAAAAGCTTAAATTGGGAATATTGATTAATCGACGTTCAGCATCGGCTGCCGAAGTATTTACCGCCGCATTAAAAGATCATAAACGTGCATGGGTGGTCGGAGAAAATAGTTACGGCAAAGGTGTCGTACAAAAACTGTTTCCGTTACCAAGTGGTGCTGCGCTACAAATGACAGTATCGCATTATTACACCCCGAAAGATCAGATGATCGAAGGACAAGGCATTCAGCCGAATCAAAGCTATGCGTTGCAGCCTGAAATGAAAGAAGATTATTATTTAGAGCATATCAGCGAATTAGTGCTGAAAAGTAAACCTTAATGCAATGAAGCCCCTGATTTAGCAGGGGCTTCATTTTTTTAAGAATTATTCATCCTCTTCAGTATCTAAGCCGAACTTTTTTAAACGGTAGCGTAAAGAGCGGAAGGTCATCCCTAATTTCTTAGCGGCTAAGGTCCGATTCCAATGGGTTAAGTTTAGTGCGTTGAGCAGGACTTCTTTCTCAATATTTTCTAAATAACGTTCTAAGCCTTCAGGTGGAAGCTTTTTGGAACTAGTGCTTGGACTGGTTGAATATTGTGCTTGTTCAACATCTTCTTGAGTATAGAGTGATGCTGTCGGCATCGAGATCGGACTGCGCAAAGGTGCGGTCTGTAAGTGTGCGAGGTCAATGCTGTTGTCATCGCTGAGTGTCATTGCGCGTTCGATGATATTACGCAATTCACGGACATTGCCAGGGAAGTATTGCTGTAGCAAGAACTGCTCGGCACGAGTCGATAAGGATTTAGGTGATAAATCCCATTCCTGACTAATTCTCTGGATGAAGTGATTGGCCAATAACAGGATATCTTGTCCGCGTTCACGTAAGGGTGGAAGTACGATATCCATCACATGAATACGGAAAAATAAATCTTGTCTAAATCGACCTTGTTGCACCAGTAGTTCAAGGTCTTGATGGCTGGCACTAATCACTCGGAAATCAACATCAATTTCCTGATCCGAACCGACAGGGCGAATTCTCTTTTCCTGTACTGCACGCAGTAATTTAACTTGCATATTCAACGGCAATTCAGCAATTTCATCTAAAAATAAACTACCGCCGTGCGCAGAAAGAATTAAGCCTTGTTTGTCTTGTGTCGCACCCGTAAAACTGCCTTTTTTATGCCCAAATAACTCGCTCTCCATCAATTCAGTTGGAATCGCACCACAGTTAATCGCGATAAATGGCCCTTCACTACGATTGCTTAAACGATGGACCAGATTTGCAACCACCTCTTTGCCTGTTCCTGATTCACCTGTAATAAACACAGGCGCTTGAGAACGCGCAATTTTCTTTAAAGCGATCCGTAACTGTTGAATTGGCGGCGAGCGCCCGATTAACAGTTTATTTTCTAACGCTGTTTCGGCTGCCTCTTGCTCAGGTTGCGGTCGATTCAAGGCTTTTTGAATCAATTGATCCAAATGCTTTTGATTGACTGGTTTACTGACAAAATCAAATGCACCTGCTTTTAGTGCTGCAATCGCAATGTCCATATTGCCATAAGCTGTAAGTACAGCGATGGGTGTGTTGGGATGGTTCTGAGTGACGTGTTTGACTAAATCTAAACCGTTGCCATCTGGGAGGTTCAAATCTGTTAGACAAGCATCATACTGAAACTCAGTGAAAAACTTTTTTGCTTGCTCAATCCGATAAGCGAGATGTGTCTTGATGCCCATTCGTGCAAGTGTCATTTGCATTAAGAGACACAAGTCCTCTTCATCGTCTACAAGCAAGACGAGTGGTTGTTTAGTTGTCATTCCCCGAAAAACCTAATTTAATCAATTAATTATTGAGCACTCAATCCTGAAGCATGCTCCTTGTTGTCGCTCTACATAAGTGAGCTTTGCATGATTTGCCTCACAAAATGTATGAGACAGATACAATCCTAAACCAGTTCCATTAATTTCGGTACTAAAAAATGGTTTAAACAGTTGAGAAAGGTCACGTTTCGCAACACCCGTACCAAAATCGATGACATCAATGCGTGTTCGGCCCTCATTGCGCTGAACTTCGATCGCAATATAAGGGGCATCTGAGGCATTATGGCGCAATGCATTTCGAATTAAATTAATCAGCACTTGGCGTAATTGTTTGTCATCAAATAGAACTTTGACATCTTCAGGAATATTGAGCTGAATCATGTGCTTGACGTCAGCTAAGTCTTCATTGCATAGACTTTCAAAGAATGTGGTCAGCTCAATCGTTTGAGGCTCTGTTGGCTTGTTACGTGCCATCGCCAAAGTGTCTTGCACAATGCAGTCAATCCGTTTGGCTTGTTTGCTAATCATACGAGACAGCATTTCTTGTTGATGCTCATCGCTGGCTTTGAATAATTCATTTGCTTGTACGATCGCGGCCAAAGGATTGCGAATCTCATGGGCGATGCTGGCCGAGAGTTGACCTAGCGCAGCTAATTTTAATTGTTGTACTTGTTGCGTGAGCTTCTGCGCATCTTTTAATACCAACAACACCAATGCTTGTTCAGGAACGATTAAATGTTTCACCCGAACATTGACGGTATATAGGCTCTGTTGTGACTCAAATGTAAATTCTTCACCATCTTCTAAGTCACTAAACTTAATCAGTTCAAAGAGATCGGGTTGCCACTTAATAAGGGGCGTTTTTTCAGTTGAGACAGGCACGTGGATGCCCAATAAGGCGTTGGCAGCGGGATTGGTCAATACGATATGATTGCTTTCATCGAGCACCAAATAGCCGTCTTCAATTTGTTCCAGAATATAGCGGTTAATATTTTGAAGTTGATGAATTTCAATCGATTGATGAAAGGTCAATGCTTCTAAAAGATTAAAACGTTGTACTGCAATACGCCCAATCGCAAACACCACGAAAAACAAAAATGCCAGCAGCAGACTATTGCCTAAATGATTTAAGTTGTTGTAATCAAGAAAGTTACCAATGAAGCGCTGGTAAATCACCATGATGACAGCAAAAAGCGTAATAATCAGGGAAAGTCGGGCATCCAATAAGATCGCAGATGAAAAAATAATAATGACGTAGAGCAAGCTGAGTTGCAGATTGGGGCCACCAGTCGAAAAGGTGATGATACTTAAGCAGACCACATCAATGATGAAGATCAAGATCAGCTGCTTACTGATTTGTGATGGAACCAATCTTAGAAATAAAAGCTGACCGATATTGAGCGTGACATAAGCAATCAGCGTATAGAAATATAAAGACGGGTAAATGTAATTGTTGGCCAGTTGCTCGGCGGTCAATAGGTAAATGAGCAATAAGCTGACGGAAATAATCAGACGATATCCGCTATACCAAGCGCCTAGTTGGTAAATGGTTTGTGACACTGAGGATGCAATTTTTCCCAACATAGGCGATTCACAAGGGTTTTAAGGTTTAATCAGTCCATAACGAATCGCAAGATGGGTGAGTTTGACATCACTATCAATTGCCAGTTTTTCAAAAATACGATAACGATAGGTATTTACGGTCTTCACACTGACAAATAACTTGTCAGCGATTTCTTGGGCGCTAATACAGTTGACCACCATCATCGCCACTTGCATTTCACGTTCAGACAGCGCATCAAAAGGGGATTGCTGCGTATCAGAAAGATAAGAACTGGCCAGTTGCTCAGCGATGTCAGCACTGAAATATTTACCACCCAGCATCACTTTGTTAATCGCACGAACCATTTCCGCAATCGGTGCACCTTTGGTGATATATCCTTTGGCGCCTGCTTTGAGTAAAAGGGAAGGGTAAGGTTCTTCTGCTAGACCACTTACGGCGATAACTTTGGTATCCGGAGCACTTTGTAACAAGCGTCGTGTGGTTTCTACACCACCAATCCCCGGCATGTTTACATCCAGAAGCACAACCTGAGGGTGTTTTTGGCGAACAATAGCGATCGCGTCTTCTCCAGATTCGGCCTGTCCAATGACCTCAACTTCTGGGTGGTCTTCTAACATACGACAAATACCAGTACGTACGAGTTCATGATCATCAACAACGAGAACAGTGATCAAGAAGACCTCCTTTTATTAAAAAATTGGTTTTTTGTTACATAAAGCAAAATTAGCTTGCAATGAAATGACAAAATTAGCAATGCTATTCTTCATTTTAAGAGAATAGTTGTACACAATTGTGTCTATAAAAGCTTTACCCAATATGCTCAAATGTAAGGCATAATGATAGTAAGCGCAAATGTGCAGCATCCTGAGTTGAGTATTGTGTCGTGAAAAATCCTAAAAAATCCGTCATGCATGTTTTATGCATGTCTATCTTGTTGGCTTGTAGCTCAACAAGTTTTGCTGAGTTAGTTGTCAATAACAATTCAGCGTCTTCGATTGACAATGGTTCAGCTTCATTGAGCTGGTCGGCCAGTGATGTCAATCAATTGATGAATGATGATGAGTCATTGGATATTGGTCCACAAGGCTCTACCTCTGTAACGACGACCTTGCGTAGTGGTGGCTCTGCTACGATTAGCTCGTCAGCAACGCCACAACAAAGCGTTCAGATACGCGATACTTCTGGTTTCAGCAGCCAGCCTTCAGTTAATGCACGTGCTGCATTGGTGATGGATGCGCAAACGGGTGAGGTGCTGTATAGCAAAAATACCAACTCAGCTTTGCCAATCGCGTCAATCACCAAAGTCATGACAGCCGTGGTTACTGCTGATGCTCGATTGAACATGTCTGAAGAAATTACTTTACAGAGCATCGATTTTGCTGGCGCAGGCGGGAAGAACTCGAGTTCCACACTACGCGCAGGCGATAGTATGAATCGAGCAGAATTACTACTATTCGCTTTGATGAAATCAGAAAATCCTGCTGCTGCTGCTTTAGCGCGAACTTATCCAGGTGGGCGTAATGCCTTCTATGCGGCGATGAACAGCAAAGCAAAACAATTGGGAATGACAGCGACACATTATGTCGAGTCCACAGGTTTACATCCGGGCAATGTTTCATCGGCACGTGACTTAGGCATTCTAGTCAGTACAGCATCGCAGTATGGCTTGATTCGTCAGTTTTCAACCACACCGACCTATGATTTTAATTTAGGTTATCGTGTACTGAAGTCAAATAATACCAATGCTTTAGTACGTAATGGTGGTTGGAATATTAATTTGTCTAAAACTGGATATATTAATGAAGCAGGACGCTGTGTGGTCATGCACACTACTGTGAATTCACGTCCAGCGGTTGTGGTGTTATTGGGTGCGCCAAGTACGCAAGCACGTAACAGCGATGCAACCAACTTATTGACTTGGTTAAATACTTTACCAAAACGTGTTTAATTATTATTGAACAAATAAAAAACCAGTTGCATGCAACTGGTTTTTTATTTGTCATGAGACGCGATGGTTACATATTAGAAAGAATCGAATCTTTCACTTGATCCATCGTAGCATCAATCGACAACATCACAGCATCAGCGCATTGCTTGATCGCGGTATCAGGATCTTTTAAGCCATTACCTGTCACCGTACAGACAATCACAGAACCTTCAGCGATTTTACCTGCTTTAAGATCACGGATTGCGCCACCGATCGATGCTGCTGATGCAGGTTCTACAAAGACACCTTCATACATTGAAAGTAAGCGTTGTGCTTCTAGGATTTCAGCATCCGTTAGTTCATCGAACCAACCTTTAGAATCACGTACTACTGCTTTAGCATGGTTCCAACTTTGTGGATTACCAATACGAATCGCAGTTGCAACAGTTTCAGGATGCTCTACAGGTGCGCCACGTAAGAACGGTGCTGCACCAGCAGCCTGATAACCGACCATCGTTGGTAAGCCTTCTGGCTTAGGTCCTGTGAACTGATCTGTAGCCGCATCATAAATCACTTGTTCAAACTGATCAGCAGGTTGATTTGCAACAGCTTCGGTATAGCCCATCCAGTGTGCAGTGATATTACCCGCATTGCCGACAGGCAAGCAGTGATAGTCAGGTGCACGACCCAAAGCTTCTACGATTTCATAAGCAATGGTTTTTTGACCTTGCAAACGATAAGGATTAATTGAGTTTACAATAGTAACAGGTGCTTGATCCGCAACTTCTTTGACCAGACGCATACCATCATCAAAGTTACCGCGGATTTGCATGGTAATCGCACCGTACATCATCGCCTGAGCCATTTTACCCATCGCAATCTTGCCTTCTGGAATCAAGACAAATGCCTTGATGCCTGCACGCGCTGCATAAGCTGCTGCGGCTGCTGAGGTATTCCCTGTAGATGCACAGATGATCGCTTTAGAGCCTTCTTCAACTGCTTTGGTCACCGCCATCGTCATACCACGGTCTTTAAATGAACCTGTTGGATTCAGACCTTCGTATTTCACGTAGATTTCAACGTTTTTACCAATAATACGTGGAATATTCTCGAGTTTAATGAGCGGTGTATTACCTTCACCTAAAGAAATTGCACGCGTAGTTGCAGATACAGGTAAACGGTCACGATAACGATCTACAAGACCAGTATAACGATTGGCATTCGACATGATGGTGTTCCAATATATAGATATTTTAAATCTTTGTTTTCAAAAGGGACTTGACGATGTGCAAGTCCCCCCTTTGAAAAGGGGGATTTAGGGGGATTTAAAAACCTGATTAACTATCGAGCGATTCTAAACGAATTCTGACGATTTCGCCATGAATTGCAGGTAATGCTTGAATTTGTGCAAGCGCTTCATCCATTTTTGATTCAACAATTGGATCAGTTAAGATCACGATTGGGATCAAATCTTTTAGACGAGATTGTTGCATGATGGCATCAATACTAATACCTGTACGGCTTAAAATCGCGGTGACATCAGCCAGTACGCCTGTCTGATCTTCGGCATTTAGACGGATGTAGTATCCAGTCGTCATTTCTTCACGGCTTAAAATCGGCATGTCGGCTAAGGCTTCAAATGCCAATTGCGGAATGGTCCCCGCACCATCTTCGGTATACGAGATGTCACGAACAATATCAATCACATCAGCTACGACAGCAGAAGCCGTTGGACTTGCACCAGCGCCAGCACCGTAATAAAGCGTTGGACCGACGGCATGCGCTTGTACCAACACTGCATTTTTAACGCCGTTTACATTGGCTATCAACTGTTCAGCAGGGATCAAGGTTGGATGTACACGAAGTTCAATACCGTTGGCTGCGCGGCGAGCAATACCTAAATGCTTGATACGGAAACCAAGTTCTTCGGCATATTTCACATCCTGCGCGGTGATTTTGCTGATCCCTTCGGTATACACCTTGTTAAATTGTAATGGGATACCAAAAGCACAAGAGGCCAAAATCGTAAGCTTGTGTGCTGCATCAATTCCTTCAACATCGAAGGTTGGGTCAGCTTCAGCATAACCAAGTTGTTGTGCTTCAGCCAAGACATCTGCAAATGCACGACCTTTTTCGCGCATTTCGGTGAGGATAAAGTTGCCTGTACCGTTGATAATCCCTGCGAGCCATTGGATATGGTTGGCAGCAAGACCTTCACGGATCACTTTAATAATCGGAATACCACCAGCAACGGCTGCTTCATAGGCGATTTGGACCGCATTATCTTCAGCAGCTTTAAACAGTTCATTGCCATGTTCAGCAAGTAAAGCTTTGTTTGCTGTGACGACTTGCTTGCCATGTTTAATGGCTTCCATAATCAGTTCATAAGCAGGATGAATCCCACCCATGACTTCCACAACGACATCAACATCAGGTTGACGTACAATTTCCATCAAATCAGCGCTTTGCTGAATCCCTGCGAGTTGTAGATCTGGACGTGGACGGCGGGTGCCTACGTGTGTAATTTGAATTTCTCGACCAGTACGGCGTTTAATTTCAGCAGCATTTTCTTGTAGTAATTTAAGGGCTCCACCACCAACAGTACCAAGACCGAGTATCGCCAGACGAACTGGTTTCACGTCACACTCCATTTTATTCAATCATTTTAATGAAGCTTGATCATAGCTAAAAAAATGCAGCGAAACTAGGGCTAAGATCATCTTTAATCTGTCGCCCAAGTCGTTCTTTCTTGGCGGTAGAGAAAAGGCTTATTTGTTTAAGCGTTGAGCGATTTCATCCGCAGTCATATAGCCGCCTAAATACTCACCCTCAACGTTATAAATTGCAGGCGTACCATTTACACCCATATTTAAACCGAGTTGGTATTGGTCGCTTACTGGGTTTTTACACTCGGCTGCTGTAACAGGTAAGCCTTGAATCGCTTGGTCAAATGCAGCTTTACGATCTTTACTACACCAGATGGCTTGCATGGTTGGCATAAATTGATCACCACGCGGCCATGCAATATAACGAATCTCAATGCCTTTTTCGTTTATGGCAGGAATATTTTCATGGAGTCGGTGGCAGTATGGGCAGCTCGAATCGGTAAATACATAAATGATATGTTTGGCTTTGCCGCCTTTGGCTGGATAAACAATCAGGTCTTCAGTTTTTAATGAGGCCAAGTGTTTTTTATTCTCAGTGGCTTGCAATGCTTCACTGACATTATGCAACTGTTTGTCGCCTAAGCGAATCACATCACCTTGAATAATATATTGACCATCGCTGGTGGCATACACAGAACCCATACCTTCAAGATTTACCCAGAATAAGTTGGGAACTTCAGTTTTTTGTATTGAAACGATTTTGGCGTTAATTTTAGCGGTTTTAAAATTCTTTTCTAAAGTCGAGACCAAACGTTGTTGTGCATTACGCTCATTTAACGTGGATGCTTCACCTGTCGCAGGTGTGCTTGCTGTGAGCGTATCTTGTTTTTGTGCTGAATTTTCTTTTGAACAAGCACTGACCAATAAGGTTGAGGCTAATGTACAAGCAAGTACAAGCTGAGATCGAGTAAACACCATAAAGAACCTTTTTTGTACGTTTTCATTTCTATAAGCGGCTAAGCATACCAAAAAAATCAAATGACTTCGTTAAATCTTGCTGACTCTCTGTGAATGAGAATATCTTATCGCTGATTCTCTGATAAAAGGTCATTTTAGCCGCGCGGATGATGTTTGCTGTGCAGTTCTTGCATACGATGTTGCGCAACATGAGTATAAATCTGTGTGGTAGACAGGTCACTGTGTCCGAGTAGCATTTGGACGACACGTAAATCAGCACCATGATTCAAAAGGTGGGTTGCAAAAGCATGGCGTAAAGTATGCGGTGATAGTTCAGTTTGGATGTTGGCTTGAAGGGCATAGCGTTTAATTGCATACCAAAAATTTTGACGACTCATAATTCCACCATGCTGGGTTAGAAATAGATAATCAGTACTACTCTTATACAGTTGTGGTCGAGATTCTGCTAAATATTTTTCGATCCACTCGCAAGCATATTGCCCAAGTGGTACTAGACGTTCTTTATTGCCTTTACCCGTAATACGTAAAAAACCTTGTTTTAAATTAATGAGTTCTAAACGCAAATTGAGTAACTCTGAAACGCGCAAACCGCAAGCATATAAAACCTCGAGCATGGCGCGATCACGTAGACCTAAAGCATTGCTAATGTCTGGTGCATGAATCAGAGCCTCCACATCTTGTTCGGATAGATCCTTGGGCAATGCTCGACCAATTTTCGGCGATTGATGGGTGGCAACAGGATTGTCATCTCTGAGTTTTTGTTCTCTTAGAAACTTATAAAATTGACGTAAAGCGGATAAGCACCTTGCGATAGAGCGGGGGCTTTTACCTGCTTTGGTCAATGCAATCAATACATCCGCAATATCATCACTCGACCATTGTGGTAATACGCTATTTTTGTGCAATTCACTACATTGAATCAGATCAGATAAATAAGCATTACGGGTATGTGGACTGACGGTTTGCGCCACTAAATAATCACGGAAACCCTGTAAAAAACCCAAATGTTCGGGAATGGTCACGGCGGCAGGGATACGCGGTTTTTTATTTAACATGGTCGTTCAGATATGCATGATGTGTTGGCACTGTAAAAGAAAACAGAAGGCTTGTCGATTGGAGGTTTATTGTAAATGCCATTGAGATTGCTTTTGGTAATTATTCTCATTTGTCTGTATACTTGGGCAAAAGGTTTTATGGTGAAAAGTGGTGCGTTTATCAGCATTAAAAGTCAAGCAAACAGCGATGATTACCAAAGTAAATCGCTCAGTCGATGAAACGGAACATGCAGATCTTGTGGCAGTTCGTTTAGAGAGTTTAGGCTTTGTGCCAGGTACACAAGTACAAGTGGTGACCAAAGGTATTTTTGGTGGTGACCCCATTCTCATCCAGATCGGTTTTACGCGCTTTGCATTGCGTAAAGCTGAAGCCGATAAAATTGAAATTCAACTTGAAGGAGCACCTGCATGAGTGATGCGTTACGTGTTGCCCTTGTGGGAAATCCAAACTGCGGTAAGACTTCATTATTTAATCATTTAACTGGAACACGCCAAAAAGTTGCCAACTATGCGGGTGTAACAGTTGAGCGTAAGGTCGGTCACTTTCAATTGCCTTCTGGTCGAAGTGTGCGTGTGCTGGATTTGCCAGGCACGTATAGCTTACAAGCAACCAGTCCAGATGAAGAAATCACCCGTGATGTTTGCCAAGGTAAAATTGCAGAAGAAGGGCAACAAGATGCCTTTTTGTGTGTCGTAGATGCAACCAACTTGAAATTGCACTTGGGCTTGGTCTTGGAAATGATTGAGCTTGGTCGGCCGATATTGGTTGTATTGAACATGATGGATGAGGCGCGTCGTCGCGGTATCCAGATTAATACGCAGAAGCTCTCACAGCGCTTAGGCGTACCTGTGGTCGAAACGGTTGCTGTTCGTAGTGCGGGCATCGAGAATTTACGTCACGCTTTGGATCAAGAAAAGTATGCGATCCCGCAAACAGAGTTAAGTGGTTTAACGGGTGAACATCATCAGAAAATCGAGGTGATTTTTAAAGATGTGGTGAGCTTTGTTGATCAGGAAGATAAACGTACTGATTTTCTCGATAAAATATTTTTGCATCCAGTCTTAGGTCTACTTAGTCTTGCCGTGATGATGTTTATCGTGTTCCAAGCGGTTTTTGCTTGGGCCGCCCCTTTTATGGATGGCATCGAGAATTTTTTTGCTTGGCTCGGCGAGATGTTGGGCGAATCGATTGCGAATCCTTTACTGAATAGCTTAGTTGTTGATGGGATTATCGCTGGGGCGGGTAGTGTGGTGGTGTTCTTGCCACAAATTTTAATTTTATTCTTCTTTATTTTGGTATTAGAAGAATCAGGTTATTTACCGCGCGCAGCGTTTTTACTTGATAAGTTAATGTTTAAAGCTGGTTTGAGTGGGCGTGCGTTTATTCCGCTATTGTCTAGCTTTGCTTGCGCAATTCCTGGAATTATGGCGACGCGGAGTATTAGCGACCATCGGGATCGTTTTACCACGATTATGGTTGCGCCGTTGATGACCTGTTCCGCGCGTTTACCTGTTTATGCACTGTTAATTGCTGCATTTATTCCAAGTCAAACAGTGTTGGGAATCTTTAATCTGCAAGGTTTGGTGCTGTTCGGCTTATATATGGCGGGTATTGTTAGCGCGTTGTGTGTTGCCTTTGTGACCAAGTTTTTACAAAAGGATAAATCACAGCATGCATTGTTACTAGAATTACCAAGTTACCGTATTCCCGATATCAGAAGTGTGGCCATTGGTTTATTGGATCGAGGTAAAATCTTCTTAAAACGCGTTGGTGGAATCATTTTCGCATTATCGATTTTACTTTGGTTTCTGTGTACTTTCCCTCAAGCACCTGAAGATGCAACCCGCGCTGCGATTGATTATAGTTTTGCAGGGATGTTGGGTCATTTGATGGAACCCATTTTTGCACCACTTGGTTTTAATTGGCAAATTTGTATTGCTTTGATTCCCGCAATGGCTGCACGTGAAGTGGTGGTTGCTGCATTGGGTACGGTTTATGCACTGTCTGGTGCTGATGATGATGCAATTGCAGAGGGCTTGGCGAGCTTAATTAGTGCGGATGGTTCAGGCTGGTCATTGGCAACTGGATTGTCTTTATTGGTGTGGTTTATTTATGCACCACATTGTCTCGCGACTTTGGCAACAGTACGTCGTGAAACAGGTTCTTGGAAACATGTGGCCATCATGACAGCTTATCTGTTTGGATTGGCTTATTTGATGTCCTTCTTCACTTACCAAATTGCATCCAGCATTTGGGGGTGATTGTAATCTTCCCTTGCGCTGCGATAACCGCAGCGCAGCCCTTTTTTAAGGGGCGGGATCATTGGAGAGCGGCTTATGTTTGAGTACTTAATTGTTGCTGCACTGGTACTATGGAGTACCGTTATTGTTTTTAAAAAGGTATTTCCTAAAACAGCAGCTTCAGTATTTTTAGCTTTGTCGAACGTCTGTCAACGTTTTGGGTGGCAGCGTTTAGCAACATGGCTGAAACCTAAAATGGTTGCGGGTTGTGGTGGCGGTTGTGGTTGTGCTACCGATGACAAAGAGACGAAAAAGTCCGAGCCAGTACAAACCGTAAAATGGCGTTAAGAAATATAATGATTGCTCATGTTTGAGAATGTGGGCAATTTTTAGGATTGCTGACCTCATATCAGGATGCTGTGCATCACCCTCTACTTTTACGCACTGACACAAAAAAGACTGAATAAAACCAAAACTGAAAAAGCATTTAAAACAGTAAAGTGCTAACATTTTTGCCATTCCGTGATCCGTAATAAATGGGGCAAAAATGTTAATACAACGTGGTGGATTAAAAGTTGTGGCTGGCTTGGGTATTTCAGGCGTGTCAGCAGTAAACTTTCTATATGAACAAGGCTACCAAGTTGCAGTAACGGACTCCCGAACAACGCCCCCAGGACACGATCAAATTCCTAAAAATGTTCGAACAAGTTTCGGAAAATTAGATACCGATCTTTTGCTTCAAGCAGAAGAAATTATTTTAAGTCCTGGTCTTGCGCCACAATTACCCGAGCTTCAACAAGCGATTGCCCAAGGCATCCCCGTGGTAAGTGATATTCAACTGCTTCGTCGCGCGACTGAAGTCCCCATTGTTGCAATTACCGGGTCAAATGCAAAAAGCACAGTGACGACTCTCATCGGTTTGATGGCCGCTGATGCAGGTAAAAAAGTGGCTGTAGGCGGTAATCTTGGACGTCCAGCGCTTGATTTACTCAAAGATCAACCTGAATTGATAGTGTTGGAACTTTCCAGTTTCCAACTTGAAACCACCTCGAATCTCAATGCCGAAGTCGCGGTATTGCTCAATATGAGTGAAGATCATTTAGATCGTCATGGCGATATGTTGGGTTACCACAAAGCCAAGCATCGTATTTTCCAAGGTGTAAAAAAGGTGGTGTATAACCGCGATGATAGTTTGAGTCGTCCTTTAGTTCCTGATGTAACACCGATGCAAAATTTTGGGCTGAATGCACCTGATTTGAATCAATATGGGGTGCTTCGAGAGGCCGATGGGGGTATGTGGTTGGCACGAGGGCGTGAGCGCTTAATCAAAAGCTCAGAACTTTATATTCAGGGCATGCACAATATTGCCAATGCCTTGGCTTGTTTGGCACTTGGTGAAGCCATTGGCTTAGCAACGTCATCGATGCTTGAAACACTGAAAAGCTTTAAAGGTTTAGAGCATCGCTGTGAATACGTTGAAACGATCGATGGTGTGCGTTATTACAATGATTCTAAAGGGACCAATGTCGGTGCAACACTGGCTGCTATCGACGGTCTAGGTGCTGCTATTGAAGCCCAAAAAGGTAAACTGGCATTGATCATGGGTGGTCAAGGCAAAGGGCAAGATTTCAAACCGCTACGTAATGCAATACAAAAATACGTAAAGAAAGTGATACTGATCGGTGAAGATGCGGCAATGATTGAACAAGCGTTACAAGGTACGACGGCTATCCAACATGTCAGTAACTTAAAAGAAGCGGTAGAGCTTGCTCAGAAAGTCACTCAAGCGGAAGATGTTGTATTACTTTCTCCTGCATGCGCTAGCTTTGATATGTTTAAAAGCTACAATGACCGTGGACATCAATTCGTGGCATGTGTACATGCCTTGAATGAAAATAAAAATTAGGAATAACACTATGGCTGATTTAGCCCAAAATACGGCACAAAAAATTTCGCAATTATTGAGTCGTCTGCCAAAGCTTCCAGCAGAAATGACGGCACGTAATCTACTGATTTTCTGTGTTATTTCTTTATTGTGTTTCGGTTCGGTGATGGTGGCATCTGCATCAATGCCTTATGCTGAATATATTCATGAGAACCCATTTTACTTTTTGATTCGTCATGGTATTTCGATTTGTGTGGCTGGTGTGGTGGCTTTTCTGACCTATCGAATTTCGATGAATCTGTGGTTCAAAAATGCATTTCTACTGTGGCTCATCACCATGGCTTTATTACTGGCAGTATTGCTGGTTGGTACTGAAGTAAATGGTGCACATCGATGGATTAAGGTCGGCAGTTTTACCTTGCAGCCGACAGAAATTGCCAAAATTGTGATGGCTATTTTTACGGCTGATTATGTGGTGCGCCGTGCCAAAGAGGTTCGAACGCATTGGAAGGGGTTGTTACGTTTAAGTGGAGTGATGGCTTTAACGGTTGGCTTCATCGTAGCGGAACCCGATCTCGGTGCAACGGTCGTGATCGTGTTGATGATGGTTGGTGTGTTCTTCTTAGCTGGTGCACCTGCGACACAATTCTTGATCATGCTGGGTGCGATTTTAGCTGGTATAAGTGCGCTGATTATCTTTGAGCCATTCCGTTTTCAACGCTTACTTTCCTTTACCAATCCGTGGGCAGATCCATTGGGTGTGGGTTATCAGCTATCTAACGCATTGATGGCATTTGGGCGTGGTGAGTGGTTTGGAACAGGTTTAGGTCATAGTGTACAAAAGCTTTCCTATCTTCCTGAAGCGCATACTGACTTTATGTTGGCTGTGCTTGGTGAGGAGTTTGGTTTTGTCGGGGTGACCTTGGTCATGATCCTGTCTTTTACCATGTTGGCGTGTTGTATCAAAATCGGACATCGTGCTTTGCAGCATAATTACTTGCGTGCAGGTTACTTGGCTTATGGAATCAGTATTATTTTCTTGCTACAGATTTTGGTAAATGCTGGTATGAATATGGGCTTGATGCCGACCAAAGGTCTAACACTGCCATTTATTAGTTATGGTGGTACTTCGTTGATGATGTGTGCAGCAATGATTAGTTTAATTCTAAAAATTGATGCATCCACACAAGAGCTCAATCCTGTCAAAGAAGAATCAAATTTCTAGTTGATATCTAAAAAGTCAAAAAGCCCTAAGCAATTGAATGTAATCGCTCAGGGCTTTTTTTTAATGGCTATTGATAGATTCCAGTCAAATTATTGCCTTTTGGAATCAAACTTACATCCCACTGTTGAACGGCTTGTTGCAGCATGATGCGTGGTTGGTCAAGATCAACAGCAGGCTGACCGAGTGCTAAAATGGCATGTTGTAATAATTCGGGGGCTTTAGATATGTCTAAGGCTTGCGCTAGATTTTGTTTAGAGAGTTTCTGTCCTTGTTCATTCATGGCTAGAGGAAGATGCATATAGCTTAATAATGGATAATCTAACAGTGAGCCGAGCCAGATTTGGCGAGCTGTGTTATCTAGTAGGTCTGCGCCTCGCACCACGTGCGTGATGCCTTGTAGATAATCATCGACCACGACAGCCAGTTGATAACTCACAATGCCATCACGACGTTTTAGGACAAAATCACCGAGTTCATCCTGTAGGTTTGAGCATTGTCGTCCTTGTAGACGATCTTCAAAGCAGATGAGATGGTCGGCGACTTTTAGGCGGATCGCTTGTTGAGCAAAATCTAAATTTAAATCACGGCATGTGCCTGCATAAATGTGATTTGAACCGAGCATTTTACGGGTGCATTGACAGGCATAGATGGCTTGAGACGATTTTAATTGTTCAAGTACCTGTTCATAAATATCTAAACGATCTTTTTGGAAAATGATCTCAGCATCGGGTTCAAACTGAAAAGCTTCTATACAGGCAAGAATATGTGTTTCGCTATTCGGATAAATGCGTGGGATATCGGTATCTTCAATCCGGACCAACCATTCGCCTTGATGAGCTTTGGCATCGCAATAACTGGCAACCGCAGTGAGTAAGGATCCAAAATGCAATGGACCTGTAGGCGAGGGGGCAAAGCGCCCGATGTATGAGCAGCGATTAAGCAAAGCATCGCTTTGCCGCTGCGCAAGAGAAAAACTATGTTTTTCTGGCAGGCGATTAAGCAAATTTGGAAGTAGGTTAAGCAAACGATTGCTTTGCTGCTGAGCAAGAGCCGAGCTGTGCTCGGCTGGAGCATTCTCAACAGTCACAATTACCCGTTATTTTGCTTTTCTTTGATTTCAGCCAAAGTTTTGCAATCAATACACTGAGTCGCAGTCGGGCGTGCTTCTAAGCGACGTAAGCCGATTTCGATACCACAAGTTTCACAGAAACCATAATCACCCGCTTGAATCGCTTCAAGTGATTGTTCGATTTTACGAATGAGTTTACGTTCACGGTCACGTGTACGCAGTTCAATCGCAAATTCTTCTTCTTGGGTCGCGCGGTCATTCACATCAGGCAGTGCAGATGACTCGTCTTGCATGGTGTTCAAGGTGCGATCAACTTCTGACATCAACTCAGCTTTCCACGCATTTAAGATCAGGCGGAAATGCTCCAGTTGTCCATCAGACATGTATTCTTCGTTTTTCTTTGGCTGATAAGGTGCGATACCAAATAAGCTGGCAGTCGTTCCACCTTCTGAAGCTTTAGGTTTGGTTTTTCGCACACGTTTTACAGGCGCTTTTTGCTCGTCAATCACTTCTGTTTGTTCATCCAAGACTTGATTTTGGTTGTCATTCGCCATATAGGGCATTCCTCATCTTACACGTACTATCTATACGCAAAAAATATGGTGATATGCAAGTGTTTTTATAGAAACTGTTGATGGTTTTTTCCATCAGGGGTCGTCATCATATAGATTTTTTGAGCAAGATGGTAGTCATTCCTGTCTAGATTTGGTGAGAAATCATGGATGTGATTTGTAATCAAAAGTTTAGAGTCGGGTGATTGTTGACCTACGCTAGTCATAACCCAAAACTTCTGAGCTCATTAAGCGTTCGGACGTAGATAAACGATAAACTTGGGTTTCTAATTCCCCGTTGGCTTTGAGGCAAATATACCGATAACCTGGATGTTCTTCATCTAAAGCAAATTTATCACTTTTCGGTTTAAACTGAATACAGGTCGATGGAGTAGATAAAAACTCAATGCCTTGCCATGTTTGAATAGAGTCTTGATGGACGTGTCCACAAACAATGGCTTTGATATTAGAAAAAAGTTTAACTATTTCCAGTAAATCAGACGAGTTTTTTAATTTGTGCTGATCAATCCAAGCAGACTGCATGGCAAATGGATGATGGTGACATGCAATGATGACATAGCGATCCTGCAATTGGGGGAGCAGTTCAGCTAACTGTTTTAACTGGATATCTGCAATTTTTCCGTCAATGCGTTGTGGTTGAGCACTATTCAGTAGAATAATGCACCATTTCCCCAGTTCAATAATCGTGGGCTGTGTTTGGTCGGCTTGATGGAATGGAAAATGTGCCACGTCATCATGGTTGCCAGGGGTATGAAAAAAGGGAATACCCAAGCTTTGCATATGCTGAATATAGCGCTGATAGGTTACAGGCGTAGGTGTTTGGGCTAGATCACCAGTGTGAACAATGAGGTCGATCTGAGGATGTTGTTCACGCATTAAGTCAATGACGGCACGAAAACTCAGTTCGGGCTGCATTCCAACGAACTCTAAATGTGGATACTCTAATAAATGTGTATCAGTAATCTGTATCATCACAAAATCTTGTTGAGATGATGTTGAGACTTGGAATGTCACCGTCTTTAGCCCCTCAGACTTGTTATCGTTGTTGTATATGTTGAGCAAGCCATTGTAATGCCATAATTACAGGTGCATTTCTCAACCGCCCATTGTGTAATAATACGTCTAATTGGCAATAATCGAATAAATGAAGCTGAATATTTTCACCTTCATCCGATACCCCAAAAATGCCCCCATCTATTGGCAATTCAACTTCTGCGACATATAAATGAAAAAATTCAGAGCAAGCGCCAGCAGATGGATAGAAGCTAAATAAGTGTTTTAATGTTGTGATTTCACAACCTGATTCTTCTAATGTTTCTCGGCGAATACAGCTTTCAGGAGATTCATCTCCATCAAGCACGCCTGCAATGATTTCGAGTTGCCATGCAGAGTCAGCATCATTGAATGCACCGATACGGAACTGTTCAATGAGTGCAAAGCGTTGTTGTTGGTCATTATATAATAAAACACCAGCGGCTTCAGGACGATGAACAAGTTCACGTTGAATGCTCGGTGAATAATCAGCTCGATGAAAGAGCCGATGTTTTAGACTCACTTTCTCAACTTGGATGAATCCTCGAAATAACAGCTCTCGAGACTCTATCTTTACATCGGATGCTGAATAGCTAGCGTGTTCAAGAATATTCATCTTCAATTAGGATGAGATTGTACATATCTCATCCTAACCGAGAATGTTTCGCAGGAAAATCTTTTTTTAGTGGATTTACACTTTGTGGTACAATTTTTGACCATGTTCCTGATAAGCGGCTTTCATCGCATTGAGACCTGCTTCAACTTCTGTTTCAGCATCATCTGATTGCTTGGCATTGCGTTGGTTTTGCGCATAATCTCGCACATTTTGTGTGATCTTCATTGAGCAGAATTTAGGTCCACACATTGAGCAGAAGTGAGCTGATTTATGTGCATCTTTCGGGAGCGTTTCATCATGCATACTGCGTGCGGTGTCTGGGTCTAAGCTCAAATTAAACTGATCATCCCAACGGAATTCAAAACGTGCTTTCGACAGGGCATTATCACGCACTTGTGCACCTGGATGGCCTTTGGCCAAGTCGGCTGCATGCGCTGCGATTTTGTAGGTAATGATGCCATCTTTTACATCTTTCTTATTCGGTAAGCCCAAATGCTCTTTTGGTGTGACATAACACAGCATTGCAGTGCCATACCAACCAATCATCGCTGCGCCGATGGCAGAGGTAATGTGGTCGTAGCCCGGCGCAATATCCGTCGTCAATGGGCCAAGCGTATAGAATGGTGCTTCTTTACAGACTTCAAGCTGTAGATCCATATTTTCTTTGATCATATGCATTGGCACGTGACCTGGACCTTCAATCATCACTTGAACATCATGTTCCCAAGCGCGATGCGTCAACTCACCTAAAGTTTTGAGTTCGCTGAATTGCGCTTCATCGTTGGCATCTTGGACGCAACCGGGACGTAAACCATCGCCCAAACTAAAAGACACGTCATAGGCTTTCATGATTTCGCAGATTTCATCAAAATGCGTATATAAGAAGTTTTCTTCATGATGTGCCAAGCACCACTGCGCCATAATTGAACCACCACGTGACACGATGCCTGTGAGGCGATTCGCGGTCATTGGCACATAACGTAGTAACACACCCGCATGAATCGTAAAGTAATCTACGCCTTGTTCGGCTTGCTCAATCAAGGTGTCCTTAAAGATTTCCCAGGTAAGATCTTCAGCAACGCCGTCTACTTTTTCTAAAGCTTGATAGATTGGTACAGTACCAATTGGAACAGGTGAGTTGCGAATAATCCATTCACGCGTTTCGTGGATATTTTTCCCTGTGGATAGATCCATAATAGTATCTGCACCCCAACGCGTGGCCCATGTCATTTTGGCCACTTCTTCATCAATTGATGAACCGAGTGCAGAATTACCGATATTGGCATTAATTTTCACCAAGAAATTACGTCCAATAATCATCGGTTCAATTTCAGGGTGGTTAATATTGGCAGGAATAATCGCGCGTCCTTCAGCAACTTCTTGACGCACAAATTCTGGGGTGATTTCTTTTAGATTTTGTGCACCAAAGTTTTGACCTGCATGCTGACGCATATCAACGCCCTCACGTTGGCGTTGGTTTTCACGAATGGCAATATATTCCATTTCAGGGGTGATAATACCCTGTCTGGCATAATGCATTTGTGAAACGTTTTTGCCTGCTTTGGCGCGACGTGGATTTTGAATATGTGCAAAACGAATGTCAGCAGTACGAATATCTTTTAAACGTGATTGTCCAAACTCAGAACTTAAACCTAAAAGGACATCGGTATCGCCACGTTCCTCAATCCATGCTTGACGAACAGAGGGTAAGCCTTTATTGAGGTCAATTTGTATATTTGGGTCGGTATAAACGCCAGAGGTGTCATAAATCATCACAGGTGGATTATGCTCACCGCCTAAGCCAGTCGGGGTATCAGTCAGGCTGATTTCGCGGAATGGGACTTGGATATCGGGGCGAGAACCTTGGACATAGACTTTGTTTGATGCGGGTAAAATACGCGTTAAATCTTTAGCGTCTTGCTCATGTTGAGCAGAGATATCAGCAGGGGAAAGATTCGTTAATTGATTCATGGCATGATCCTTATGGAGAGCATTAACGAATCAAGCACGACCAAAAACGATGGCAGATTTATCTTTTTGATAAATAGAGGCTAAGTTTTTGCTGGGCTTGATTCCTACGCAGGTGTTAACCTGATCAGGTTCAACGGTACTGATCTTTAAATCTAAGGATTAAGATCATCTCAGCAGTTGATTAACTGCGCTCCGTCAAGCTATGGTGATTAGATTATCAGATTTAAAAAAAATTGCAGGCTTAATTCCACTTATGTCTAAAACAAATTGCATCTCTATAACAATCGCGTGAAGTATTCCAATCTCGTGGTTTAATGTTGAGTACTAAACGTAATTGTTCATGTGTAATTTGTTGTGGATACTTTTTATGGCCATACTCATCAAATAATTCAATGGGTTGAAGTGCGAATTTTTCTTGACGTTGTTCTGTGGGTGTCTTTATAAAGCTGAGGAACTTTTGGGCTTTTTTGTTTAGTTGAGTATTGTGGTTTTTTGCGAGAAGTTTAATTTGCTGAAGCGCATCTTCATTAATCCACGAATCTGAAGTGTAATTTTCGGATACAGGTGTATTATCCAAGCCAAAGAAAATAAAATTACTATAATCTTCAAATAGATTTTTGGCATCCGGGGTGAAATATCCTTTAGGGTATTTTTGGATATATCGTTCCCAAAATAATGCCCTTTCAACTAATTCCTGCCAAGAGATTGCTAATGATGCATCTCCAAAAGTGGGATCACGATTGTCTTTTGCCATACGTTGAATAAAATCTTGTTGGTCTTTGGGTAAAGTAGAAGCGAAAATATCAATTACATATTGTGGTTTACGGTGAAATTCAAATACACCTTCACTTAATGCCTGTAGATGGATATATGCTTGTTGTTGATGGTTAAATAGATATTGATCACGTGGGGCAAGTTCTCTAAATAATGCAATATCCCCTTGAACAGGTTCATTTCTATCCATCTGTTCCCATACATTTTCATTATCTAATAAGCTGGTTGTATATTTTTCAAAATGTGGGTAATAACGTGTGTAATACTCTTTTGCTTGTTGATGCCCTTCTAAAAAACGTTGATACATTTGTGTTGAGCTTTCTAGCCACTTTAATTGTTGAACATTTTCTACTGTTGCAATACATTGTTTGAGTTGAGCATTAATCTGATTTAATGCTTCAATGGTGCTGTGATTATCAATTTTCTGCATGATTTGATCTAATTTTTGACACTCCTCTTGAGAAGTTATTTTTTTGGCAACTTGTTGGGGAGCCAGTTCATGTTCATTTTGTGGTTGTGTTGGTTTTTGGCAGCCTAATAAAAAAAAGGTACTGCTCATAATACAAAAAATAAAAATACGCATAAAAGTTCTTGGATATAAGTTGTTATCGCGGCATGATTATAAGGCTTGAGATATAAAGATGAAATCGAAGGATTGATTGTCATAAAAGTTTCATCATTGTTGTGTTTTAATCATCCATCATTTTCCATGTGTCTAGTGGAGGCATACTGTGAGTCCAAGTAATCCTGTGTTAAGTCATCATATTTCTTCTCAATTTAATGAAGACTTACAAGATGTGCATACCAAATTTATGAGCATGGGGGGATTGGTTGAGCAACAGGTTGCCAATGCAATTCATGCGCTTTTAGATACCGATGCCAATTTAGCAATGGATGTTCAGTTCAAAGACAATACCGTCAATCAGCTCGAACGTGATATCGATGAAGGCTTAACTTTGATTTTGGCACGTCGTCATCCCGCAGCGATTGATTTACGTATGGTCATTGCGATGAGTAAAGCCAATACAGATTTAGAACGTATTGGTGATGAAGCGGCAAAGATTGCTCGTATCGCTCAAACCTTGTGTGAAGAAGGTGAGTCGCCACGTGGTTATATGGAGACGCGTCATATTGGTAATCAAGTACGGGTAATGATTCATGATGCCTTAGATGCTTTTGCGCGTTTAGATGTCGATCAAGCGTTAAAAGTTGTGATGGCGGATGGGGATATTGACCGTGAATACCAATCAGCGACACGCACGCTAATGACGTATATGATGGAAGATCCGCGTCATATTTCACGTGTGATTAACGTGATGTGGGTATTGCGTTCATTGGAACGTATTGGAGATCACTCGCGTAATATTTCAGAGCAAGTGATTTATATGGCTAAGGGCAGAGATGTTCGTCATACCAGTATTGAAGAAATTGAACAAACAGTACATCGAAAATAATTTTTCCTGTTTTTATGGTTTCGATAAATAAAAACATTAGCTGAGCGTTGAAATAATTTCAGGCTCAGCTTTTTTATTGTTTTACCCTCATGATTCTTCCTAAGCGGGACTGTTATAGTTTTTTGCAAAAGCGCTGTATCTATGTTTTGAGGAGCAATACATTCAAAATGATCTTAATCTCAGATTAAGGTATGCAGAAGATGATGCGATTTTTAAAAAAGAACAACAAAGCCAGTTTTGTATTTTTTATTATTATCCTTTATGCCTTTCTCGGATTTGGCTTGGGTTTTGTGATCTGGGAATATGTTTTATTAAATTAAAGATAAAAAAATCCCAGACTTCGGGGGAAAGTCTGGGAGAGAAATATCATATGTTGCGTGAGATATCATCGTATCTCTTTGTCCTTCTGAATTAAATATAAGCGCAACGAGCATCACTGTCATGTAGACAAGTGTGTATGCTCTGTAAGGCTTTATTGCTAATGTAAATGCCACGTAAAAAGAGAGCCAGTTTAAGCTCTCTTTTTAGGTTAGATAATCGATATCACAGCGATAATATTTTCTATGAAAACATTGAAACTATAGCCTATGCGGACTTCGTCCTTGTCTTGCAGAAAACTAAATCTTTAAAAACTTTAGTTTTCAATTTACTCGAAGCATAGCTTCTCGTCTTGCGGCATTAGACTCTTTTCGATTATAGCCTACGCGGACTTTGTCCTTGTCTTGCAGAAAACTAAAGCTTTGCTTTAGTTTTCCTTGCACTTCAGGCGTGGCCTTTTGTCTTGCGCAAGGGCAGCGCCTTAAAACGATGTTTTAAGTTTGCTTATCCTTGCACTCCGAGCATAGCTCTCAGTCTTGCGACACAGGCAACGATTATTAATCGTTGCTTTCCTGTGTCTCAGGCTTCCAGCCTTCAGCTTTTTCAACACTTTCATCATTATCAAAGAATTTTTCACGTTGTTCTTCAAGAAATTTCTTTGCATCTGACTCAAACACATTTAAACGCTTTTCGTTAATCAGCGTGGTTTGGTGTTTTAACCATTCTTGCCATGCTTGTTTTGAAACAGTCTCAAAAAATGCTTGACCTTTTGCACCAGGAAAAGGGGCAAAGTCTAAGCCTTCAAGCTCTTGTTTATATTTACGGCAAAATACTTGTCTAGTCATCATCAATCCTTAAGCGTATAACTGTTCTAGGCGAGTGTGTGCACGTACAATAGCAGCTTCAACTTGTTCTGGTGAAGTTCCGCCAATATGATTACGCGCATTGACAGATGCTTCTAAAGTTAAGGCTTTGTCAAAAACGTCCGCAGTAATCAAATCAGAGAATTGCTGTAATTGCTCAAGCGTGAGTTCAGACAAATCTTTTTCTTCCGCCACACCTAAAGCAACCGCTTTACCCACGATTTCATGCGCATCACGGAAAGCCACACCCTTTTTCACCAAATAGTCTGCAAGATCAGTTGCTGTTGAAAAGCCACGTAAGGCTGCTTCACGCATAATTTCGATATTTGGTACAAGTGCTGGAACCATATCGGCAAATGCCATCAACGAGCCGCGAACGGTGTCAATCGCATCAAATAGAGGCTCTTTGTCTTCTTGATTATCTTTGTTATACGCCAAAGGTTGGCCTTTCATTAAGGTCAGTAGGCTAATCAAATCGCCAAATACACGTCCTGATTTTCCTCGAACTAACTCAGGTACATCAGGATTTTTCTTCTGAGGCATGATTGAAGATCCTGTGCAGAAACGATCAGGAATATTCACAAACTTAAATTGCGCTGAAGTCCATAAGATCAGTTCTTCTGACATGCGAGATAGATGCATCATAATCAGTGATGCAGCGGCATTGAATTCAATGGCAAAATCACGATCAGACACTGCATCAAGCGAGTTCTCAGAAATCGCCTCAAAGCCTAATAGTTCAGCAGTAAAAGCACGATCAATTGGGTAGGTTGTACCCGCCAAAGCAGCTGAACCGAGTGGCATACGATTGACACGTTTACGGCAGTCTTGTAGACGCTCAGTGTCACGCACCAGCATCTCAAACCAAGCCAATAGATGATGACCAAAAGTCACAGGCTGTGCAGTTTGCAAATGAGTGAAACCCGGCATGATGGTGTCGGTATTTTTGCTTGCAAGACCAAGTAAGCCTTTTTGTAAGCGGAGTAATAAGCCAAGGATGTCATCGATTTCATCACGCAAATATAAGCGGATATCCGTTGCAACTTGGTCATTACGGCTACGCCCTGTATGCAGTTTTTTACCTGTAATACCGATACGTTGAGTCAAGCGAGACTCAATGTTCATATGCACATCTTCTAAATCAATGCGCCATTCAAAGTTACCTGCTTCAATTTCTGCTTGAATTGTGGTTAAACCTTGAATAATGTCATCACGTTCAGCTTCGGTGAGTACGCCCACTTTTGCAAGCATAGTTGCATGTGCGATTGAGCCAGCAATATCTTGTTTATAAAAACGTTGGTCAAATTGCACAGATGCGGTAAATTCTGCAACAAAAGCATCTGTTGCTTCTGAAAAACGACCGCCCCACATTCCAGAGGTTTGATGAGGGCTTGCTGAAGAAGAGGATTGAGAAGATGTGGTCATGGCAGCTCAGGAAAATAAAAAAGAGTATAGCAAATCCAAACGCAGTTGCCGAAACTCGACGTAAGAAGTTATTGCAATCTCGTCAGTTGAATCGATCTGGTTCCTATTTTTTTACGAAAATTGGCCAATGGCAATACTTATTGGAATTAATTGTTGCCAGTAATGTCTTGGCAATGGTGTTGGCATTGGCTGAAGCTCAGTCATGGCAGGCATTACAGGGTGTTCGTGTTTTACAATATATATTTTTTATTAACTGGGTGATTTTATCCTTTGCCGCATGTGTTGATTATTTTCAAGATTTTTTTGCTAAATTTAGTCAGAAAGTGGCATTAACACTTGGTTTTATTTTATTGCTGCTGATCGTGTTGTTGACGACCTGTGCGGTTAATCTTATTCAATATTGGACTGTTCGTTCAGGAGACTTCTCTGAAGACATTTTATTTGATGGCATGAGTCTGCATTTGAGTTATGGAGTGTTGTTGGGGGCATTTTGTTTGCGCTATTTATATATGCGAGAACAGTGGCTCAATCAGCAATATAGTGAGCTGAATGCACGTATTCAAGCGATGCAGGCGCGTATTCATCCGCATTTTCTGTTTAATAGTTTAAATAGTGTGGTGAGTTTAATTACGATTGATCCTGATAAAGCTGAAAATATGTTGATTAGTTTGTCACGTCTTTTCCGCGCGAGTTTTCAGGAACTTAAATTGGTGAGTTTGGCGGAGGAAATTGATTTATGTCAACAGTATTTGAGCATCGAAAAAATACGTTTAGGGGATCGTTTAAAGGTAGAATGGAACATACAGGCGACACCACTTGAATTAAAACGGGTCACGATTCCATTATTGACATTGCAACCTTTGCTTGAGAATAGTATTTTCCATGGGGTGGAAAAGGTTTTACAGCAGTCAACAATTAGCGTATTGGTTGAAATATTGCAAAATCAAGTCAGTATAGTCATTACTAACCCATATTCTCGCGATACAATAAAAACGCGAAAAGGAAATGGTATTGCGATTGAAAATGTAGAGCAACGTTTGAAAGCGTATTATGGTCAAACCGTAAAGTTTCAAGTTTATGGGGGCACATCGTTATATACCACAGTGGTCTGTTACCACTATCGAGTAAAATAATAAGTCAAGTTAACCATAAAAAATATGGATGATGTTAGCGGTGACAAGGAGGAAAGGATGAGAGTCCTAATTGCGGATGATGAACCGCTAGCGGTAGAGCGTTTATCACGTTTAGTTACTCAAATGGGGCATGAAGTCGTTGCGACTGCACATCATGGACAAGATGTGTTAAGTCATATTGAAAATGCTTCGCCTGATGTCGTTTTATTAGATATTCAAATGCCTGGAATGAATGGTTTGGAATGTGCAGAACAACTGCGTCATTTAAATCCTCGCCCTGCCATTATTTTTTGTACAGCCTACGATCAACATGCACTGGAAGCATTTAAGTTTCAAGCGCAAGGGTATTTGCTAAAACCAGTAGCACTCCAAGATTTAGAACAGGTATTTCAGCATTTAACCCAACTGACTCAGGCTCAAATGACGGGTTTGCAACAAGATGAGTTGTATGATGTAAAAAATCAGCGTCATCAAATTGCCGCGAAAACTTATCGTGGGGTCGAGCTGATTCCATTAGACAGTGTCTATTATTTCTTGGCCGATCAAAAATATGTCACCGTGCGTCATAAAAGTGGCAGTGTACTGATTGATGAAACACTCAAAGATTTAGAGTTGGAATTTGCGGATCGTTTTATTCGAATTCATCGAAATGCATTGGTTTCTCTTGATTATTTGGAAGGTCTTGAGTTGGTTGCCGCAGGACAATATCAGGTACGATTACGTGAACTGGATGAGCGGCTGTCGGTCAGTCGCCGTCATTTACCTAGTTTAAGAGAATGTATGCATCAATTATAAATGCCGTATTTTTGGCAGCGTATGGGCGGCTTTATGATTTTTTGCTTGCAATTTTAGGGGATCAAGTTAAGTTTGGAACAATTGCCTTGATCAATACTTAATTTGGATTTATGAAAACCTTAAAAATTGCGACTCGACAAAGCCCTCTTGCACTTTGGCAGGCGGAGCATATTCGTTCTCGTTTAAACGAGCTTTATCCAGATTTGACGGTTGAACTGGTTAAGTTCGTGACACAAGGCGATAAGATTTTAGATACCCCATTAGCCAAGATTGGGGGCAAAGGATTGTTTGTGAAAGAGTTGGAAGCCGCTTTGTTGGATGGTCGTGCTGATTTGGCAGTCCATTCCATGAAAGATGTGCCAATGCACTTGCCACAAGGTTTAACGCTTGCAGTCATTTGTGAGCGTGAAGATCCTTTAGATGCATTTGTTTCAAATCAATATCAGCATTTTGATGCATTACCACAAGGTGCAAAAGTTGGAACATCGAGTCTACGTCGTAAATGCCAAATTTTACAACAACGCCCAGATCTAGAAATCATTGATTTACGAGGTAATGTTGGCACACGCTTAGCAAAGCTGGATGACGGTTTGTATGATGCCATTATTTTGGCCAGCGCAGGTTTGAAACGCTTAGGTTTGGCGGATCGAATTCGTCATTGTTTAACGCCTGTGGTGAGTTTGCCTGCGGTTGGACAAGGTGCTCTAGGCTTGGAGTGTCGCGCAAATGATGCAGAATTGCTTAAATTGATCCAACCCTTGCAACATGAAGAAACCTCGATTTGTGTCCGTGCGGAACGCGCCCTTAATGCTTATTTGGAGGGTGGCTGCCAAGTGCCAATCGCAGGCTATGCCACTTTAGTCAATGATCAATTACTGATTGAAGGGCGAGTCGGTAGCGTTGATGGTAAAACCTTGCTGAAAGAGCAAATGGTCGGTACGGCGGCAGAGGCGGAGCAGTTGGGAGAGCAGCTTGGACAGCGGCTACTTGATCAAGGTGCGGGTGAATTATTGAAAGCGTTGTATTAATGCTTTTTATCAATACTCGTCCTGAAGATCGCGCAGACGCACTCACCCAAGCGTTGCTTGAGGCGGGTTATCAGGTCGAGGCTTTGCCATTACTTGAGTTGGTTGCTGAACCTTTTTCTGATGTATTACAACACCTTTATCAGCAACTCGATGAAACTGAAATCATCGTCGTGGTGAGTCCGACGGCTGTTGAAATTGGTATGCATTATTTGCAGCAGGCTGGTATCCAGTTGACGCAGCTCAAGCATATCCAGTGGATTGCGGTGGGGCAGGCAACCGCACAAGCGCTGATGAAATTTAATATTGCCAGCGATGTTCCTGATGTGGAAAACTCGGAAGGAATGCTCGAGTTGCCAATTTTAAAACAAAGAGAAAATTTAAATAAAATCGCTTTCTGGCGGGGCAAAGGCGGGCGGCAATTTATGATGCAACAATTGCAGCAGCAGGGTGTCTCTATCCTTAATTTTGTGCTTTACCGCCGTCAGTGCCCTGAGCAAAGTAGGTCTGGGTTTTTAAAGATTGTGCAAAAACTTGATCCTAATCAACCTACTGCTGTGCTGGTGAGTAGTGAGGCCAGTTGGCAAAATTGGTTGCAACTTTGTGCTCAGCATCCCAGTGATGTACAGTGGATTTATCTTGTTTTGGGCGAGCGATTGACAAAAATTCTAACAGATTCGCAAGTACAACTAGGCGACGCGATTAACATTATTCAGCTTGAAAATTTATCTGCATCAGAGATTATTCAACGCATGCGTGACTGGCAAGGAAAGGTATGAGAAAAATTGTGTATTTGATACTGCTGCTGAGTATATTGTGGCTAGCCAAGCTGAGTTATGACGTTGCGAAAAATGCTCAGAGTGTTCCGCAACTTCAACAACAACTTGCTCAAACAGACCAGCGTTATGCATTATTGAATGACCAATTGGTCGCCGTACAGCGTCAATTACAAAATAGTGGTGTTGCAACTACCGCGTCTACTGATTACAGCATGACACCGATCATAACGACGGGGATTGCCCCAGTCATTTTAATTCAACAACAATTGCAACTGGTTCAGTTTGCTTTAGATCAGCAGCAGTTCACTTATGCACTGGATCATTTGAATCAGGTGCATCAGCATATTGCTCAGTCCGCGCTATCGCCTGCATTGCAGCACAGTCTTGTTAAAGCAATTGAACAAGATAAACAAGCGATTCAGCAATATATTCTGACTCAAGACCAACAACAGCAACAGCTACAAGATTTATTGCAGGAAATTGATCAGCGAATCCAGCAAGAGCTGCAAAATCCTAAAGTGACGATTGCAAAAAATGAATCATCTGCATGGTGGCAGTGGTTTAAGTTGGAAAAAATTCAGCGTTCTTCACCTGATTTAATGCATCGTAATATTACCTTGAAAGAGGCTCAGTTGCGCTTATTGCTTGCCTCGCAAGCGTTGCATCAAGGGCAATTAATTGAATATCGTAAGTCGATTCAAGAGGTGATGAAATTATTGGCTGAATTGCCTGATCAGAATAGCCAGAAAATGAAGCAACGATTAGATAAAATTTTAAATCTTCCTGCAGTACCAACACCAAAATTAATCACATTAGGCTTGTTGGGATAATCGATAATGAAGCATTTAGTACGGATCTATTTACTTGCAAGTTTATTGTTATTTGCCCTGTTTGCTGTATTGAGCTATGGCTATGGGCATGGCTATGCCTATATTTACTGGCGTGATTGGCAATTTCAAAGCAGTGCATGGGGATTGATCGCACTGTTTGTTTTTGTGAGTTTCTTGACACAACTCTTGTGGTTATTTAGTAAGCGTTACATCGTGCGTGAACAACGCAAAAAAGAAACGGCGCTACATTTTAAAGATTTACACCCTTATGAGCAGCTTGGCATCGTTTGGTTGCTAGACTCAGCCAAAGATCAGCAGGTGTTTATTGAGCGTGTTTTTACTCAATCTGGTTTGTTGAGTCCGATCGTTGATGCACAATTTGATTATAAAAATGGTGATTTTGATACGGCCTTGCAGTGCTTGGATCGCTCAGCCCCGATGGCTTTTGAGCTGGCAGAACTGCAACGAATCGATATTTTTCTAGCACAACAAGAGACCGAAAAGGCACTGATACACTTGGAGTTTTTGACACAGCACCAACTTTCTCCATGGTTGGCTGAAGTAGAAACAGCTTATCAGCAACGTATGACTGCGCTTTGGGGCAAACTTGCTTTACAAAAGCCTTGGTTATTTCTGCAAACGACTCAATTTGGTCTACTTGACCCAGCGCATCGTGATTTATGGTTGCAACAGCTTTTGATTCAGTTTGATCAGGCTTCAGTTGATGATTTGGCAGCTTTACAGCAGCGTTATCTCGCGTTGCAAAGTGAAATTCAAGCTCGCCCCTATACGAGTAAGGTGCTCTGGCTAAAATTATTGGCGCGGATGCCAGAGATGAGTGTGCAGCACGAAGACTTGGCTTTACATTTGTTGCAAGAGCATTTTGATCCAGAAGTATTTTACCTGTGGTTCCAACAACAGTTGTTAAAGCAAATCCCCGATTATAGTTATGTTGAACAACGCATTATGCAGCTCGAACAGCGCTATACCAGTGTGCCAATGTTGACCTTTGCAAAGTGGCATATTTATGTGGCAACTCAACGACACCTTGAAGCAGAACAATTATTAACTTTATATCCTGATAATATTTTAATGAGTTATTTACGAATTAAGTCAATGCTTGGGGATAATCTTGATTTAATCAAACAGTTGAATTTAATATTTGAAAATGATGTTAATTTTCTTAATTTTAAGCTATGAGTCTAAATATGAATGAATTGTCTGTCTATCCAATTGTGCATAAGCAAGCTGTTGCTTGGGGGGATATGGATGCTTTTGGCCATGTAAATAATGTGCAATATTATCGTTATATGGAAAGCGCCCGAATTGTTTATTTAATGGCATTAAATATATTCGATCAAGATATATTGACTGTGGTTGCTTCTAGCCAATGTAAGTATTTAAGACCTGTATTTTACCCTGATGTCTTGCATATTGGTGCGAAAGTTGAAGAGCTTCGAAACAGTGCATTTCGAATGCAATATGTTTTATGGAGTGAAACTCAAAACGAGATTGTTGCAACAGGTGAGGCGGTAATTGTCTGTGTTGATAAAGTAAGCTCAAAGAAATCGAATATTCCAGAACTTATTAGACAGAAAATCGTTCAGCTTGAAGCGAGTGTTGGAAATGATTTGGAGCTAAACTCGTAATTATAAAGACAATTATGTCTTTATTGGCGGTATGTATAATGGGGTTCTTTTATTGTTTAAATAATAATGATGGTAATTGAATCTCGCTCTCATCAATAGGATGAAAAGTGTTTTTATTGGGCTTAATATGCTCACTGTTAAGATCAGTTTGGAATGGGTTTAAATTAAAATAGATAAATAAATATTTTATGCTGGGTTTATATTTTTGAAGTTTATTGTAAATAAAAAGCAATTTTTTTGTTATAGTGCCATTAAATCGACTATTCTTATATTGATTAGTGAATTGCTTATAAATTAATATTGAACTGAATTTTTGAATTCATTTTATTTTTGCGTGATATATATTTTTCCTTATTGAGTTGGAGTGGTTCGGATGAAACCAGATATTAGTGATTTATCGGTAGAAGACTTAAAGCGTCTGCAAGCAGAAGCAGAAGTATTGATTGCGAGTAAAAAAGACCAAGCTGTTGAAGATGCATATAATCAAATCGTTGCGATTGCTGAAGGCATTGGATTTACGGTTGAAGAGTTATTGGCAGCGGGTGAGCAAAAGCGTAAGAAAACAACACGTAAAGCTGTAGAGCCACGCTACCGTAATAAAAACAATACTGAGGAAACTTGGACTGGTCGTGGTAAACAACCGCGCTGGTTAGTTGCTGAGTTAGAAAAAGGTGCAAAACTTGAAGATTTCTTAATCTAAGTAAGTTTTAAAAGTCATCGTTTTGTCATACGCTGACTTTATCCTTTATAAAAAAACCAAGCTGAAAAAGCTTGGTTTTTTTATATGAGAGAATTGGCGATGTTGAAAAATTATGCATAATGTCATTCAGAGCGAATATTTCAAAAAGGATGATATTTTGTATGTTGGTATGGGTAGGATGAAGAAAAAAACCAAGCAATGGAGATGGTGGTTGTTCGCCATTTTTGCATTTTTAATTTTTATTATTTTACAGATTCCAGCAACATGGCTAATTGCGAAATTTTCTAAAGATAATCAATTATTACATAACGTCAGTGGCAATATTTGGCAGGGGCAGGCGGATTGGCAACGTGGTCAGCTACGGGGTTCGGTGCATTGGAAAACGAGACCTTTGGATCTGTTGTTGTTTCGCTTAGGCGCCAATCTTGATATACATAGTGGCAATACTCAATTTAACGGTATCTTTGGTTATGGTTTGGGGAAAAAAATCGTGATTAAGGATTTGAACGGTGAAATTTCACCTGAAACATTGAAATATTTTGCAGACTGGCAGTGGCCAGAGAATGCAATTCAGCTTGCCGATGTGCAATTAAACTATCAGAAAGAAAAAGGCTTCAGTGCAACAGAAGGGCGATTGAACTGGGGTGGAGGTGAGCTGACCTATACTTTTGGTCAACGTCAAGATCGTATGAATATGCCTTCACTGGTTGCTGAATTAAAAGATAGCAACGGACAATTACAACTTGATGTTCGTGATCAGCGTAGTCAAAAAATGGCAAACTTAAGTGTAGATGCCAGTCTTATGCTCGATGTGCAATTGACACAGCGCATGCTTTTGAATGTTCCGTCTTATCAAGGCAAAGCGGGGCTTGAAACTTTTGTTATTAGTTCACGTCAGCCATTGCTGCAGGGTGGTTTGTGATGGACGCATGGATGCAGAAAATACAACAACTGCGTTGGCAAAAGTTAGATAAACTCGGTCCTTTGATTTTAGCCTTGCTTATTTTATGGCTCTGCTGGAAACTGGCTTCTTTATTTTGGTGGGTGGTTGCTCCGCCACAGCCGATGCAATTTGATCGAGTTGAACTGGGTTCGCAGCAAGCCCAAGTTCCCAACATCAGTTCATTTGCATTATTTAATGAGCCTGCAGCGACAACGGCTCAAGACAATATCAATTTAGAATTACAAGGCGTTCTCTTGGGTTCGCCGAGTTTCTTGTCTTCAGCGGTTATTAAGCTGAATGATACGGCTGAGCGTTATCGCGTTGGTGAGACCTTGGCTTCGACCTCTTATCAGTTGGTGGAAGTCTATTGGGATCATGTGGTATTGAAGCAAGGGAATGGTGCGACACGAGAAGTGAAATTTAAAGGAATAGATAAAGGGTTGTATCAACCAGCCGACCCCGTTATTAGCAATCCGAATAATGTCCCTCCTCAAACACCAGAACCTGTTCAGAACGCGCCGCAGTCTGCATTGGGTCAAGCGATTCAACAGATGCAAGACAACCGTGAACAGTATTTGAAAAATATGGGTGTAAGCGGTGGGACCGATGGTTATGAAATATCAGATCAAACGCCAGCGAATTTAAAAAATACATTGGGTTTGCGCTCGGGTGATCGTATCCTGTCGGTCAATGGACAGACAGTTGGGCAAGGACTTAGCGAAGTACAATTATTAGAGCAAGTACGTCGTCAAGGACATGCCAAAATAGAAATAAAACGTGGTGATCAAGTGATGACCATACAACAGAGTTTTCAGTGATAACACGTCATCACATTAGTTAGGAATAAGTGCAGGTTATGGCTTCTTTGAATCATCATCGTCCACTTTGGGCATTACTTGCTGCAGCGCCTTTGGTTGCGGCAATCAGTACCCATGTACACGCACAGACATGGAAGATCAATTTACGTGATGCAGACTTAGCAGCATTTATTAACGAAGTTGCAGATATTACAGGTAAGAACTTTGCGGTTGATCCTCGTGTACGAGGCAATGTGACTGTTATTTCGAATAAACCGCTCAATAAAGATGAGGTTTATGATCTGTTTTTGGGGGTGCTTAGCGTTAATGGTGTGGTGGCATTGCCTTCTGGAAATACCATTCGTTTGGTACCAGACAGTAATGTAAAAAATGCTGGTATTCCTTACGATGGGCGCAATCGTGCAGGTGGTGATCAGATCGTAACTCGGGTGATTTGGTTGCAAAATACCAATCCAAATGATCTGGTTCCTGCGTTACGCCCATTGATGCCGCAGTTTGCACACTTGGCAGCAGTTGCTGGAACCAATGCATTGATTGTTTCGGATCGCGCCGCCAATATTTATCAGCTTGAAAATATTGTACGTAACTTGGATGGTACGGGTCAGAACGATATTGAGGCGATTGGCTTGCAGTCGAGTCAGGCTGAGGAAGTGATCACTTTGTTGGAAACCATGAGTGCAACAGGTGCAGCAAAAGACTTTGTGGGATCACGCGTACGTATCGTTGCTGACAATCGCACCAATCGTATTCTAATCAAAGGTGATCCTGATTCACGTAAGCGTTTGCGTCAAATCATTGAGATGTTGGATGTGCCATCGGCAGATCGTTTGGGTGGTTTGAAAGTCTTTCGTTTGAAATATGCCAGCGCAAAAAGTCTCGCTGAAATTTTACAAGGTTTAGTTTCTGGTCAGTCGGTTGCTTCATCTGCTTCATCAAACAATAGTAATGCATCAAATCCGATCAATAATTTGATTTCAAATAACCAAAGCACAAGCTCGTCAGGGAATTCATCAGGTAGTTCGGGGATTAGCCTCAACAGTGGCTTTAATAACCGCCAAAATGATGTGACCAGCTTCAATGGTGGCGGTGTCAGTATTATTGCGGACAGTACGCAGAATGCTTTAGTGGTTAAGGCTGATCCGCAGTTGATGCGCGAAATTGAATCCGCAATTCAACAATTGGATACCCGTCGTCAGCAAGTGCTGATAGAGGCTGCGATTATTGAGATTGTGGGTAGTGATGCCGATCAACTCGGTGTGCAATGGGTACTAGGTGATCTAAGTAGCGGTGTTGGACTGGTTAACTTTTCAAATCTTGGTTCTGGATTGTCCAAAATTGCAGCTGGTTATTTAACTGGCGGTGCAGCAGGTGCAGCAGGTGCTTTGGGAGATGGTGCTTCAATAGGTGTCGGGAATTTTGAAAACCCACGCAGGGCGTACGGTGCGCTGATACAAGCGCTGAGAGCGAATACTAAATCGAACTTTTTATCGACTCCATCAATTGTCACAATGGATAATGAAGAAGCTTATATTGTCGTGGGGCAAAATGTGCCATTTGTCACAGGGTCAGTTGCAACTCAGGGTAACAGTACCGTAAACCCCTATACGACGGTTGAACGGAAGGATGTGGGGATAACGCTGAAAGTTGTGCCTCATATTGGTGAAGGAGGGTCGGTTCGTCTTGAGGTTGAACAAGAGGTTTCAAATGTTCAGCCTAATCGAGGGCAGGCAACAGATTTGGTGACCAGTAAACGGGCGATTAAGACCTCGGTATTGGCTGATCATGGACAAACTGTGATTTTGGGTGGTTTGATTTCTGATGATACTAGTCTAACTCGCCAAAGTATCCCTGTGTTAGGCGATATTCCGTATTTAGGACGTTTATTCCGTGCAGATACTCGAAGCAACGAAAAGCGTAATCTTTTGGTGTTTATCCATCCGACTATTGTAGGGGATTCGGATGATATCCGTCGTATCTCTCAGCAACGCTATAATCAGCTTTATAGCTTGCAGCTTTCGATGGATAAAAATGGCAACTTTGCAAAACTACCTGAGAGTGTAAACGATATTTATCGTCAACAACCTGCGGTGAATGCCTCACCTTATCAAAACGTGCCAACAGCCACACAAAGCCAAACAGCGGTTGTGACAACGCCAGTTGCGACGGTGGAAGCACCTTTACAAAAGCGTTCAGTAGAGCGAAGTAAAAACACAGTGACCACGACAACGATTCATCCTGCATCTTCACAGTAGATGCACACAAGCACATATGTCACAATGTTAAGATTGCCAGAACCGATAATCAATAAATCAGGATAAGGATTGGTGTTTATGACTTGGAAATTGCAAGCCATTACAGGTGAGTTTACGGGGAAAGAAATCACGATCGAGCGTGATATGTTGGTCGGACGACATCAGGATGCTGATATTTTATTGCAATCAGCGGATATTTCACGTCGTCATGCGGCGCTATTGCTCAAAGATCAAATGCTGTGGGTGCAAGATTTAAATTCATCCAATGGTACGTTTGTAAATGATCTGCGTATTGAGCAAGAAACCGAATTGCATGATGGTGATATTTTGCAATTTGCGAGTTTTACATTCTCGATTTTTGCGCCTACAACGATGGATATAGATTTGCCAGAGATTGAAATCGAACCTATTTCATCTGCTGCGCACGATCAAGGTATGCCGAGTATTGCTGAGCGTGCAGTTGAGACTCCGATTAGCCGTGATGGTATGCCACAGCAAGTTGCGATTCCAAAACCAGCACCAATTCCTGAACATGTAAATGTTCAAACTGCTTCAGAACAACCACCAGTTGCAACTGAATCACCTTTGATGCAGGAAAAACAGCAACAAAAAAATGCTTCGGTTGGTTTGATTTCGATTATTGTGTTGATCATTTTGGCGATGGTTGCTTGGCTGTTCTTTAAATAATCAGTCTAAGTCTTTACAATAAAAGGCATTCCATAATAGGTATGCCTTTTTTATTTTCTAGAGTCAGTATCATGTCTGTTGCACAGTTACAAAGTCGTCATCTGATCCTATTTGATCTTGATGGAACGTTGGTGGATTCTGCCGCTGATTTGTATCGCGCCATGAATCTGAGTTTGGAGAAGTTGAGCTTGCCTTTAGTAACCGAAGTGCAGGTTCGGGAGTGGGTTGGCAAAGGTGCAGCGAGATTATGTGAAACTGTGCTTGAACATTTGTTTGGGCAGGTAGATGCACAGCAGCAAAAGCAATTGCTTGAAACTTTTATGCAGGTATATGCGCAAGAGTTGTGTGTGAACACCACTGTTTATGATGGTGTTCTCGCCTTTTTGGAGTATTGTCAAGCGCATGATATCTCGATGGTCTGTGTTACCAATAAACCTGCACATTTAGCAAAAGGTATCCTCGATATTTTGGAATTGAGTCGGTATTTTAAAATGGTCGTTGGTGGGGATAGCTTATCTGAGCGAAAACCGCACCCTTTGCCTTTACTGCACTGCATGCAAAGTCAAAATGCATCTGCATCACAAAGCTTGATGATTGGCGATTCGAGCAATGATGTCGAAGCAGCAAGACGCGCAGGTATTGATTGTATTGTGGTCAGCTATGGCTATAATCATGGAGAAAGTATCTATGACTGTCAGCCGCAACAAGTGGTTGATAGTTTAGTTGAGTTGATTGAAGAAGATCGAGTGAGGAGTGGGGCATGAATGTTGTTATGGTTTTTCGATGGCGGGCTTGACGCAATTGAAACAAGGAAACGCAAAAAAATCGAAACCATAGAGCTAAAAGCATAGAGAATGCCCATGACCACATTCGCACAATTTGAACAACTAAAATCAGCAGGCTATAACACGATACCTGTTTACCGCCAACGTTTGGCGGATACTGAAACGCCACTTTCTGTTTTTGCACGGTTTAAACAGCACAAACATGCTTATTTATTTGAATCGGTTGAAGGTGGGGAAAATTGGGCGCGCTATTCCATGATTGGCTTGGGTGAGTCGACCGTTTTTTCATGTAATGAAGGCGTTTTAACCGTTCAGCAGGCGGATGGGTCTGTGACCCAGCAGCGTTGCAGTGATCCATTTCAATATATTCGTGACTTTCAAAGCCAATTTAAAGTGCCGACGCAAGTGGAACTACCTGACTTACCTAACTTTACCGGTGGTTTGGTTGGATATTTGGGCTATGATGCAGTGCGCTATATCGAACCAAAACTCAAAAATATCCCAGCAGCCGATCCAGTGACTTTGCCAGATTTATGGTTGATGTTGTCTCAAACTGTGATTGTATTTGATAATTTAAAAGACACCTTGTTTTTGATTCATCACGTCGATGCTCATCAAGAAGATGCTTATGCAAAGGCGCAAGAGAAACTTGATCAGCTTGAACAGTTGCTTGCAATACCAGTAAGTTTGCAAGCGAAACCACATACTGCACCGCATTTTGAATCGATTACGGGCAAAGAAAAGTTCATCGAAACAGTTGAAAAAGTAAAAGAATACATCCGTGCAGGGGATGTCATGCAGGTTGTACCTGGGCAGCGTATGGTCTCTGATTTTGATGGTGAGGCATTACAAGTCTATCGTGCTTTACGTCACTTAAACCCATCCCCCTATTTGTTTTTGGTACAAGGTCAAACCCTGACAGATCAAAAACCGTTTCATATCGTAGGTTCATCGCCAGAGATTTTGTCTCGCTTGGAAAATGGCATTGCGACAGTACGACCTTTGGCAGGCACGCGTCCAAGAGGCAAGACCAAAGAAGAAGATTTGGCATTAGAGCAAGATCTGCTGTCTGATGAAAAAGAAATCGCTGAACATTTAATGTTGATCGATCTAGGTCGTAATGATGTGGGCCGTGTTTCTAAAATCGGTAAAGTGCAAGTGACTGACCGAATGGTGATCGAGCGATATTCGCATGTCATGCACATTGTTTCCAATGTACAAGGTGAAGTGCGGGATGATGTCGATGCTTTAGATGTTTTTAAGGCGACTTTTCCTGCGGGGACACTTTCAGGCGCTCCCAAAATTCGTGCCATGGAAATTATTGATGAAGTTGAGCCTGTAAAAAGAGGTGTGTTCGGCGGTGCAGTTGGATATTTGGGCTGGCATGGCGAAATGGATATGTCGATCGCGATTCGTACTTGTGTGATTCGCGATGAAAAAGTCTATGTACAAGCAGGTGCGGGGCTTGTTGCTGACTCAAATCCTGAGTCAGAGTGGAATGAAACCCAAATAAAAGCACGCGCAGTGATCAAAGCGGTTGAATTATCGTCAAACGGATTGATTTTATGAGTTTTTCGCAGTTTTTCTAAAAAAACTGCTTGCATCATGTGTAAGTTTTGCTAAACTGCACACCGTTCCGATACGAAACGTACGAAACACTAAGAAACGCCGGCATAGCTCAGTTGGTAGAGCAACTGACTTGTAATCAGTAGGTCCACAGTTCGAATCCGTGTGCCGGCACCATCTTAAGGTTTTGATATTTTGAGTAAAGAACAGCACTGTGTAAGTGTGATGTGGTGAGATTCCCGAGCGGTCAAAGGGGGCAGACTGTAACTCTGCTACGAAAGTTTCGAAGGTTCGAATCCTTCTCTCACCACCATTTAGCTTCGATTGAAGTGGTAAGTACCAACATGCGGGAGTAACTCAGTTGGTAGAGTGGCAGCCTTCCAAGCTGCATGTCGCGAGTTCGAACCTCGTCTCCCGCTCCATTATTATCGAAGACATCGCTCTTATAGCTCAGTGGTAGAGCACTCCCTTGGTAAGGGAGAGGTCTCGAGTTCAAATCTCGATAAGAGCTCCAGATATACAGCTTAGTAGATTTTTCTACAAAAGATTTAAAGAAGCAGGCTATTATAGTCTGCTTTTCAAGTATTGGGTGTTTAGTTTTTTTAGGCGAATGTCGATAAGAAAAGTGTTTCAGGGTTGTTTTCTCTAAACTGGTGTCGACGTAAACGAGGAAAGTCAAATGGCTAAGGCTAAGTTTGAACGTAATAAACCACACGTAAACGTGGGTACAATTGGTCACGTTGACCATGGTAAAACAACTTTAACTGCTGCGATTGCAACTATTTGTGCAAAAACTTACGGCGGTGAAGCGAAAGATTACTC
>NZ_JAVDVH010000011.1:0-98101 GCF_031456775.1 Acinetobacter sp. 3657 | reverse complement strand
GTGTAAGGAGAAACATTCATGGCTCGTTATATTGGTCCAAAATGCAAACTCTCTCGCCGCGAAGGGACAGACCTGCAACTTAAATCAGGCGTTAAACCGTTTGATGTTAAAACCAAAAAGCACAATAAAGCACCTGGTCAACATGGTGCGGCTCGTGGTGGTAAGCAATCTGAGTATTCACTACAATTACGTGAAAAACAAAAAGTACGTCGTATGTACGGTGTGTTAGAACGTCAATTTAGTAATTACTATAAAGAAGCTGCTCGTGTGAAAGGCGCAACAGGTGAAAACTTGTTGAAATTGCTCGAAAGCCGTCTTGATAACGTTGTTTATCGCATGGGTTTTGGTTCTACACGTTCAGAAGCTCGTCAGTTAGTCAGTCACCGTTCTATTACTTTAAATGGTCGTCGTGTAAACATTGCGTCTATTCAAGTAAAAGCTGGTGATGTAATTGCGGTACATGAAGGTGCTAAGCAACAATTGCGTATCAAAAATGCAATTGAATTAGCTGCTCAACGTGGTACACCTGCTTGGATGGAAATTGATCATTCTAAGTTGGAAGGTACGTTCAAAGCTGCACCAGATCGTTCTGATTTACCTGCTGAAATCAACGAAAGCTTGATTGTAGAATTGTATTCTAAATAATCCTTGAGGTAGCAATAAATGACGCGTACTGCAAACGAGTTTCTAACTCCGCAAGCGATCAAGGTCGAAGCGGTGAGCGGGACCTCGGCAAAAGTGATTCTGGAACCTTTAGAGCGTGGCTTTGGTCACACTCTAGGTAATGCTTTACGTCGCATTCTATTGTCTTCTCTGCCTGGCGCTGCTGTGGTAGAGGTAGAAATAGAAGGCGTCGAGCACGAGTACAGTACTTTAGAAGGCTTGCAGCAGGACATCGTCGAGCTCTTGCTGAACCTAAAAGGATTGTCTATTAAGCTGTTCGATCAAAACGAAGCATATTTGACATTAGAGAAACAAGGTGCAGGTGACGTAACAGCAGCTGACCTTCGTTTACCTCATAATGTTGAAGTGGTTAACCCTGATCATTTAATTGGTACTTTGAGTTCTTCTGGTTCATTAAAAATGCGCCTTAAAGTTTCTCAAGGTCGTGGTTATGAAACATCTGACTCTCGTTTCCCGGAAGGCGAAACACGTCCTGTAGGTCGTTTACAGTTAGATGCTTCTTATAGCCCGATTAAGCGCGTGTCTTACACAGTTGAAAATGCTCGTGTAGAACAACGTACTGATCTTGATAAGCTAGTGATCGATCTTGAAACTAATGGTACTGTTGATCCAGAAGAAGCAATCCGCAAAGCGGCAACAATCTTGCAACAACAAATTGCAATTTTTGTTGATCTTCAGAAAGATCAAACACCTGTGGCTCAAGAACCTCGCGAAGAAGTTGACCCAATCTTGCTTCGTCCAGTAGATGATCTCGAGCTAACTGTTCGTTCTGCTAACTGTTTGAAGGCAGAAAATATTTACTACATTGGTGATCTTGTTCAACGTACTGAAGTTGAGTTGTTAAAAACTCCAAACTTAGGTAAAAAATCGTTAACTGAGATCAAAGATGTTTTGGCATCGAAAGGTTTACAACTCGGCATGCGTTTAGAGAACTGGCCACCAGCTAGTCTCCGTATGGATGACCGTTTTGCCTATCGTAGCCGTTAATTAAGTAGGACTATCACCATGCGTCATCGTAATAGTGGTGTGAAATTAGGCCGTACAAGCAGCCACCGTAAGGCGTTGTTCCAAAATTTAACAAATGCTTTAGTTGAGCATGAGTTAATTAAAACAACTTTGCCTAAGGCGAAAGAACTTCGCCGCGTTGCTGAGCCTTTAATCACTTTGGCTAAAAACGATACAGTAGCAAACCGTCGTTTAGCGTTTGCTCGTACTCGCTCTGCAGCAACTGTTGGTAAATTATTTACCATTCTTGGCCCTCGTTACAAAGAACGTAACGGCGGTTATCTTCGTGTTCTTAAAGCGGGCTTCCGTGCAGGTGATGCTGCACCGATGGCTTACGTTGAACTCGTTGACCGTGAAGTAAAATAATACTTCTACGTGTAGAACAGTTGTTCAAAAAAGGTTGGCGAAAGCCAACCTTTTTTATTGGCTGTATTTAAGATTCGTTTTAGAAATATCGGCATTCTATGGCATAAAGCTGTGTACATCATGCGAAATGAAACTAAATTTAATCTAAGTCTAGATTGTGATTGAGTCCTTGTTGTCACAAATGAATACTGCTTGAAGACAGCCATCTAGGCTATCCATTAATATTTCATTTGCTCTTTTTTTATGGAAAGTAAGTGATGCATTGCTCCCTAATTCACTTTCTAAATCAGATGATAAGATAATACTACATTCATCATCTCTTAACTTATTCCATAAATTTTGTACTAATTGAACCAATGAAAAACCAATGTTTATTATCTCATTTGTAGTAAAGTTTTGATTATCAATGTAATCATCTATGTGAATTCCATTTGCGGATGCTTCAAATCCAGTTAGATCTCCATATCTACTAATGACGGTATTATAGTCCAAGTGTTCTAATCGGTCTTTGTAAAAAGCAAAGACAATACTATCAGCATGTTCATAAAAGCCTTCTAATACCTTAAGTTCTAAAGTCTCGGGAATAGGAGTATTACCCCTTGATAAGAAGAATTCATTCATTTGGGAGTTTAAAACTATCATTCCTAGACCCGAAGATTATGGCTGCTATTGAACTTCTAAAACTAACAAAATACAGCTGACACTTAAGCATCTGTTTTGTTATAAACCGCTCTATATTTCAGCGTACTAAGCTTCTGAGCGAGATATTGTTCCATACTTAATCATTTCATTTTTATTCATTTGCATTAAAACTACTCTGCTAAAATATTTACGGCAACTATATAAGATAAGCGAGGCTAATAATTTTTATAAAATTCAGATTCAATCGTAAATCTCAAAAATGTTTTAACCTCAATTTTTCTGCAAAATGTCCCGAACTGATATAAAAAAACCGATGAATGACTAAACTTGACATTGTGTATTGTCAAATTTGTGCTTTAATAAACTCATAGTTTCTACTAGGTATAAAAAAAATGGAAAAGCAAGTTGATGTTCTAATTATTGGCGCAGGAATCTCTGGGATTGGCTCTGCTGTGCATATTTCTAAAAACTGTCCACAACGTAGTTTTGAAATCTTAGAGCGTCGTGAAAGTTTTGGTGGAACTTGGGATTTATTCCGTTATCCAGGGATTCGCTCTGACTCTGATATGTCAACGTTTGGTTTTAATTTTAAGCCATGGGCGAAAGAAAAAGTTTTGGCAAGTGGTCCAGAAATCAAGGGTTACCTCGCTGAAGTTATTAACGAATTTAAGTTAAAAGAAAAAATTCATTTTGGTCATCGTGTCCTTTCTGCAAACTATGATTCTGCTAAGAAAAAATGGTTGGTTGAAATAGAAGACAGCAACAAGAAAAAACAAACTTGGTCAGCAAATTTTGTAATGGGTTGTACTGGCTACTACAATTATGATCAAGGTTATGCACCAACATTTCCTCATCAAGAAGATTTTAAAGGTCAATTGATCCATCCACAGCATTGGCCAGAAAATTTAGATTATAAAGGTAAGAAGGTTGTTATCATCGGTAGTGGTGCAACAGCTATTACTCTCGTTCCTTCAATGGTGAAAGGTGGAGCAGGGCATGTCACGATGTTACAGCGCTCACCCTCGTATATTGCAAGCATTCCTTCGATTGACTTTATTTATGAAAAGACCCGTAAATTTATGTCAGAAGAAACTGCATATAAATTTACGCGCGCACGTAATATCGGGATGCAACGTGCAATTTATGCACTTGCACTAAAACATCCAAAAACAGTACGTCGTTTATTGTTGAAAGGTATTGAATTACAGCTTAAGGGGAAAGTAGATATGAAACACTTTACACCTAGCTACAATCCTTGGGATCAACGTTTATGTGTTGTACCTGATGGTGATTTGTTCAAAGCACTGCGTGAAGGTCAAGCCAGTGTTGAAACGGATCAAATTGAGAAGTTCACTGCGAATGGCGTATTATTGAAGTCTGGTAAGCACTTGGACGCTGATATTGTCATTTCTGCAACAGGTTTAGAAATTCAGATTCTAGGTGGTGTGAAAGGTTCGATAGATGGTAAACCAATGAATACCTCTCATCATATGCTGTATCAAGGTGTGATGGTCAGTGATGTTCCGAATATGGCGATGATCATTGGTTATATCAATGCATCTTGGACTTTAAAAGTGGATGTTGCTGCTGACTACATTTGTCGCTTGCTCAATCACATGGACCAGAATGGCTTTGACGAAGTCATTGCTTTGGGTAACCAAGCTGATTTAATGGAAGATACTGTAATGGGGAGTTTATCATCAGGTTATATCGCACGTGCTGCTGATGTAATGCCTAAACAAGGTCGTCGTGCACCTTGGAAAGTAACCAACAACTACCTTGCTGACCGTAAAGAATTGAAAAATGCGAAATTTAATGATGGCGTTTTACAATTTAGTAAACGTGACGAGCAAGCAGATCGTAAACCAAAATTAGTGTCATAATGGTTTAATTGAAGTAAACAAGCCCTATGCAAATGCATAGGGCTTTTTGTTTAAATGTTGAATGGATATTCTTTAAATAATTTAAATATCGAGTATATTGAGCACATTAAAAAAATTGATTAGCAAGGGAAGTGTGATGAAGCAAATACTAATTTTGGGGACTTTATTATTGAGTACTTTTTCTTTTGCAAGTGATGTCAAACAAAAAGAAGTGATTGCGCAAAAGTTAGTGTCTATAGATGGAACGGAGCAAGGTCTACAAAGTACCGACAAGATGATTTTAGAGCAAATCCGTCTGCGTTTGCCGAAAGATATACCAGAAAGCTTTTATGTGGATTTAGTTAAAAACTTAAATAGTGAGCAAAGAAAGCAATTTATTGTTCAGCGCTATGTCGAAACGTTTAGTCAAAAAGAATTACAAGCGGCATTAACTTTTTATCAATCTACTGAAGGAAAAGTTTGGGCAAAAAAAGCAAGTGAGGTGGGGAGCGAGGTTGCACATTTTACCACACAACATGCACGAACTGCTTTGAACACGACCATGCAGCAGCATATTGAAAATCCGACGGTAAAACAATTAATGGCACGGATGAATCCTACATCTAGTCAACCTTCTGATAAGGTTGAGCCAAAGTAAATGAAAAAGGAATAGTGCTGATGCACTATTCCTTTTTTTGCGTCGATTCGGATTACAAGGTACGTGAAATAAGTTCTTTCATGATTTCATTGGTACCCGCATAGATACGGTTTGCACGGTTGTCGATATAAGCACGTGCAATTGGATATTCCAGCATATAGCCATAACCGCCATGTAATTGTAAGCATTCATCGACAACTTTTGAGAACATGTCAGAGATTTTGTATTTAGCTGCTGCTGCTGCATCCACCCCTAAGTTTTCTTCTAGCTGTAATTCCATGCAACGATCTAGGTAGGTACGACAGAAATCAATTTCAGTTCGTAACTCTGCCAGTTTAAAACGAGTGTTTTGAAACGTACTAATTGCTTTGCCAAATGCTTTACGGTCTTTGGTGTATTGCACTGTATGAGCAAAGGCAGCTTCAGCACCTGCTTGGCAAATGATCGCAACCAGCATACGTTCCCACGCAAGCTCTTTCATCAGCATCATGAAGCCCATACCTTCCATACCAAGAAGATTTTCTTTGGGTACACGTACATCATCAAAGAACAATTCACAGGTATCTTGACCTTTCATGCCGATTTTATTTAAAGGTTTACCTTTACTAAAACCTGCGCGGTCTGCTTCAACAATAATCAGAGATAAGTTGGCTGAACCTTTTTCATTGTTGCCTGTTTTACAGACGACAATAGCCATGTCACAGAGATAGCCGTTGGTAATAAAGATTTTAGAGCCATTAATCACATATTCATCGCCATCAAGCACGGCTGTGGTGCGAACGGCTTGTAAATCTGAACCTGTTCCTGGTTCTGTCATCGCAATCGCTGTAACGGCTTCACCTGTTGCCATTTTCGGTAGCCATTGTTGTTTTTGCGCGTCATTGCCAAAGTTATTGATATAGTTGGCAACAATATCTGAGTGCAAGGAGAACCCTGTGCTTGAGTCCATTGCATAAGCTTGCTCTTCAATCAGAATCATGCTGTACAGTCGATCTACACCCGAGCCACCATATTCTTCAGGCATGGTAGTGCAGAGTAAGCCAAGTTCACCTGCTTTATTCCACAAATCACGATCGACATGTTGTTGTTGTTCATATTTTTCAATATTTGGAACAACTTCTTTTTCATAAAACTTACGGACGGTTTCGCGAAATGCTTCGTGATCTGAAGTAAATAGTTTACGCGGTAACATATTTGGAATTGGACGAATAGCACCTGATTGCATTTGTTATTTTTTCCCTAGTCTATTGGATTTAAAAATCATCCTTATCACGATACAAGAAATCGAAAATATTGAACAATGTGATCAATGCTCAATTTGATTGATGTATTTGGTCACTTGAGAAAAATCTCTGCGAACTTTATGGGACGATCGAGTACACTATGGGGAAATTGTTGCGTAGTGGAACAAAGCATGTCTGAAGAAATGACACTGGAAGAACGTAAGGTAATTTATCGTGCACGTCGGGGATTAAAAGAAATCGATGTGTATTTTGACCCTTATGTTAAAAATTACTATCTCAGTGCAGATGTCGCGGAAAAAGCATTATTTGCAGAGTTGGTCGATCAAGAAGATCCTGATTTGCTAGATTGGTTTATGGAGGTAGGTGAGCCACCGCGCACCGAGTTGAAGGACTTCATTTTGAAATTAAAACACTATGTACATGGCTAACCGTGTTTTTGAGTTGCAATACAGTCGCTTTGCTATTGTTTTGCAACTCTTTATTTTTATTATCATTATATGTTTATTATATCGATTGCTCTCTATACCGTTATGGTTACTCAGCATTGTTATCATGGCGGTTGCTTGGTTTGTATTTCAAAAAAAACCTCAAATACAACGCTTTGAATATTTAGACGGTCAAGAATGGTCTTTTTGTTTTCGTCATTTGCCTCACTCGATTCAACATAGAAAAATCCGACAGATTATTGATCACCAATGCTATATCGTGATCTATTTTTATGATCCTTTGCATCCCCCATGTATCATTTGGTGGGATCAATTGTCAGTTTTACAGTGGAAAAACCTGAAAATACTGGCAAAACTTGCTTGATTGTTAGACAACTCCATGGTCGTGTGTTTTAAATAAAATAATACTATTCAATATCTTATGTGTTTTTATCACTTGTGTGTTCTAAATTGTTAGATTAAATACTCTAAAATATCCTGAAAATTATGATTGTCCGACAATATGCCGATCAAGTTGGATGCGTTTTGGTTAAAGTACAAACACCAACGTAAAGTATGGTGGAGGTCCAAAATGATGGAAATTCCAACATGGTCGTTTCTGGTGATTGCAGTCATTTTTGCAATTGTAGTAGGAAGAGCAGGAACTTTACTCAGGGAACTTCTTGAGTCACATCAATCTAAGATTGGAGTGAACAAGAGAAAGAGATTGAAGGTGTCATCAATAGATCATACTCCCATGAACATTGATGACGAGCGCCAATCTAGTGTCTATCAAAAGTAGACACACAAAGTGTAGGAGGTCTCTATGGAGATTTCAATGTGGATGTTTCTAGTAATTGCAATCGTTATGGCGATTGTTGTAGGAAGAGCTGGAACGTTACTTAAGGATTATTTTCAACAAAACTAAAATGTAAAAAGTTTCACGATATTACCAGTTAATAAGTAGCATGTGCTGAACCGTCGCAATGCTACTTTTTTTTGCCTGAAATTCCTGTATTCCCAAATATCTGTCAATTCATTGTTCTGTGAAGTGTGTCAAGATATCTATGTCAAAATTAGAGCAATTACTCTTTAACTCGAGTATGGCATCTGATAAGGTACGATTAAAAGGAAAATAAATTAATTAGAGGACAGGAAGTATGTCTAGACTGCATAAAGTTGGACAGGGCGTGGCGGTTGCGTTTTTAACAACATCAATGTTAACAGGGTGTTCATATGTGATTAAAACTGGGGCAAATGTTGCTCTAGGTTTTGGTGAAAGGCATATTGTACCGCCAATTTTAGCAATGGATGATGCTGAAATGGTGTGTAACTCAGGGAACGCTTTAACGCCGGCTGTGATGTCGACCAAAGAGATGGGGGCTGATCCAACGCGGATGGCGGTATTGTTGTATACAGCATCTGGTGTCTGTGCTGAGAATCAAGCATTAGAAGCAGAACTACGTTATTTGCGAGCAGCAAAAGCAGGACAAATTACTGAAGCACAAGATGCGCGTATCGAACAAAAACGTTGGGCAGCGATTGCGGCTCAACGTCAATATACCAGTTATCAGCTTTTCGCAAACCGCTGGGAAACGAAATATAAATATAAATTAGGCGACTCCTGCCCAACTATGCGTAATGATCTAGATCAAACGGTGTATTTGCTAGGGATGGTAAATGGCTTGCAAGCAATGACCAATGATATTAATTCTGGTGGTTCAGTCAACGTACCTAAAGATATCGCAGGGATTGTTGAGCGCGGCATGGCCTGTTTGGATAATGAAAAATATTGGGGTGCGCCAATGGCGACCCGTGCAGTGATTTGGACCTTATTACCTGGTGCTGGCGATGGAAAACCTGAACCTTATGCAACCATGAAAGAGTCAATGCAAATTGGTGAGAAAAAAGGTGTTCGTTTAGCGCATGCATTATATGCTGTTGCCGCTCAAGCAAGCGGTGATGATGCGAAAATGCGTGATGCGTTACGTTCTTATGCTGCTGCCTCAGGTGAAGACAAACCAGCAAATCCTCAATTTAGACTAGTTGACCAAATAGCTGGCTTGATGGTGCGCGGTATTGCAGACCGTTATTGGACTGAAAATACGGGTGTACGAGCAAGTGATGAGGGCTTATCTTCATTTTGGGATGAAGAAAAACAAAGTTCATCAGAATTAGATGCATTATTCGATGGTGATGAATAACGATCTGTTCCAGCAGAAAACCTGTTGAGTAACTTGAATTAAACGACCTTTTACAGTTCTCAGTGAACAAATTATTTATGATTTGTGCATCGTAAAAGGTCTGTTTTTGAAGAGGTGTAGATAAATGAAAGATCAAATATGGATACGGAAAGTCATTTTGATCGCTGTATGTATTTCAATATCAGCGAGCTTACAGGTCTTTGCTGATCATTTTATTTATTGGAAACCGAGTTTACTCACTGAGTTATGGCGTTTATGGACGGCGCATTGGGTGCATGTTGGATGGATGCATTTTTTATTGAATATGTTGGCATTCGCATGTTTGCCGTTCATTTTCCCTCACGTACTTAATCGACATTTATGCGCTCTGTTATTGATCCTACCGCCATTTATCAGCCTGATTTTTTATTTTTATTTGCCTTATATTGATGCTTATGCTGGATTGTCTGGTGTTCTGCATGGTTTATATACTGCGGTGAGTTTGGTGTATTTGCAGTATCCGAAAGAACGTAAGTTTGCCATATTGGTTTTGGTCTTGATTGCTGCAAAGTTACTTTGGGAAAATACCTTTGGACAAGCAGGCACAGCTCAGTTAATCGGTAGCCCCGTGTTAACGGAGGCACATTTGATTGGTGCGATTGGCGGTGTGTTAAGTGGTTTAGCTTATTTATCGATAAAAAGGAAAGGTAGAACGCAGGCAAATTGATAAAAACAACCTATAAAAAAGTGATTGTAGTCATTCTTTTTTGGAAAAGATTGCTGCAAATTTAAGCGGTTTAAAAGGGACTGGTGATTCTAAGGGTAAATTCATTTATCTATCAACCATGGATATCGCATGATTCAACATCTTTGGATGGATGTTGAAAACAATAAATTGGAATAGACATGCAAAATGATCAAGAGAAAAAGTCTGGATTAGGTCTGCTGAGTTATATCTGGACAGAGTGGATATCGACCTTTGTGGTTCTCGTCTTACTATTAATGACGCTCGTTATTGGTACTGGTGAGATGATTCATGGTCAGTTATTGCGTATGGGGGAGCGTTTATATGGCGATCCTAATACTGGTATGCAATATTCGTTTCTACGCGCTGAACCGACGAAGCCAACCTGTGATACTAATCCAAATATCGATGCGCAAGTTCAAGAGCAGATGAAGATCAATGCTGCGGATGAATTTGCCAGTATGTTTGGTGCTGCATCAGAATCGGATGTTCGTTCGTCATTGCTTGCAGCAAAGCAACAGTGTGAAGAAAAATATCAATTCTATGATAAAGCAATGGCACATATTGAGGCCAATCCAAGCGTCCGGACCTATCGAAATATTGAAACATCCTTTTTTGGTGTTTTTAAATTTGGCTCCGAGAATCGCGCTTTATTTTTAGTGATTATGGTTTTATTTGCTGCAATCAGTGCGACGATAAAATCACATCATATTGGTTTACGTAGTCCTGCGACTAAAATTGATTTCCGTATTTATAACACTGCGATGTTGTTGGGTAATGGTTTACTCACCTACTCAGTGTACAGCCAATATCATTCTGTCCTGAATTCTGGTGTTCCTTTCGCCTCAGGAATGAATATTATTTATTGGCTCTGGATGATTCTATTTGGAGTACTTACATTAATTAGTTTATTCCATTTAGTGAAGTCACCACCACCAACACGTGAAGGTGGAAATATTGGTTTAGCCTTCCTCAGTATCCCATTGTATGCATATATGGCGATTATTACGGGGATTGCATTCACCTTCTTTATGGATTATCCGATGGGGCAAGGGATCTACCTTGGTCAGTTGGTTGAATTCGCAAATATTTTCTTAAATCTTGCCTTGTTTATTTGGGCAGGTATGTTGCTTAAGCAAACACGTATTGTTGATTTATTCTTAAATATTTTACGTCCGTGGAACTTAGCACCTGAAACCTTAACTTGGCTTATTTTGATTGCTGCTGCATTACCAACAGCGTATACCGGTGCATCTGGTATCTTCGTTATTGCTGCGGGTGCGATCATTTATAAAGAAGTTTGGAACGCAGGTGGTCGTCGTCAGTTTGCATTAGCAGCAACTGCGCTCTCAGGCTCGCTTGGTGTTGTGTTACGTCCGTGTTTATTAATTGTGGTTGTGGCATCTTTAAACAAAGAGGTGACAACAGACCTACTTTATAAACATGGTATGTATGTCTTCTTACTGACTTCAACCTTATTCTTGGTGATTGCATTATTCTTTGCTGAGCAGAAATTCCGTATTGCACCTCCAAAAATTGCATTACCAAAATCACTGCGTGCATTTGTTCCTGTAGCGCCGTATATCGTGATTTTTGTGCTGATTTGGTTGTTCTATAAGCATGCGTTATCAACTGAGTTAAATGAATTTACTGCACCTGTCATGATGCCAGTGATTCTATTGTTGATGGTATTGTTTGATAAGTTACGTAAAGAACCTGCACCACTTGCACCGGTTGGGCATTGGGACAGTACTTTAAATACCTATACAGCACCATCAGATGGTTCTCAATCAGTACCACCAGTGAATCCATCGGATGATCCACGTAATCCTGAACGTCGTGTTCCATTTGGCAAAGCATTACATACCTCAACGACAGAAACCGTTGGGCATATTGGTGCATTAGTTATTTTGATGGCGCTTTCGGTCAGTGTCGGTGGTTTCCTCGAACATATTGAGGTCATGGAAGCTTTCCCGCGTGACATCAGTAGTATGTTCGTGGTGATTTCCTTAGTTGTGGTGTTTATGGTCTTGGTCGGTATGATCATGGATCCGTTCGGTGCGGTCATTCTTATCTCCGCAACTGTTGCACCTGTGGCTTATCAGTATGGTATTGATCCTGTCCACTTCTGGATGATTGCTTTAACTGGCTTTGAGTTGGGTTATGTCACGCCACCTGTTGCTTTGAACCATTTATTGGCACGACAAGCGATTGGTGATGATGAAGTCATGGCCGCTGATGCAGAAGTGAAGCATCTGTCGTTCTACTATCGCTATGAGCGCTGGATCTTACCGTTACTAGTGATGGTTCCTGCGATGTTAATTATTGCGTACGTACCGTATTACTTTAAGTTGTTTGGTTGGTACCAATAAGTAACTCATTAATAAAAAGCACCTTCGGGTGCTTTTTTATTTTCTGTATATAATTTAGTTGCTATAGGTGGGTTAAAGCTCCTCTAATAGTTTTTTTATATGTTCCCATCCCATTTTACAAGCAAGGTCTAAGGCGGTCATTGATTGATTATTCAAAACTAATTTATCTATATCATGTTCTAGCAACGCTTGAACAAATAAAAAATTTCCTGCAATGACTTCGCGGTGTAATAGTTGATTGCCATGTTCATCTCTTTCATGAAGAACGGCTGGGTTAGTATGGATAAAGTTTAGAAAACTATCCAACATACTCTCACACATTGGATGTTCAATTAAATTTTCAGGGTGCATCTCTTGATCATAGACCAATAAGGTTTTATTAGGATTACCAAAATTTATTCCCCAAGCATTATCATATTCTTTTTGCTCAGAGTCATTTAACTGCTTACGATATTCTTGAATCGTAAAGCCTCCATGGACTTGATCTTGAGCTAAAAACATCCAGTCAACGATCGTTTCAAATGGTCGTTCTACCTTTTCACCTGCTTGTGTATTTTTGATATAGTTTGGTTGATTCATTAAATGACCAGAAATAGTATTTCCATCAAAATCAATTTGGTTTATCCACATATACTCAACTAAAGGGGAGTCGGGAAAATCAATATGCTCTTGTGTAAAGGCACATTTAACGTAAGCAAGCTCGAAAGCAGGAACTATTCTTCGATATTCCCAATAAAGTTCACGCCAAAAGTATTTAAAGTTTTCTTGGGCTTTCTCGAAGGCTAAGATCATTTCAGGGGATTCATTTTCAAAAATAGTATTTCTTATATTCATTGACTTGAATTTTCCGAATTTGTATTGGTTACTAGTTTATCTAAAATAATGAAGTATTCTTAGCGATTGAGACTTCACTTCTTGTCTTTTTGTATAAATGGGCTACATAACAAAATCGCCACTAGAATAAAAGCAAACCCAATCAAACTATATATATCGGGGATTTCTTGCCAAAGAAAAAATCCCCAAATGCCAGCAAAAATGATCGCCATATAATTCACTGGCGCAATCTGACCAGCAGGTGCAAGACGATAAGCGTGTGACATAAAGATTTGGCTGGTATTGGCAAGGATACCTGCACTGATTAGGAAAAATAACTCTTTGAGGTGATATGGGCGCCAAACCCAAAACATCGGAATCACCGAGAGGAATGAACCAATCAAGCAGAAATAAAACACAATTCGTTCAGGTGGCTCTGTCCGAGTAAGTGCTCGTACGGTGACAAAAGCCAGTGCAGCAAAGAGACTTGATCCCATCCCAATCACTGCAATCCAGTTCAGCAAGCCTTGATCAGGTTTGGCAACAAAAATAACTCCAATCAATCCTAACGCTGCAGCACAAAGCATCGCTGCTGTGATTCGTTCTTTTAAAAATAACCATGCGATGAGTGGAATAAAAATGGGCGATGAATAAGTAAATACCATGGCGTTGGAGAGTTTTAGATGTGCAATGGCATAGAAAAACCCATACATAGCTGCAAGCCCGATCAAACTGCGCCATGTATGCATCCATAGTTTTTCTGTTTTTACAAAACCAAAACCTTGTTGAAAGATAAAGGGGACAAACAGAATGAGTCCAACGATGTTTCGGAAAAAGACGATTGTATAGTTATCAACGGTATGGGATGCATAGCGAATACAGATCCCCATCACCGAGAATAAAAGTGCAGAGAGCATGAGACATGCAATGGCAATGGGTACTGGATAGCGCTGACCGATACTGGACATAAAATAACAATGCTAGAAGGTGATTTACATTCTAGCAAAATGGGGATCGCGAAAACGCTTTTAAGATGATTGAGCTTGCTGAATTTGAGCCTCTAATAATTTAATTTGTTCCTCTTTCAGCCTGAGTAGAGCATCGACATCTTCATGTTGCTGTTTTAAATCTTTTTGCTGATCTTTTAATTGATGGTGAATATCATCTAATTTAGCGATTTCTTCTTTGGCTAAGCTGTCATTGGTCGGTAATGGTTCCTTTATTAATGACTCTTGTACTAATTGAATCGGTGCAGCAGCTTCGCTCTCCGTCATTGTAGTGATCTCAGAGGCAGCGCTACTTACTTCATCTGGTGAAGCAATTGTTTCCTCAGCGATAGGTTGGTCTGAGTTCGTACTGGGCTGTAGATTCTTCTGTGTCAAAAACCATTGTATTGCAAAAAACAAAACCACAATAATGCTAATGCCAGCAATGATCATCCACAATAACTTGGTGTTTTTGGTTTGGCTTGGTGACGTCATTTTTTTTAACCTTCTAGTCAAAATGACGAGGTTTGAACTGTATCACCCCAATTTCATCTGGCTCTGCGATTTCAGGTTCATCCACTTGAGTTGGCCGTTTTTCGCTATAAGCACATTCGATACATTCAATCCACTCGTCATCCACAGTAGTGATCTTAACCACACGATCTAACGCGCCACATTTGGGGCATTTTGCACCCGCGATGAACTGTCTTTTCATGTCAGTTAATACCACCCTGTGAACAATAATGACGTAGTTTAAGCGGTTTTATCAGCGTTCGTCCAACCTTGATGACGCAATAATGCATCTATTTTCGGTTCTCTTTTTCGGAAATTGCGAAACGCATCAAGTGCAGTCTCTTTTCCGCCAACTGCTAGGATAAACTGTCGAAACTCTTTTCCTGTCTCGGTATTAAAAATACCTTCATTTTCGAAGCGATCAAAGGCATCACTCGCTAAAACTTCAGCCCATTTATACGAGTAATAACCTGCTGCATAACCACCCGCGAAGATATGACTAAAGCTTTGCTGAAAACGGTTATAGGCAACAGTTGGAACAACGGCAAATTTACTGCGAATATCATCCAAGGTATTCTGAATCTGCTGGCTGTTTAATGCAGGCGCTTGACGGTGAATAGTGAGATCAAACAAGGCAAACTCAATTTGACGCAAGGTTTGCATTCCTGATTGGAAGAAACGTGCGTTCAACAATGCAGCTAACAATTCTTGCGGTAAAGTTTGCTTGGTTTCAGTATGTTCACTGAGCACGTCTAGACTTTCATTGTCCCAAGCCCAGAATTCCATAAACTGACTTGGTAATTCAACTGCATCCCAAGCCACGCCGTGTGTACCTGCAACTGAGATATTATCCACTTCTGTAAGCATGTGATGTAAGCCATGACCAAACTCATGGAATAGGGTAATCACTTCATCATGGGTGAGTAGTGCAGGTTGATCACCAATCGGTGGAGTAAAATTACATACCATATAACAGACCGGTTTTTGTAATCCTGTTGCGGTTTGCGCACGGGAACGGAAACCACTCATCCATGCGCCACCACGTTTACCGTTGCGGGCATATAAGTCAAAGTAGAAACCACCAATCACTTGACCTTGATCTTCAATTTCAAAATAACGCACATCATTTTGCCAAACAGGTGCTTGGCGTTCGATGATTTGGATGTCATACAGGCGTTGCACGATCTGAAATAAACCTTGAACAACTTTTGATGCAGGGAAATACGGTTTGAGTGCTTCTTGAGATAAATTAAATTGTTGTTGTTTCAGCTTTTCAGAATAATAGGTTGCATCCCACGGTTTTAATTCATCAACGCCATCTTGTTGGGCAATGCTTTTAAGTTCTGCAATTTCAGCCAATGCAGGCGCACGTGCATGTTCAGCCAAATCAACTAAGAACTTATCGACTGTTTCAACATCAGGCGCCATTTTGCTAGCAAGTGAGTATTCTGCAAAATTATTAAAACCAAGTAATTGTGCCATTTCCTGACGCAGGCTGAGGATTTCTTCCATGACAGGCGTGTTGTCAAACTCGATTTTATCAGATTGCTCAGATGCACGTGTTACATAGGCCTTATACAACTCTTCTCTTAATGCTCGATCATCGGCATAAGTCATAATCGCAAAATAAGCAGGGAAGTCTAGTGTCGCAACGGCCTGATCAAGCTCACGTTGTTGTCCATATTGTTTCAGTAATTCAATACTACTTTGTGGCAGACCTTTGAGTTGTGCTTCATTTAAAGGTTTAAAGTAAGCTTGGGTTGCATCAAGGACATGATTGGAAAAGTCTGATGAAAGCTGAGATAGACGTGCTGAGATGTCGGCATAGCGTTTTTTTGCTTCGCCTTCGAGTGCCACACCTGAAAGTTTAAAGTCGCGTAGCGCCAGTTTAATGGCACTTTTTTGTGCTTCGCCGAGGGTTTGGAACGCAACGCTATCATGAACCTGTTGGTAGGTTTGATAGAGCGCCGCGTGCTGTCCAAGTTGTGTGTAGTATTCGCTCAAACTCGGTAATAGCGATTGATATACCTCACGGGTTTCAGGATTGTTCATGACTGCATTGAGATGCGACAAAATTCCCCATGCTTCACTCATGTTATTTTCAAGCTGGTCAACTTCGGTCAATGTTGCCAATTGAGTTTTGGTATCTTGAGGGGCTTCACTTAGGCGAGTTAAGAAGTTTTGACCATTTTGAATGCTTTGTTCAATCTGTTGTTTTAAGTCGGCAAGTTGAATTTGATCAAATTGAGGAACTGGAAGCGTTGCTTGCTGTAGTGTCATTCTATTTTTGCCATATCATCTTTAAACATAGTTATAGATGTAGGGGTGATGACATCAGAAATCAAGTTGAAGGTATAATTTATTAGGTTAACTTCTAGTTGTGGCTGAGAAGGGAGATTCAATTGCCAAACAACTTCACGTCTGGTGATCTCTTGCTATTTTATGATGCGATATTTTATATGTGTTACCAAATCTGTGCCACTTTGCTCCAGTATTTCAAAATCTATTGGCGGTACATCGTCGAACAAACGTTGACCTTGACCGACGATGACTGGAACGATATGTAGCCATAACTCATCAATAATACCTGCTTTCAAATACTGATTAACGGTATTGGCACCACCTGCAATTGCAACATCTTTTTCACCAGCGACTGCTTTTGCTTTTTCCAGAGCACTTTGTATTCCATCAGTCACAAAATGAAAGGTCGTACCACCTTGCAAAGCTAGATCCTCCCGAGCAGTGTGGGTAAGAACAAATACAGGAGCATGGTATGGCGGTTCTTCGCCCCACCAACCTGCCCATGTATTATATTCTGCACCACTTGGGCCGAACATATTACGTCCCATAATAAAAGCGCCAGCAGAGGTTAAACTGTCAATTTCATTCTTATGCTGAGCAGATTGTTCAAACAACCATTTACACAGACTTTGATGAATATTAGGTAACTCACCGAAAGGCTTATCTTCAGTCATATTCAGGCCAGCAACGAAACCATCAACGGATATACATATACCGCATATTACTTTTCCCATACTGGCCTTCCTATTCCTGATTTAAGCGTCTTGCTTTACCTTCGCATTGGACTTTTTCTTTTTCGGTTTTGCTTTCTTCTTCACCTTTTCTTTACTTTCAGGCTTAGAAGCGCTCTTTTTGCTTGGTTTCTTTGCGTAAGGACTAGCTTTGTCCTTATTCTTCTTTTTAGCAACGGGCTTTTCACCATCTTCACTGAGTTGAGCGATGATAGGTGCTTTGCTAAATACTTCTTCAGTGGTTAGGGTTTTGTTTGAAGCAGTACGTGGTGCTTTTTGACGAATCACACGACCCAAATGTGTCAATTGCTGAATCAGTTGGAAGTCGATTTTACGTTCTTCCAAGTTCACGCCAGCCACTTTGATTTTGACTTCATCACCTAAACTAAAGGCTTGACCACGGTTTTGACCGACCAGACTTTGGCTGGCTTGATCATAGAGGAAATAATCCTCACCGAGTTGGCTGACATGGATCATACCGTCCACATACAAGTCTTTGAGGGTGACAAATAAACCAAACTCAGTCACAGCACTAATCAGGCCAACAAACTCATCGCCTAAATGCTGTTGCATATAGTGGCATTTCAACCAAGTCGTTACACTACGCGAAGCCTCATCGGCACGACGTTCGGTTTGAGAGAAATGCTCACCTGCATCATCCAAGGCTGCACCAGAAAGCGTGTGAGGCTTTTGTTGCAAATGCGTTTTAATGGCACGATGAAGTAATAAATCGGGGTAACGACGAATTGGTGAGGTGAAATGCGTATACGCTTCATATGCCAAACCGTAGTGGCCCGAGTTTTTTGCGCCGTAGTATGCTTGCATCATTGAGCGCAATAACACCGCATGAATACTTGGTGCATCCAGACGATCTTTGGTCGCTTCGATTACGCGTTGATAATCTGCTTGGGTGGGTTGTTCTGGGAATGGTAAACCGAGCAATTTCACAAAATCACGCACTTTTTGAATACGTGAAAATTCTGGCGCTTCATGCACACGATAGAGCATCGGAATATCATGTTCTAAAGCGTATTCTGCCGCCGCGACATTGGCGAGCAACATACATTCTTCAATCAGTTTGTGTGCAACATTGCGCGTCCGTGGCAAGATTTCTTTAATGCCACCCAACTCATCAAAAGTCATGTAGGTTTCAATGGTTTCAAATTCCATTGCATGACGTTCTGCACGTAAGCCTTTTAGGGTTTGATAAAGTTGGAACAGGGTGTTCAGTGATTTATGAATACTTTTATCTTGTGGAATCGCATCTGTTGTACCATCAAAATATTCACTGACTTGGGTATAAGTCAAACGTGCTTTGGAGTGCATTACCGCAGGATAAAATTCGTAACCCGTTACTTTTCCTGCACGAGACAGTTTTAAATCACAGACCATACATAGACGGTCAAGGTGCGGATTTAAAGAACACAGTCCATTTGACAATGCTTCAGGCAACATAGGCAAAACAAAGTGTGGGAAATAAACTGATGTCCCACGGTCTTCAGCTTCTTCATTCAAAGCTGAATCTAAACGGACATAATGACTGACATCTGCAATTGCCACCACCACACGATAGCCACCACCAGGACGTTTCTCCGCATACACGGCATCGTCAAAGTCACGCGCATCTTCACCATCAATGGTAACCAATGGCAGATCGCGCAGATCAACACGTCCTTTATGGTCTTGTGCAGACGGCTCTTTGAAGCTTTCAGCCTCTTTGATCACCGTTTCTGGAAACTCGTAAGGCAATCCAAACTCTAAAATCGTTTGAGGAATAATAATTTCGGTATCAGCTTTGTCTGCCATGGATTGAATCACATGACCCGTTGCTAGCTCTTCACGCGTTGGATAGTCATCAATTGCAACACGCAACATGTCACCAACTTTTGCATTGGCATGTTCAATCAGTTCTTTTTCTAAGGTGATTGGTTGGTGCTGATTGGGATTACTGGGTTGAATAAAATACTCACCATCATGTTCAATGACTTTACCAATAATCTGTTTAACGCGGTGTTGAACTACTTCGCTAATAAAACCCCAAGCTTTGCCTTTACGATCGACGGAGGTCTGACGAACCTTGACGCGATCGCCATTAAAGACCAATCGTAATTCACGTTCAGCCAAGAGGATGTCGTTTTGCCCTGCGATATTGGCAGTACCTAGACCTTTACTATTGATATATACCGTTGCCTCATGGCTCGGGAGGTCTGTTGCTGGCTGAAATTTATAGCCATCCTTCATTAACTGACCATCACGCACCATCGCACTTAAACGATGGTTTAATGCATCAATACTTTTTTGATCTTGAAGATTAAAGCATTCGACGAGTTCAGCGTGTGATTGAGCAGTTTGTAATTGTTCTAATGTGGTTAAAATAAGAGTTCGGCTCGGAATCGGGTTGTCATAACGTTCGGCTTCTGCTTTTGCTTCGGGATCGCCCCAGTTTTTAATCATATCGTTTCATTTCACATCTGGCAGATCGCTTTAGCATAAGTCATTCAAACTTCGACTGCACGTCAAAGATTGCAAGTTTCTGTTTACGCCACGGATCTGTATAAAAGAGAAGCCTATATTAACAAGCGTTGAGGCAAAAAATGCTGAAAAAATACCAAAATCGTTTAAAAAATATTTGATTGATATAAAAAAACAGAAAAAAACAGGATCTTCCCTTGTGTAAAGGAGTTTTAGTTTGTATTATTGCGCTCGTGTTACGGTGAGATGGGTGAGTGGCTGAAACCACATCCCTGCTAAGGATGCGTACGGGTAACTGTACCGAGGGTTCGAATCCCTCTCTCACCGCCATTTTTTACTTAATGCGCTCATAGCTCAGCTGGATAGAGCACTTGGCTACGAACTAAGGGGTCGGGAGTTCGAATCTCTCTGAGCGCACCAAGTAAATATTGCACAAGTAACACATGCCACATTGGCACATAAGTAATGCGCTCATAGCTCAGCTGGATAGAGCACTTGGCTACGAACTAAGGGGTCGGGAGTTCGAATCTCTCTGAGCGCACCAACTTAATGAAAAACACCGCTTAATTGCGGTTTTTTTGTGCCCGAATTTTCTGAGCAAATACTTTTGAACTAAACGGTGATCAACAATAAATGTCGTCTGATTTTTTAAAAGATGATTTCTTTCATTTCTTTTGCAGCACTTTTTCAAAGAAAAGATATAAATAGCCTACAGTTCCCAATACGCCAACCATACGCACCACATGAAATGCAGTCACCAAAGGCACACCTAGTTGTAATACATTTGCAGTAATAGTCATTTCAGCGACGCCACCGGGTGCGAGACCTAAGCCAAGTGTCGGTAGGGGAATATCTGTCCATCGCATTAGGATGTATGCAACTAAGCCTGTGAGTACCAATGCGCCAAGATTACAGAGCGCGACAATACTCAGATAATGTGGTGCGGTTTTAAAAAATCCAGCTTTAAATTTATTGCCAAGTGACCAGCCGAGTAAAACTTGTCCCAAGTGTACAATGGGATCTGGTATAGCTGAGAGATGAATATTTTGTGCGGTAAAAAAAATAGCAATCAGTAATGCGCCAAAGGTCCAAGGGTTGGGGAGTTTGTAGTGCTGGAAAATACGACTGGCGAGATAAGATAAGATCACCAAAAGGACCAAACCAAACCAATTCATTTCCATATTACGGTCGATGTGATGGTCATCAAAGCCATGCCATCCCATAAACTGATAGGCGAACGGAACAATCACCACCACCATCAGTACGCGTAACGTATGTGCTGATGCAACTTTGTCGACTTGAGCTTGATAATGTTCTGCTAAATGCGACATTTCATTCGCTCCGCCAATCGCGGAAGCAAACCAAGCTGTTTTAAAATCGACTTTGCCCCAGCGTTGTAAGATGACAGCGCCAATACCACCTAGCATTAACGCGAACAGTAGACCTATCAATAATGCGAGCCAATTTTTTGCAATCAGATGCAGCATTTCTGGCGTGAAATACAAACCTAAAGTCAGTCCGATAATGGATAAACCGATACTGCGTGCAGCACTGTGGCATTCGATTGGGGCGTGATTGATTTTGAGTAAAGCGGTAATAAACAGTGATCCCAGTAGCCAAGGGATGGGCAAGTGCAACCACTGTGCAAGGTGAGCACCAAGAAAGGCGATGGCTAGACTCAAAGCATACTTTAGATATTGCATTGAATGAGATCACATAAGCTAGAACAATGCGTAATCGCAGAGTAGACCAATCGTAATGAGGTAATCACGAGACTTCTTTCATCAAAAGAAGTCTACGATTGGTCGGTAATATTAAATTGCTTTATGGCGATTGCGTAACCAACGAATCAGCGGCAATACAATCATAATACCCGCCAACATCCATAAGGTCTTGGTAATATAGCCATCAAAAAGGATGGATAATTCACCTTGAGAAATGGAGAGTGCGCGACGTAAGCTAGATTCCATAAGTTCACCCAACACGAACCCGAGAATGAGTGCTGATAAAGGGAAATTAAGTTTACGTAAAATATAACCAAAGATACCCAGAATCACCATGAACACAAGGTCAAAGACAGTGCTGTGGATGGCATATACCCCCACAAAGCTGACTGCGGCGATGGCTGGAAGTAAAATAAAGTTTGGCACACTCAGTAGCTTGGCAAAGAAGCGAACCAATGAGATGTTCATAATGAGTAGTAATACACTGACCACAAACAATGAGGCAATCAGTCCCCAAACAATCGTTGGTTGTTCGGTGAATAACTGTGGACCAGGGGTGATGTTATAAAGCGTTAAAGCACCCAACATCACTGCTGTTGTGCCTGAACCGGGTACACCTAGGGTGAGCATCGGAATAAATGAACCACATGCCGAAGCGTTATTGGCAGCTTCTGGTGCTGCAATACCGCGCAAATCACCTTCACCAAATTTGCCATCTTTTCCTGCGAGTTTACGTTCGCTGGTATAAGACATTGCACTGGCGATGGTTGCACCCGCACCGGGTAAAATACCAACAATAAAGCCAAGCAAAGAACTGCGAATCGTTGTGCCTAAGGTGAACATAAACTCTTTGAGGTTGAATAAGCTGCGCTTGCCTTGTCCTAAAGCTTTTTGTCCAACCGTTGTTTTTTCCAGCATGATTAGAATTTCGCTGATACTGAAAAAACCAATCACAATTGTTGTAAATTGTACGCCGTCGCTTAAATTGACTGAACCAAAGGTAAAACGATACACGCCAGTAACAGCATCAACACCTACGGTCGCAAACAATAAACCGATCAATGCTGCAATGGCTGTTTTGATGGGTTGGTCGCCCACTAAGCCACTTAAACACGTGAGTGCGAATACCATTAAAACGAAATATTCAGCAGGCCCGAAGACAATTGCCCATTTTGCTAAAAGTGGTGCAAATAACACGATTCCCGTGATTGCGATTAAGCTGCCAATAAATGAGCTCATAGCTGAAAGTGATAGCGCAATCCCTGCCTTACCTTGTTTAGCGAGTGGATATCCATCCATCGTCGACATAATGGCGGCGGCATCACCAGGCACATTGATTAGAATCGCGGAAATACGACCTCCGTATTCACAGCCCAGATAGACCGCTGCTAATAGGATTAGCGCACTTTCAGGTGGGAGGCCCAATGCATAAGCAAACGGGAGCAGTAATGCGACACCATTGATTGGGCCGAGTCCGGGTAATAGTCCAACAATTGTTCCAATAAATGCACCGATAAGCGCGATCATTAGGTTTTGAGGTGTTAATGCGACTTGAAAGCCGTACATTAAATATTCATAAACTTCCATTTATTCTTCCTTGATTAACTAAAAAATCCCAATGGCAGTGGTACATCTAATACGTAGTCAAATAACCCGTATAAAAGACAACCAAAGACAATGCCTGAGATTAGTGATGCTTTGATGCTTCCTCCAAAAAGGGTGCCGACAAGGAAAAACATGATGGCGGTCGCAATAGGAAACCCTAAGAATTCAAAAGTTACCGCGTAAATCAGCATAAACAGCATCAATAAGCCGATTCTTTTTAGAATTGAAGGTGTGTAGCCTAAATCAATGAATTCAGCCAATTTTTGAGGTCTAAATGTTAGATAAAAACAACTTATAATCAGTAGTAATAGGAGCAGTACGGGATAGGGGCGCGGCCCTAAAGGGTCATACGCAAAAGGGGCGACATAGCCCCAAGCTAAATAAAGAAGACCTAAACTGACGAGTCCCAAAGTCCCTGAAAAAATCCTTTCTGCGGACATAAATAATTCCTTTTCTGTACTAAAATTCAGGAGCATTTCAATACTGAGTTTTTTCGCTATAGCAAAATGTGAGGATTGAAATGCTCTAATCGCTTTAAGGGTTATTTTGTAACGAGATCGAACTCTTTTGATAAATCTCTGAGTTGATTAGTTTGCTGCATGACAAATTTATCTAACTCTTCTCCAGTCATAGAAAGCGGGAGTAAATCGAATTGTTCGCGAGATTTTTCAAACTTCGGATCAAGCATCATTTTTTCAAATGATGTTTTCCACCATTGATAGGCTTCGTCACTAACTTTTGGGCCGACATAGTAGCCACGAACCACAGGCCATTGGATGTCGAAACCTTGTTCTTTTGCTGTTGGTATATCAGCCAAAGCATTTGGTAGGCGCTCAGGTGCAAATACCGCAAGTGCACGTAACTTACCTGATTTGACATGAGGAATAACTTCGGCAACACCTGCGCTAACCACTTGGATGTGGTTGCCTAAAACAGATGTGACGGCTTCACCACCGCCTTCTAACGCAATATAGGTCATTTCTTTTGGATTCACGCCAGCAGCTTTAGCGAGCATCGCGGTTTGCATCCAATCTTGACCACCGACACTACCACCTGCACCGAAGCTCACGGATTTTGGATTTTTCTTAAGGGCGGCAACGAGGTCATTCAGGTTTTTATAAGGAGATTCTGCATTGACTGCAACCACGCCATAGTCAGTGCCTACGATCGCTAACCAACGAACATCTTTTTCAGTATATTGACCGAATTTTCCTTGTGAGAGATTCAGTAGCGAACCTGTGGAAAAAGCGACAATGGCATTGTCATTAGCAGGGTCGTTGGCGACGATTTTATTGTATGCAACTGCACCGACACCACCCGGCATGTAGGTGACACGCATTGGGGATTTTAGTATTTCGGTTTCTTTAAACGCATTTTGTGCCAATTTACAGGTCAGGTCAAAACCACCTCCTGGTTTTGCTGGTGCAATACATTCTGGGCGTTTAGGTTCGCCGACTTCGCCTTGATTTTTGCTGCATGCCGTTAGACCTAATCCTAAGGTCAGTAAAGTACCAGTTAATAGAATGCCTTTTAACATTTTAAGTGTTTCTCCATAAACGGTTATATTTATATGCAAACTTTGGGTGTGCATATTTTTATATAGGCTTCGTTGCCTAGATTTTTAAAAGACGGGGGAGAGGTATTTTAAACCTTGCGGCACTCTCTACCACTTTTGCATAGCTTGAATTTGAATGGTGGAATCCGTTGTTTATCATAAAAAATAAACAGAAAAAGAATATCATTATCTTATCTAAGGTTATGATTCATTTTTAAAATACATGTAAAGTGATTATTTATTTTAGAAATACTAGGCGCTGCTAAATCATTATAGAGGGATATAAGTCGATGATTTTATTTTTAAATATAAGGGTGAATGTTTTTTGAAAAATGGGTGGGAATGATTAATGTTTGAGCGGTGCGTGATATGGATTTGTGATAATTGGTTGAGGATGATGAATAAGCGAAGATTAAAGCCTGTTTTATTATTAAATTTTTGTATTTGATTTATTGAAAATTATTGATGGATTTAAATAATGAATAGGTATTAAAAAAGCCAAAATTGATACAATTTTGGCTTTTTATTTGTGGTGGAGCTTAGAACTTAAACTCTAAGCCAGTACCAACAACAGGTTGTTTATCTTTTGCATCTGCTTGTTTGAAAGTTGCATAGGCTGTATAGCCATAGGCTTTTACTTGCTTGTTAAATGAGTAATCTACGCCTGCCATAATTTGCTTAGCATCATAGTCTGCATCATCATTTTTAAAGCTGGTCGAATTTTGACTGTATTGTGCTTTTAGATTCCATTTCTCAAGGTTTGGGAGTCGATATTCTGCACCGACCAGCCAACCTATGGAATCATCAATATTGTTTGCGCCGACAGTATTGCCTTTTGCTTCTTCAACCTCAGATTTTTGGATTAATGCTTTTAAAGCGAGTCCATCGATTGGTTTGATACGCCCTGTCAGACGTAAAGTGTTAGCTGCTGCAAAGACTTTATCTATGTCGGTATGTGTATCTGTTGCATTGAGGAACCCGCGTCCTAAAAAGTTGCTTGGAATCGCTTTGTCGTAGGCAATCGCTGCCAAGAAGATTGGATCTGCATAGGTGATTGATGTTGACCATGCATCACCTAAGCCCCCACCATCAACAGTTACGCCACCTTGATTGCTTTTGATCTCTTGTGCTTCACCTGTTGCAAGTAAAGCATTGAATTCAATATTGGCTTCTTTACCAACTGCAAATTTGGGGGATTCATATACCACAGTATTATTGATGCGGTTTTCACCTGGCATGATACTTGTAATGTCGGCTGTGTTGCGGACGTAGTTATTGAAGCTATCAACAGCGCTGGATAATTTTTTTAATGGTGAGTTGTTCTTACCGACTTTAAGTGTTCCGTATTTGTCATCCTTTAAGCCAACATAGCGATCACGTTGCGACCAATCGGTTCCATCACCGTCGGCATTAAATGCCCATTCGATTAGGTAAACAGCGCTGAGGCGTTCGGTTAATTTTTCTTCGCCTTTAAGTCCGAGGAATGAGCTGTTGCTGTTTACTTTCCATACATCTCGATCAGATTTGGTTGCATTGTTTTCTGGTAGGTAGTCGAGACTGGCATCGATTTCGCCATAGATCTTTGGAGCAGCGATTGCTGAGCAGGTGGTGATGCTTAATATACTGGCAATTAAAAAATTAATTTTCATTTATGTCATCCTAACAATTTAAAATTATGAATAAGCAACCGTCATCTCATTTAAATAAATGAAATATAAAATAGACCATGCTGTTTAAACGAAAATATTTCTAAAGAAATCAATAAATTTAAATCCGTGTGGCATAAGTCTTGAGCTGTGTTTTCATAATTAAATACTTACACTCAAAGATTAAGTGTAGGCATCTAAGCAATCCTTCGCTAAAGAATAGATTTAATGCACGAGGCATGGCCTGTGAACTTATTCAGTGTGGATTTTATTGTATTTAAAGTGAGGTCGGCATTTAATTTTTTGATAAGGGTGATGGTGATATTTAGTTTTATGATAAAGATGTGATTTGTGCCTTTATTTTGATTTCTCATTAATGTATTTTTTAATATAAATATATTAGACCTTAGTCTAGTATATTCGCTGGGATTTATCTTAAATAAGGTGCATTTATTATTAAGCATAAATGTTATTTATGACTTTTTATTAGACCTCTTTATTTAGTTTTTTTGTCTTTCTCCCATCTGGGGGGTGAAAAAAATCTAATATAAAAAAACCGCTGAAATATCAGCGGTTTTTTGTATTTAAAACAGGATTAGAAAAGGTTGGTACTTTCAAATAGTTGTTCAGTGAGATTGACATTTGAAACAGAAAGATGGTCAGTAAGGTTTGTACCTGAGCTGCTAAGAGAGAAACCTTGAGAAGACGTTGTTGCACCTAGAACAGAATCTAAGATGCTATCTACACCATTACTGCTGCTACAACCACAGTCACCGACATTAACTGAAAGTAATCCAGTTAGGTTTCCAACGATATCGCCACTGAGGATACCAGTGATTGAACCCAGAGGACCACCATCACCGCCAATACCACCACCAAGCAGATCTTCACCGACAACATGTTGGATAATATCAGCAGCAGTTGAACCATTATTGATGAGTGTACCGATCACGCCAGTAGCATTACCCATCGCGCCACCAAAATCAGCGCCAGCTAAATCAGATATTGCTTCAAGTGTACCGTTGACGGTATCGCGAGAAGTTTCAAAAGTAAGCGCGCCAAGATTTGCGAGGTCACCGACAGGATGTTCTGCTTGAGGGAATACACCGATGATTGTGTCAGCGACAGTATTAATGCCTGTATTGATGATTTCAGTTTTGAGGCTTTCAACACCTTGAAGAATATCAATACCGGTTTGGATGACACCTGTTACAGGGTTATTGCCAAGATCACCACCAGCAATGCCACCAATAATACCCGTTAAGATATCGAGCGGGCTGCCACCGTCACCACCAGTAATACCACCGATAATGCCTGTGATTGGACCTAATGGGCCACCATCACCACCGCCTGTAATACCGCCGATGATACCTGTGATTGCACCAAGAGGACCGCCGTCACCGCCAATGCCACCTGTGATGCCATCAATAATTCCACCACCAAGCAGATCTTCGCCGATGACATGTTGGATAATATCAGCAGCAGTTGAACCATTATTGATAAGTGTACCGATCACACCAGTAGCATTACCAAGCGCACCAGCAAAATTAGCGCCAGCTAAATCAGAGATTGCTTCAAGTGTACCGTTGACGGTATCGCGAGAAGTTTCAAAAGTGAGCGTGCCAAGATTTGCGAGATCACCGACAGGATGTTCTGCTTGAGGGAATACACCGATGATTGTGCCAGCAACAGTGTCGATACCTGTATTGATGATTTCAGTTTTTAGGCTTTCAACACCTTGAAGTACATCGATACCTGTTTGGATGACACCCGTTACAGGGTTGTTGCCAAGATCACCACCCGTAATACCACCGATAATGCCTGTGATTGGGCCTAATGGACCGCCATCACCACCACCCGTAATACCACCGATAATGCCAGTGATTGGAGCTAGTGGACCACCATCACCACCCGTAATACCACCGATAATGCCAGTGATTGGACCAAGAGGACCGCCATCACCGCCACCGGTAATACCACCGATAATGCCTGTGATTGGACCTAGTGGACCACCATCACCGCCACCCGTAATACCACCGATAATGCCTGTGATTGGACCTAATGGGCCACCATCACCACCGCCTGTAATACCGCCGATGATACCTGTGATTGCACCTAATGGACCACCGTCACCACCAATACCACCGGTGATGCCATCAAGAATGCCACCGCCAAGTAAATCCTCACCAATGACGTGTTGGATGATATCTGCAGCAGTTGAACCATTGTTGATGAGTGTACCGATAACACCAGTAGCATTACCAAGCGCACCAGCAAAATTAGCGCCAGCTAAATCAGAGATTGCTTCAAGTGTACCGTTGACGGTATCGCGAGAAGTTTCAAAAGTGAGCGTGCCAAGATTTGCGAGATCACCGACAGGATGTTCTGCTTGAGGGAACGCCCCGATAATTGTGCCAGCAACAGTGTCGATACCTGTATTGATGATTTCAGTTTTTAGGCTTTCAACACCTTGAAGTACATCGATACCTGTTTGGATGACACCCGTTACAGGGTTGTTGCCAAGATCACCACCTGTAATACTACCGATAATGCCTGTGATTGGACCTAGTGGACCGCCATCACCGCCGCCAGTAATACCACCGATGATTCCTGTAATTGCACCTAAAGGACCACCATCACCACCGCCTGTAATACCACCGATAATGCCAGTGATTGCACCTAATGGGCCACCATCACCGCCACCAGTGATACCGCCGATAATACCTGTGATTGCACCTAAAGGACCACCATCACCGCCACCAGTGATACCGCCGATAATACCTGTGATTGCACCTAAAGGACCACCATCACCGCCACCAGTGATACCACCAATGATACCTGTGATAGGGCCAAGAGGACCTCCGTCACCGCCAATACCACCTGTGATGCCATCAATAATTCCACCACCAAGCAGATCTTCGCCGATGACATGTTGGATAATATCAGCAGCAGTTGAACCATTATTGATCAGTGTACCGATAACACCAGTAGCATTACCAAGCGCACCAGCAAAATTAGCGCCAGCTAAATCAGAGATTGCTTCAAGTGTACCGTTGACGGTATCGCGAGAAGTTTCAAAAGTGAGCGTGCCAAGATTTGCGAGATCACCGACAGGATGTTCTGCTTGAGGGAATACACCGATGATTGTGCCAGCAACAGTGTCGATACCTGTATTGATGATTTCAGTTTTTAGGCTTTCAACACCTTGAAGTACATCGATACCTGTTTGGATGACACCCGTTACAGGGTTATTGCCAAGATCACCACCCGTAATACCACTGATAATGCCTGTGATTGGACCTAATGGACCGCCATCACCACCACCCGTAATACCGCCGATAATGCCTGTGATTGGACCAAGAGGACCGCCATCACCGCCGCCCGTAATACCACCGATGATTCCTGTAATTGCACCTAAAGGACCACCATCACCGCCACCAGTAATACCACCGATAATGCCTGTGATTGCACCTAGTGGACCACCATCACCGCCACCCGTAATACCACCGATAATGCCTGTGATTGCACCTAAAGGACCACCATCACCACCGCCTGTAATACCACCGATAATGCCAGTGATTGGACCTAGTGGACCACCATCACCGCCAGTAATACCACCGATAATGCCAGTGATTGGACCTAATGGACCACCATCACCGCCAATGCCACCTGTGATGCCATCAATAATTCCACCACCAAGCAGATCTTCGCCGATGACATGTTGGATAATATCAGCAGCAGTTGAACCATTATTGATAAGTGTACCGATCACACCAGTAGCATTACCAAGCGCACCAGCAAAATTAGCGCCAGCTAAATCAGAGATAGCTTCAAGTGTACCGTTGACGGTATCGCGAGAAGTTTCAAAAGTGAGCGTGCCAAGATTTGCGAGATCACCGACAGGATGTTCTGCTTGAGGGAATACACCGATGATTGTGCCAGCAACAGTGTCGATACCTGTATTGATGATTTCAGTTTTTAGGCTTTCAACACCTTGAAGTACATCGATACCTGTTTGGATGACACCCGTTACAGGGTTGTTGCCAAGATCACCACCCGTAATACCACCGATAATGCCTGTGATTGGACCAAGAGGACCACCATCACCACCGCCTGTAATACCACCGATGATTCCAGTGATTGGACCTAGTGGACCACCATCACCGCCACCCGTAATACCACCGATAATGCCTGTGATTGCACCTAAAGGACCACCATCACCACCGCCTGTAATACCACCGATAATACCTGTGATTGCACCTAATGGGCCACCATCACCGCCAATGCCACCTGTGATGCCATCAATAATTCCACCACCAAGCAGATCTTCACCGATGACATGTTGGATAATATCAGCAGCAGTTGAACCATTATTAATGAGTGTACCGATCACACCAGTAGCATTACCAAGCGCACCAGCAAAATTAGCGCCAGCTAAATCAGAGATAGCTTCAAGTGTACCGTTGACGGTATCGCGAGAAGTTTCAAAAGTGAGCGTGCCAAGATTTGCGAGGTCACCGACAGGATGTTCAGCTTGAGGGAACGCCCCAATAATTGTGCCAGCAACAGTGTCGATACCTGTATTGATGATTTCAGTTTTTAGGCTTTCAACACCTTGAAGTACATCGATACCTGTTTGGATGACACCCGTTACAGGGTTATTGCCAAGATCACCACCCGTAATACCACCGATAATGCCTGTGATTGGACCAAGAGGACCCCCATCACCACCGCCAGTAATACCACCGATGATTCCAGTGATTGGACCTAATGGACCCCCATCACCGCCACCAGTGATACCGCCGATAATACCTGTGATTGGACCTAGTGGACCACCGTCACCACCACCTGTAATACCACCGATAACGCCAGTAATTGAACCAAGAGGACCGCCATCTGTGCTGCTAGTTAAGCTACTAATTGTGTTTGTTACAGTATTTGTAGATAGAATATTTGTAATTGTGGAAAGAGAAAGAGGGGCTAGGATTGAATTACTAACCGACGATGTACTACTCTCTGTTAAATTTGAAGTAATACTTTTAATGGGTGATAAAAGACTTTTGAAAAGCATAACGATACCTATATTTTTGAAGTTGTGTTGTTTTGATTCAATTATTTATTAATGGTTACGGTTATTCTGTGATTTATGTCTCATTAATCAAATTTAGTGTTATGTTTTTCAATTATTTTGTCAATGTACAATAAAGATCAGATTTAATTGTTAAATAAGAGTTTAAAATAGATTAAGTATTTGATTTTATTTATTTGTTTTTAATTTTTTTGTGGCAAAAAGTCTTATGGTAGAAATCTCTTGAGAATTTGTCATTTTTTGATTTAGCCTACTAAATCAATTGATTAAGATATGATAAAGGGCAATATTTACCGAGATTACCGCTCAATGAATCAAAAAATTATGAAATTTGTTGCTTGTTTGAAAGTAAATATTTCAGTTATTTATTACTTATTTAATATTAATATATATCAATTATTTATAGGTTAATTCTATTTTTTTATAAGAGGGTGTGTAAATTCTCATCACGATTTTTTATTCTTATGTTAAAAAAACTTATCAATCGGTTGCGTTTTTTCAAATATATTTTTGATGAAATCAGACTGTTTCGTTTTGAATGGATGCATAGCGTTCTTTTATCATTATTTAATGTCTTTGTACTTTTCCCATTGGGCGAAAAAGGGATTGATAAAAGCAGTCTGATATAAAAAAACCGCTGAAATATCAGCGGTTTTTTTATATTTAAACAGGATTAGAAAAGGTTGGTACTTTCAAATAGTTGTTCAGTGAGATTGATGTTTGAAACTGAAAGATGGTCAGTAAGGTTTGTACCTGAACTGCTAAGAGAGAAGCCTTGAGAAGACGTTGTTGCGCCTAGAACAGAATTCAAGATGCTATCTACACCATTACTACTGCTACAACCACAGTCACCCACACTAACTGAAAGTAAATCACTTAAGTTTCCAACGATATCGCCACTGAGGATATTCGTGATTGGCGTTAATGGACCGCCGTCAATACCGCCGCCGATACCACCAATAATGCCAGTAATTGAACCAAGAGGACCGCCATCACCGCCACCAATACCGCCTATGATGCCAGTGATTGCACCTAACGGACCGCCATCACCACCGCCAATACCACCGATGATGCCACCACCAAGCAGATCTTCACCGACAACATGTTGGATAATATCCGCAGCAGTTGAACCATTATTGATGAGTGTACCGATTACGCCAGTAGCATTACCCATCGCGCCACCAAAATCAGCGCCAGCTAAATCAGAGATTGCTTCAAGTGTACCGTTGACGGTATCACGAGAAGTTTCAAAAGTGAGTGTGCCAAGATTTGCGAGGTCACCGACAGGATGTTCTGCTTGAGGGAATACGCCGATGATTGTGTCAGCGACAGTATTAATGCCTGTATTGATGATTTCAGTTTTGAGGCTTTCAACGCCTTGAAGAATATCAATACCCGTTTGGATGACACCTGTTACAGGGTTATTGCCAAGATCACCACCAGCAATGCCACCAATAATACCCGTTAAGATATCGAGCGGGCTGCCACCGTCGCCACCCGTAATACCACCGATAATGCCTGTGATTGGACCTAATGGACCGCCGTCACCACCGCCAATACCACCGATGACACCTGTGATCAGATCAAGAGGGCTGCCGTCACCGCCAGTAATACCACCGATGATGCCTGTGATTGCACCAAGAGGACCACCGTCACCGCCGCCAATACCACCGATGATGCCTGTGATTAGATCAAGAGGGCTACCGTCACCACCAGTAATACCGCCGATGATGCCAGTGATTGGACCAAGAGGACCGCCATCACCGCCACCGATGACACCTGTGATTAGATCAAGAGGGCTGCCGTCACCACCAGTAATACCACCGATGATGCCTGTGATTGCACCCAGAGGACCACCATCACCGCCGCCAATACCACCGATGATGCCTGTGATTAGATCAAGAGGGCTGCCGTCGCCATCAGTGATACCACCGATGACACCTGTAATTAGATCAAGAGGGCTGCCGTCGCCACCCGTAATACCGCCAATGATGCCAGTGATTGCACCCAGAGGACCGCCATCACCGCCGCCAATACCACCGATGACACCTGTGATTAGATCAAGAGGGCTACCGTCACCACCCGTAATACCACCAATGATGCCAGTGATTGCACCCAGAGGACCGCCGTCACCGCCACCGATGATTCCAGTGATGCCGCCGACTACATTGGTGATTGGGTTTAGTAAACCACCACCTGCATTAGGATCACCGATAATACCACCAGCTATGCCAGTAATTGTGCCAACAATACCAGTACCACCATTACCATCACCTGCAATAATACCAACGACATTGGTGACAGGGCTGAGCACGTCGCCTTCACTGAGGCTATTGAGATCTAATACAGAGATTGCATTACCTGAGAAGTTAATCGGAATCGTGATAGGTGCAACGACGCTCGCATCATCACCGTTACCATTACCGATACCGTAATTATGTTCACCGTTACCTGCACCAATACCATTGAGCAGACCACCTAATAGACCTGCACCTGTGCCGAAGCCATTGCCAGCACCATTGCTGTTGTTGGTTGAATCGTTATCTTCGACGTGGTTTTTGGTTGTGGTTGATGAGTTATTGGTTGAGTTCGATGTGGCAGTGCCAAAAACAGATATTGCATTACCTGAGAAGTTAATTGGAACTGCAACTGGCATGACAATACTGGCATCGTCGCCATTCCCATTGCCAATACCGTAGTTATGTTCGCCATTGCCTGAACCAATACCATTGAGCATGCCACCTAGACCTAGGAAACCGCCACCTGAGCCACCACCTGTTCCATTGCCGCCGCCATTACTGTTGTCGGTTGTGTCGTTGTCTTGAACGTAGTTGTTGGTTGTGGTCGATGAATTATTGGTTGAGTTTGAGGTCGCATTGCCAAAGATGGAGAAGGCATTCCCGTTGGCACTAATTGGCACTGTTATTGGTGCGACAATGCTTGCATCATCAGCAATACCATTGCCGATACCGTAGTTATGCTCACCGTTGCCAGCAGCTATACCATTACCTATACCACCACCTGTACCGTTGCCTGATCCATCACCACCGCTATTGCTGTTATTGGTGGTGTCGTTATCTTGGAAGTAGTTACTGGTTGTGGTTGATGAGTCATTGGTTGAATTAGAGGTGGCGTTGCCAAAGATCGAGAAGGCATTACCATTGGCACTGACTGGTGTCGTAATTGGCATAACCACAGCGGCATCATCGGCGATACCATTGCCGATGCCATAATTATGTTCGCCATTACCTGCGCCGATACCATTTAATAGACCACCAATACCATTGCCAGATGAACCACCGACACCGCCGCCACTGTTGCTATTGTCAATGCTGTCGTTGTCTTGGAAATAGTTACTGGTTGTGGTTGATGAGTCATTGACTGAGTTAGATGTTGCATCACCAAAGATCGAGAAGGCATTACCATTCGCACTGATCGGGGTGGTGATTGGTGCGACCACAGCAGCATCATTGCCAATACCATTACCGATACCATAGTTATGGTCGCCATTACCTGCTGCGACACCATTGCCCCAACCACCTATACCATTACCTGCACTGCCATCACCAACGAGGCCAGTACCGCTATTGCTATTATTGGTGCTGTCATTGTCTTCAAAATGATTGATAGCCGTTGTGGATGAGTCATTGACAGAGTTAGAGGTCGAGTTTCCGAACACAGAGAAAGAGTTGCCGAGTGCATTGACAGGCGAGGTAATTGGCATAACCACAGCGGCATCATCGCCATTTCCATTGCCGATACCGTAGTTTTGTTCACCATTGCCTGAACCTACGCCATTGAGTAAGCCACCGATACCATTGCCTGAAGCACCGCCTACGCCTGTACCACTATTGCTATTGTCAATACTGTCGTTGTCTTCGATGTAATTGACTGTGGTGGTTGAGCCATTATTGACTGAGTTGTTGGTCGAGTCTCCAAAGACTGCAAAGGAGTTTCCTAAGCCATTGATTGGCATGGTGATCGGTGCAACGACACTGGCATCATCGCCATTTCCATTGCCGATACCATAGTTGTGTTCACCATTACCAGCACTGACACCATTCAGTAAGCCACCACCAATACCATTGCCCGCACCACCATCAACACCCGTACCACTATTGCTGTTGTCGGTGCTGTCGTTATCAAACACATAGTTAGAGGTGGTTGTAGAGGCATCATTGGTCGATGCGTTATGGGAGTTGCCAAAGAATGAGAAATCGTTACCTAAACCATTTAATGGTGTGGTGATTGGCATCACGATACCAACATCATCGCCGTTGCCGTTGCCGATACCGTAGTTTTGTTCGCCGTTGCCCGATGCTGGTCCATTGCCCCAGCCACCAATGCCGTTGCCCGAAGTACCTGTACCGCTATTACTATTGTTGATACTGTCATTGTCTTCAACAATATTGGTGGTGTTGGTTGATGCGTTATTGACTGAGGTGTTGGTGGGTTGATCTGGATCTGAACTGCCAAACCATGAAGCATTGTTACCCATCACGTTGACTGGAGTGACGATTGGAGATGTCCAATCTGCATCAGTACCGTTGCCGTTACCAATACCATAGTTTTTGTCACCATTACCCGCACTTACACCATTCAATAGTCCACCGATACCATTGCCAGTTACGCCATCAACGCCTGTGCCATTGTTACTGTTGTTGGTGCTGTCATTGTCTTGGACGTGATTGAGTGTGTTTGTTGGTGCTGTATTGGTGGATGAAACACCGCCACCACTTGTACCGCCAAATGAGTTACCGAGGACATTAAATGGTGAGGTCACTGGGGCGGTGATGCCGACATCGTCGCCATTTCCGTTACCAATGCCGTAGTTTTGTTCGCCATTGCCTGATGCTGGACCATTGCCCCAGCCGCCGATGCCATTGCCAGTACTACCGTCTGCACCTGTACCGTTGTTGCTGTTATTGGTGGTGTCATTGTCTTGGACGACATTTGAGGTTGTGGTTGGTGCTGTGTTGACGGAGTTTACTTCACCACCACCGATTCCTGCGAATGAGTTACCTAACACTTGGACAGGAGTCGTCCATGGTGCAACGACACTGGCATCATCACCGTTACCATTGCCGATCCCATAGTTGTGTTCGCCATTTCCAGCAGAAACACCATTGAGTAATCCGCCTGCATTGCCATTACCGGCAGCACCGACGCCATTGTTACTGTTATTGGTGGTATCGTTGTCTTCAATCACATTTGATGTTGTGGTTGGTGCAGTATTCACTGAGTTTACGTCGCCACCACCAATGCCTGCGACTGAATTGCCGAGTGCTTGAAATGGTGCTGTGACTGGCATGGTGATATCGGCATCATCGCCGTTGCCATTACCGATGCCGTAGTTTTGTTCGCCGTTACCCGCACCAATACCATTTAACCAGCCGCCGCCATTACCATTACCCGCCGTGCCAGTCCCATTGTTATTGTTGTTGGTGGTGTCATTGTCTTGAATATGTGTGGATGAGGTGGTTGGTGCAGTATTGATAGAGTTGACGTCTCCGCCGCCAATGCCTGCAATTGAGTTGCCTACCGCTTGTACTGGGGTTGTCCAAGGCACAGTGACATTCACATCATCACCGTTACCATTGCCGATACCATAGTTATGTTCGCCATTACCCGCAGCAACGCCATTGAGTAGACCACCACCATTACCGTTACCCGTAGCACCAACACCACTATTACTGTTATTGGTGGTGTCATTGTCTTCGATCACGGTCGTCGAGCTGGTCGGCGTGGTGTTGATAGAGTTGACATCTCCACCACCAATCGCAGCGAACGAGTTACCTAATGCTTCAAATGGCACGGTGACAGGCGTGGTGACATTAACGTCATCACCATTGCCATTGCCGATTCCGTAGTTATGTTCGCCATTGCCTGAACCGATACCATTTAAGAAACCACCGTTACTGCCATTGCCAGCAGCGATGCCTAAATTACTGTTGTCTGTGGTGTCGTTGTCCTGAACGTGGACTGACGATGAGGTGGTTGAAGTATTGACGGAAGTGACTGGTGAGGCTTCGCCAAGCCAAGAATAAGAATTTCCGAGTGAATGAAAAGCCGTTGTGAATGGATAAGTGAAGTTTAGGCTATCACCGTTACCCACACCAACACCGTAGTTCTGATCGCCATTACCCGCTGCAATTCCATTGAATATGCCATCATCAACTTGAGTACCACTGTTACTATTATTTGTGGTTGTACTCTCTTCGACATGAACTTGTTTTATTGTCGATACTGTATTGACAGAAGATGACGTTCCTTGGCTATTGCTACTCCCAAGAGATAGTATGCTTGTAATGGGTGATAAAATATTTTTAAATAACATGTCGATATACCTATAATTATTGGAGTTTTGTTTTATTTACCTTAATAATTATGTGACTCCTGTCTCATAACTTATGCAATAGTATTTATTGGTTGTTATTATTGTGTCAATATTGCTTGATATATCACATTCGTACAAATCGTAAATATCATATAAATCAGCCATCTACTTTTTGATGATCAAATATTTATTAGAATTTCTACATATATCGTATAAGTTAAATCAGATTATTCATAAAAATTGCATAATTCATAGAACTGAAGTCGGCTTCATTAATTTTAATACGATACTGAATTTTAATGAAAAAAATCTGATCTAGTGCTTAGCGCCAAAAGTATGCCCCGATGACAAAGATATGAATGACATACAAAGGATTTACATAAATTCAACATAGAAAGACCAGTGTTATAAACAAGAAAACACTTTTTAAAACACAGTAGCTGCTGAATCTATAGCCAAACGATAGTGAAGTCGTGAAAAAGCACTTATCAATTGGGGAAAAATGCGTATAATGCCCAACATCAAATATGCGCTCATAGCTCAGCTGGATAGAGCACTTGGCTACGAACTAAGGGGTCGGGAGTTCGAATCTCTCTGAGCGCACCAATTTGATCAATAGAAAAAACCGCTTAATCGCGGTTTTTTTGTGCCTATTTTTTATGTGAATAGATCCTACATCTTAGTTTTTATCTTCTGTACGAACACAGCATTGCCCCCAATTGCTGGCAACGTGTCATGGTAGGGGAGACTGCGCATTGCTCTCAATAAAAAAGGTGCTTTTTCGTCGATTTTCATGGCTGTGGTCATTTTCAATAAAGATCCTTGATCGTTTTCATTTAAGATCATTTGCCCTTTGATATAGCGTAAATCTCCACCATTGGCATGAAAATTATTTTCAGTGCTTTGTGGATAGTTAAAATGCAATTTAAATGAAAATGGAATACTAATAACCCCCAGACCGACATTAACGTGAATATCCGCCTCCTGACTTTGGTTTTGGAGGGGTGTGGTGCTGACTTTTTTGATCTGACGTGGAAATAACGCTTGATAAGCACTTGGAACAAGCCATTTTTGTAGCTGTTGAGGGGGCTGTTTATAAAATTGATAGGTCGTGGTAAATCTCATGGACTCCCGCCCATGTGTATAAGGCAACGTCGTCGGTGCGTGTAGAAAGCTAACAGGCTGCTGCGCGGCTTGACTTAGTTGAGCAACTTTTGCCAATTGGCTAGTTGTGAGCTGAGGGCTTGGGATTTGACCCGCAGCAAGTGGCGTGCTATTTGATCCAATAAAACGATTTCTCAATGCCTCTAAAATAAAGGCACTGCCACTGCTCGGAATACCAAGTTTTACTTCTGGTATTGCATTCAGAATTTTTTTAAATAAAAAACCTTGTGGTTGATTTAAATCACTCCATTGCGTCAGGGTGATTAAGGTTCTGTTTTCATCCAATGCAAACCATTCAAATTTACCGACCCCATAGGGAATGGGCGCATCAATTACCAACGTTGAAATACTGTTGGCTGCAAGCTGATGTTGCATGGTGACATCTTCATTAAAGTTCAGTACAGGAATCGGTGTGGGTATCGACACGCGATATTTCATTTGGGTGGTATTGCCTGATTGCGCTAATTTTTTTGCAGATTTGAGGGTCGGGAACAGACCGACATATTGATTAAAGTCAGTCAGTGTTTTAGCGACTTGCTGTGCGTTCACGGGAACAATAATCGCAGCCGAAGTAAAGTTTGCTGTGGGTTGTGGATTGCTTTTTAAGGTTGGAACAGCCGTTTTTATAGCTGGATGTCCATAGATAAAGATATGGTTTTGCGTATAGCCTGCCAAAATTTGTGGTTTATTTTGAAAGGGCTGCAAAGCACTAGGGATATTATCCGTCCATGTAATGAGCTGTGCAAAACTATGCTGTGCTGAACAACATAAAAAAATTGTAAAAAAAGCAATAAAACGAGACATCACATTCCTTTGATGTTGGTTCATAATTTTTTTGGGGTGCTGAGTATCGTAAAATGTATCCTCTTGAGATTATAGCGGTAATCTCTGTAAATAAAGAGTAGTAGTTCTGTATGACGACTACTCAATCAAAGTTAAATATCTTGTTTTTTAGGTTGTGAAACAGCCAATGCTCGGCGGCGATAGAGAAAGATTATAGCTCCAATGGGCAGCGCAATTTGTAAAATAAGAGGACTGTAGGTATTGGTTTGTTCAAACCCTGCACCAAGAAGTTGAAAGCTAAAAGGTTGAAACACAAATTGTCCATTTGTCCAATTAAATAAGATTCGGGTAAAACCCAATGAAATAAAAATTAGCCATAGCCATTTACGTTTTTCCATTGGTGTACGAATACATAAAATCAGGACATAAATTACAAAAATCGGAATGATGATTGCGAGTGTAAAAAAGACATAATTTAAAATACCTTTTCCAGCAAAGGTGAAATCATTTAAATGACGAGTTGCTGCATCAATTGGGGTGACATGAAGTCCCATAATGGTGATTTGATCATTTTTTTTCTTAAAAATCAGATCGTTTAGTAACCATTGTTGTTGTGGATATTCGTATTCAAAGGTCAAATGATATTGAGTTTGATTTGGTAGTTCGAGTTTGTGTGCTCCAATAATATTGACTTGTTGAATCGGCACTTTTGGAAATTGTGCTGTCATTTGTATAAAGGTCGAGTGTATATCCGCAGTTTGTAATTCAGAATCTAAATGTGCCTCTAAGGTGGCATAATCTCCTTGTTGGAGTTGTTCAAATACTTGTTTTGCAAATTGTTGATCTTGTTCTGGGACAATTTTGTTGATCAATTGTTGTTGGCTACATGCTGCCAATAACACCAAAACACTAACGAATAAAAAACATATTTTCAATTTAGGTAATAGCATTACAGCCTCATTAATTTATTGAATTTATATTAAAATGAATAATGAAGGGCATGATAACACGTAATTTTTGTATAAAATCTCGATTAAATCACTTTCTCTTAAAAGCGTTTATGCTCTAATAGGGGCAAGTTTTTAAATGTTAGAAATCGATAATGTCTGAACAACGTCCAACACTCTCTGCGCGCTATTATCTAAATCTAGAAGAATCTCAAGATGGTTTTGCTTTGATTACGTTTGGCAAAAAACCGATCACTCGTTTTCTAACACCCGCAATTAGTATCGGAATTATCCTTTGGGGGATTTATTTAGGTTTTACTGGCGTGGGGCGCTACTATGTGGCACTTGGTGTTTTCTTTTTGATCATGCAAGCGATCATGCGATTTTGGTTATTGCCTTTGTTATTCAAGCGTCAATTTGTGCGTTACCAATTTGGCAAAAGTGAACAAGGCATTGACTTATACCAAGACCACTTTGAACTTTATGCCGCGGGGAAAAAGCAAACGGCGGCTTATAATGAAGTACAGTCTTTCATCACTGGTAAGCTGACTTATATGTTAGAACTAAAAACGAAAACAGTGGTGATTATACCTAAACGTGCTTTTTCCAGTCCTGCTGATCAAAGTAAATTTGAAAATAGCTTTAAAAAATAAATAACGGTTTAAAAGAACAAGGAGCTTCCATGAATACACGTCCTTCAAAAATTGTCTGTGTTGGTCGAAACTATGCCGAGCATGCGAAAGAATTGGGTAATGCGATCCCAAATCGTCCGATTTTATTTATGAAGCCACCAAGTAGCTTGGGTTCACTAGCGCATGGCGTAAGTTGGAATCAGGCATTGGGCGAGTGTCATTTTGAATGTGAAATCTGTTTGCACATTGCTCATCCAATATCTCAAGAAACAGATAAGGCAAAAGCTTTAGAGGCAGTTGGTGCGATTACGCTGGGATTAGATTTAACATTGCGTGATTTGCAAAGTGATTTAAAGAGCAAAGGAGAACCGTGGGAGCGTGCTAAGGCTTTTGACGGTGCGTGTATTCTTGCAGATTGGGTCGAAACTGACGAAATTGGTGATCTACAAGAATTAGAGCTTATTTTGATGATTAATGGTGAAGAACGTCAGCATGGCTTTAGCCGAGATATGTTGTTCGATATCGGGGCGTTATTGGTTGAAATCAATCAGTCTTTTAGCTTGGAAGCGGGGGATGTGATTATGACAGGGACACCAGCAGGTGTTGGTGCACTTCATCCAAATGATCAACTGACGATGAAATTGATTACCCAAACGGGTGAATATGACTGGGATACATTTGTTAAAGCATAAGCGTCAATGATATGGCGCTGATATTCAGATATCAGCGCCTTTTTTATTGCTAGAAAATGAGAAGAATAGAATGAAAATATGGCTATGTCTGACATTGTTTTTGATCACAAGCCTCGGTCATGCCAAGCAGCTTGCTTTAAGTTTTGATGACGGTGTAAATCCTGATTTAAATGTTCAGGCAACACCCATTAATCAGCGTATTTTAGAACAACTCCATCAACATCAACTGAAAAGTATTATTTATCCAAGTGTGATTAAGATCGGTGATTATGCAGGGTTACAGTTGGTTGCTGAATGGGGGAAACAAGGTCATCAAATTGCTAACCATAGTGAACTTCACCTTAGTTTAAATAAAGACAGTACCAGCAGCCAACAATACATTGATGGGATTCGACGAGCAGAGCGTGTATTTCAACCGTTACAGGGTTGGGTTGCAAGATATCGTTATCCTTTTCTGAAAGAAGGTGATACGCGAGAGAAAAGAGATACGGTTGTTGAATATCTTAAACAACATGGCTATCAGTCGGGTGCTGTAAGTATTGATGCCAGTGACTGGTTTTATAACCAGAAATATCTGTCATATCAAAAAAATAATCAGACTGTGCAACTTGAGAAACTAAAGCAAGCATACATTCATCATTTGCTAGATCGAGCTGATTATTATGATCAGTTGGCAACGGATACAATTGGTTATTCGCCAAAGCATGTGCTGTTATTACATGTAAATGCAATTAATGCTGCTTTTTTGGATGATGTGATCACTGCATTTAAACAACGCGGTTGGCAGTTGATTGACAGTGAAAAAGCTTATACCGATCCGCTATATAAGCGAACTTCAATGGTTTTACCTGCTGGCGAAAGCATTGTTTGGTCACTGGCAAAACAACAAGGACATATCAAACTACGTTATCCCGCCGAAGATTCGCCATATGAGCAAGATAATTTAAAGCGTTTTGATTTGCCTTAATTAGCGACCTTGATATAACTTGCGGAACTGGTCTGGGGTAAAGTGCATCCAGCGTTTAAACATATATATAAAAGCGGATGAACTGGCATAGCCTAAATCCAATGCGATGTTTTCAATGGTTTTACCTTGATTGAGCATTGACATTGCTTTCATAACTTTGAGGCGTTGCCGCCATTCGTGCAGCGACATGCCAAGCTCCTTTTGGCTATAACGTGCTAGGGTTCGTTCGGTCATGTTAATCATTTTCGCAAGTTGTTGCAGCGTACTGTTATCGGCTGGATATTGGTGTAAGTGACTTAATATTTTTGATAGGGAAGGATGTTGTGTGGTGGGTAAATAACTTCCGACCAGTTCAGCATGTGTGAGTGAATCCAATAATACTTGCAGCAGCCTTAAATATTCTGGATCTTGTTCTGAAAATGGATGTTTACGAATATGTTCCAACAATGCAGGAACCAGCGGTGCTGTCAGTAAAATGCCAGCTTGTTGCGGCATGTTTTGGCACAGGCTTTCATGTATATATAAGGTACAGTGCGTCACTTCATTACGATTGATACCACTATGTTGTAAATGAGGAGGCAGCCAAATGCCGTACGGAGGAGGAGTAAGATAGTGAATCTGATCAATACTGACCTCAAGTACCCCATCAAAAGTATAAATAAACTCGCCCCATGCGTGCGCATGTTTTGGATAAAACGTTTCAGCAGGTGCATCACGAATACGTAACCACAATGATGCAGGAATATCATCGTATGCAGGAAGTTCATGAAAATCTTGGATGCGTTGTGCTGATTTTTTCATAATATGAGAATTGCCTGAAAACATGCATGCATTGTCTGAATTTCACTATATCATCAAAATACGACAGCTTTATATTGACGTTCTAATTATAAAATTGAGAGCTGGCAATGGATGAGCGTAAAACATTAGATGCACGAGCATCAGGTCTTATGATCGGTCTCTGTATGATTTGGGGGCTACAACAAGTCATCTTAAAAATGGCTGCGCCTGATATTTCTCCCTTAATGCAAATTGCTTTACGTTCTGGTTTAGCCGCAATCCTACTATTGCCTTTATTGTGTCTGGATAAAACGGCTGAGCTACTCAATCGACAAAATCTTAAAGCAGGTGCTTTGGTCGCGTTTTTATTTTCTTTAGAATTCTTTTTATTGGCGCAGGCATTGCAATGGACTTCGGCTTCACATGCTGTGGTTTTGCTGTATACCGCACCGATTTTTGTGGCTTTGGGTTTACATTGGAAACTACCCTCTGAGCGTTTAAGCCTGTTGCAATGGAGTGGCATTACTCTGGCATTTGTTGGAATCGTTGTGACGTTTATCCGAGGGCAACAAGGAACCGCTTCGCTGATCGAGCAACAAATGCTTTGGGGTGATTTGTTGGCATTGGCAGCGGGTATCGCTTGGGCAGCAACTACGATCACCGTACGCTTATCTTCTTTGGCGCAAGCTGCTGTGACACAGACGCTTTTCTATCAATTGGCCGGTAGTTTTATTTTACTGTTTGGGTTGGCTGTGTTTTTAGGACAAGCAAGCATTCACTTTACTCCCTTAGTGATCGGCAGCTTGGCATTCCATACGTTGGTGGTGTCTTTTGCGAGCTTTTTAGCCTGGTTTTGGTTACTTAGAAATTATTTAGCATCTCGCTTAGGGGTATTCTCTTTTTTAACGCCGCTGTTTGGTATTGTGTTTGGCATGTGGTTGTTAGGTGAGCGAATTGAACCTAATTTCGTGCTTGGTTCAATTCTAGTTTTGATTGGAATTATGGTGGTGAGCTTGCAAGGATGGTTGAGGAAATAAAAAAGACCTCATGTAGAGGTCTTCTTGTTACTTTTGTTCAAAAATAGTTGAAAGGGGAATCGATAACTTGGCAGCTAAATAATCATTGCTTTCAATGAGCGCTGGCCCGATTTTTTCCATCCACTCATCATCCTGATGCACATTGGACACATCATCTCTTAAAGGGAGTGGATAAGGGAGAGCAGTAAAGAAACTCCAAAAATCAACCTGTGCTAAATTACGGACCAATACATATTCATCTTTATCGGTTCGTTTAATCAGATTTTGTGCTTCTAATTGCAGGATATATGAGGGTAAACGCCCGAGCTCACCACGGCCTACAATATCGAGTAGCTCATGCTCGCTCACACTGTTACCAATTTGCTGTTTCTTATAGAACAACTCTAAGATATCCAATAACATCATGATTGGATGACGTTTTTGTTCTTTGCCCGAATGGAACGCGGTCAGTGCATAACTGATTTCTACGCCTAATAAGATGATGTTCCAAGACAGAAAAATCCAAAGTAGAAAAATGGGGATCGCCGCGAAAGCACCATACACAATTTCATAGCTGGTGAAATTACTCATGATCCAGCCAAATAAACGCTTTAAGATTTCAAACACAGTCGCACTAAAACATGCTGCGATGATCGCGGAGACAATCGGCACATTTCGGTTCGGTATGGTCCAATATAAAATAAAGAAACCGAAGACCGTTAATAAAAACGAAATTAGCCATAATAGAAAAGCACCATCAAGTTGATAGCCTGCAAAATTATTGCTGAGGATATTCATGGATGCGACAGCTGAAGAAAGTACAAATGCACTGCCTAAAAGGATTGGACCTAGAGAAATAATGGTCCAATAGCGCATGAAACCGACTAGACCAGAACGTGTCTCTTTCACCCGCCAAATGCGATTAAACACATTTTCAATCGAGGATAGCATCAGTACTGTGGTAACAAATAAAAACAAGATACCGATGACGGTGAGATTACTTGATTTATCAGTAAAAGCACTCAAGGCCTTATCAAAGGCAATGGTACTTTTTGGCAAAAAGTTACTATAAATCAGTTGTTGTAGCTGCTGCCTAGCAGGCTCTAAAGCTTTAATCGAAGAAATAATTACCAAAAATACGGTAAGCATTGGGACGACCGCAAAGAGCGTGGTATAGGTCAAAGATCCTGCTTGTTCTCGACAACGATCAGCCTCAAAACGACGTAATACAAAGACAATAAATTGAAACCATGTTTTTTCTAAAAAATTCAGTTTTTTTAGATAACGGTTTAAGATCATGGGTTCTATCCTAGTTATTTTTCAAATCTTCCTCTTTTGAAAGAGGGCTTCGGGAAGATTTTTGGATTGATCAATACACAAAACAGCGAATAAATTGGCATTAATCGTATAATATCTTCTTTAAGTTAACAAAAACCTTGAAACCGATGCAACCTTACATTCTTGTTCTTTATTACAGTAAATACGGTTCAACCAAGCAAATGGCACATCTGATTGCCGATGGAATTGAATCTGTAGGTGTGACCGCGCGTATTCGAACAGTACCCAATCTAGCAACGGTTGTGACGCAAGCTGAAGCAAGTATTCCAGAAGAGGGTGATCTTTATTGTAGCTTAGATGATCTCACACATTGTTCAGGATTGGCTTTGGGTTCACCCACGCGTTTTGGCAATATGGCCAGTGAGATGAAATACTTTTGGGATCAAACCACTAGCCTATGGCTCAATGGGGCTTTGCATAATAAACCTGCTTGTGTATTTACGACTTCGGGGTCGATGCATGGTGGGCAAGAGAGCACTTTGTTGAGTATGTTACCGCCGTTATTTCATCATGGCATGATGATTTTAGGTCTGCCGAATTCTATCCCTGCATTGTCAAATACCAAAACAGGCGGCACTCCCTATGGCGCAAGTCATGTCAGTGGACCTCGCCATGATCAGGGCATGAGTCAAGATGAAAAAATCTTATGTGAGGCACAAGGCAAACGCTTGGGTGAAGTGGTTAAAAAACTATTTTAAAGTCATAAAAAATGGGAGCATCTGCTCCCATGATTTTTATTTTTTCAGTTGCCAATCATAGATATTTTTACGGTATGCATACCAAATCATCCAGAGTCCAATAATAATCATCGGGAAACTCAGGATTTGACCTTTGGTCATCCAGCCAAATAAGATGAAGCCTTGATCTGCATCGGGTTGGCGGAAAAACTCCATAAAGAAACGTGCAACACCATAACCCATCAAGAATACTGCTGAAACAGCCATACGTGGGCGAGGTTTCGCGCTAAACCACCACAACACAATAAAGAGAATTAAGCCTTCACAAATCGCTTGGTAAAGCTGTGAGGGGTGCCGTACCAAACCTAATGGATCTGTTGGGAAAATCATGCCAAATGGATAACTCGGGTCTTGAACTTGACGACCATACAGTTCGCCACCAATAAAATTACCAATACGACCAAACATCAAACCTGTCGGCACACAAGGCGCAATAAAGTCCAAGGTTTGAAACCATGTCTTTTGGTATTTTTTACACCAAAATAACATGGCAATTACCACGCCGAGAAAGCCGCCGTGGAAGCTCATGCCACCTGTCCACACTTGGAATAACCACAGTGGATTTTCTAAGAACTTCGCAAACTCATAAAACAGTACATAGCCAACGCGACCACCCAGCACGACGCCGAGTGCACCATAAAAGACGAGATCTGAAACCATATCTCCCGTCCAGCCATCACGTTGCTTAGCGCGATAAGAGGCGAGCCCCCAAGCACATAAAAAAGCCAACAGGTACATGAGTCCGTACCAGTGCACCTGTACTGGTCCTAAGCTCAGTGCAACTGGATCAATATTTGGATAGGTCAGCATCGCTGTTCCTCAGTTTAGAATTTGGAATTAAGTTTTGAGCAAATTGTAGCGGAATGATATTAAAAATGTTGTACATTCAATGTGAAAGTCAACAGTCCTTAAGATAAGAGAACAAGATCAATGTGTATTGTCGCGTTTGCATGGCAAGTTCTGGAGGAACTGCCACTGTGTTTAATTTCAAATCGGGATGAGTTTTATCATCGCCCCAGTGTTGCTTTGCACGCATGGGAAAATAGTTCGATCGTGGCAGGGCAGGATCTGCAATCAGGTGGTACATGGATGGGGGTGACGGCATCGGGCCGTTGGGCGATCGTGACCAATTTTCGAAATGGACGGGAACAGCAGCAATATCAGACCTCAAGAGGACATTTGATTCAAGATTTCCTTGAAAGCGATTTAGCGCCGATTCGTTTTGCTCAAATGCTAGAACAAAGACAACAAGAATATGCGGGCTTTAATTTATTTGTGGGGGATAAACAACAAGCTGTTTATATGAGTAATCGAGGAGAAGCACCACAAGTTTTAGCCAAAGGCGTGTATGTGGTTTCCAATGGTTTAATGTCCGAAGATTGGAAGAAAACCATGCATTTACGCAAACGCTTTACCCAAGAATTTTTGCCGATGCTACAGCAACCAAAGATTTCAGAATCCGATTTAGAATATGCCATTTGGGATATTTTAGAAGATGAACGTAAAGTTATTCCAGAGTTGTTACCTGATACAGGGATTAGCAAAGAGATGGAGGCCTTACTTTCCTCAACGTTTATACAAAGTCCTATTTATGGTACACGCTGTTCAAATTTTTTACGCATGACACCAACACAATGGCAGTGGTTGGAAAAAGCACAACAAGGAGAGCAGCAAGGAAATATTGTGCGTCAACAGATTATGCTATTGAAATAGCCAATGCCAATCCGAAGATTGGCATTGTCATGTTGGATCAGCTCAGCGATTAGCCAGCGATCGCACCACCATCTTTACGCGTGATTACCACCGTAGCTGAGCGTGGGCGAGCAGTTGTGTTATTTGGGTTGGTTTGAGTTGCAGGCCAGTGACTTGTTGGCGCTGCATAGCTCTTAGAGTCTTCGCCTGGATGCTGTACGTTGATGAAAATAGCTTTGTAGTCAGGCGTCATGGTCACACCTGTGATCTCACATTCTTTTGGTCCGACTAGGAAGCGGCGCAGATTTTCATCATTCACCTTGGCTCCCATAATCGTTTCAGTTCCGTTTGATGTGGTTGCTTTGCTACCATCACTGACTTGACCTGGTAATGCCGCAAGCATCATACAGTTGGTGACATCGGTATAAGCGCCATCATCCGTTTGAATCCAAAGCACACCACGAGTGTCAAACCACATGCCATCTGGTGATGAGAAGTCATTGCTATCGGTTAGGCCAGAAAGGTTAATGTTTGATGCCATTGCTGCTTCCGCACCAAATAAGTAGATATCCCACTTGAAGCTTTCAGCCGTAGTTTTATCATCTGTTTCACGGAAACGGATAATATGACCGTTGACGTTGCCTTTCTGAAGTTTTTCGTTGTTATATAAGTCTTCATAACTGCGAGGGTTCGCTGCATCAGTTGGATAGCTTGAACCACGATTCGAGTTGTTGGTGAGTGTCACATACACTTCACCATTGACAGGGTTAACCGCACACCATTCTGGACGATCCATCTTGGTTGCACCTACAGAGTCCGCTGCCAATCGTGCAAAGGTCACCACATCTGCTTGTGATTTAAAAGGGTAGGCTGTATTGCTTTCATTTAAGCCATTTTTACCATAACTGAGCTCAATCCATTGACCTGTACCATCAGCATTGAATTTAGCAACATAGAATTTACCGCTGTTCATATATTTATCGCCAGCACGATAACCGCCGTTGATATCTTTTGGATCCCACTTGGCATCGGATACAAACTTATAGATATACTCGCCACGTGAGTCATCGCCCATGTAGAACGCTAGATTTTCACCTTCGATCACACGGCTGGTACGACAGTCTTCATGGGCAAAACGTCCAAGAGCAGTACGTTTTACAGGTGCTTGGCGGTTATCAAATGGATCAATTTCCACCATCCAACCAAAGGTGTTTGGTGCGTTACGATAGTCTTGGGTCGCTTGTTCGGCTTTTGCGTCTGCATTCCAACGGTCATAGAGGTCTTGTGAGTCGACTTGTCCAATCGCTGTTTCCCAGCCATAACGAGTACTAGAGCCTGCTTTCAAACCATAACGTTGAAGCGCCACGATTTCTTCTGGACGGCGTGCGACATCATCGGTTGCACTACGCGCAAAATAACCAATAAAGTTTTCTTCGGTGGTGAGGTAGGTTCCCCAAGGGGTATAACCATTACCACAATTGTTATGCGTACCGCGTGTTTGTACGCCAGCTGGAGAAAACTTAGTTGCTAACAGGGCATTTGCTGCCGCAGGACCAGCGAACTCCATCAAGGTTGAACCAGTGATACGACGGTTGTACACAGAGTTTTTTACCAGTTCAACTTTTTGAGTTTTCGCATCTTTTTTCACATGAATGATTGAGACGCCATGCGCATTTACTTCACGAATCACTTCATCTTCAGGACGGCGGCCATCTATTTTGGTTGGACCCTTAGGGTGTAAGAAAGTTGGATTGATGTACTCATGGTTGAGCACCAATAAGCCATCGTTTGATTGTTGCTCATCATAACGACCAGTGGCAGTATTTAATCCAAAATAGCTCATGCCATCATGATGATCGCCTGAACGGAACTGAAAACTTGGGCCAGAAGGAATATTATTGTCATCCCATTCTGCGTAGTTTGGATTAATCGCATCGCCTAAAGCATATAAAACATGTGCTTCATAGCCTTCAGGTACAGTCACAATATCGTCTAAATTCTTCGGCACAGCAGTGAAGTTTAACTTCTCAGGCTTTTTATGTGGGTCAACAGGTGTTGTTGTGCCACCACCAGTATTTTTATTATCGTTATCATTACAGCCTGTCAATGTTGATGCCAATGTCAATGCGACAGCACCGCTTGCTGTTTTGGTGATGAGGCTACGGCGGCTAATATGCTGTTCTAAAATGTCACGAAAATGAACATTTGTAGAGGTGTTATTATCCAGTTCTTGGTCTTCATGATATGGCGTCAGCTGTGTCATGGAATCATCCTAAGTTTATATGTTCAGTAAAAAAATTTCCCGCCTTTAACTTAGATTGAAATTGTGACGTTGCCTTGACACTTATGTGACAAATACATTAAAAATCAAATAATAATATAAAGTTTGGTCAAAAAAACAGGTCTAGGACCTGTTTGGAAAATTGTTTATGGCGATAGAGTGAATCGCTATGCTGTTTTTCTTTTTTCGATGATTCTTCCAAAGAACAAACCCAATTCAAAAAGTAACCACATCGGCACTGCCAACATAATCATTGAAATGGCATCAGGCGGCGTGACAAACATGGAGACAAAGAAGCAACCTACAATGATAAAGCGCCGTTTCTCGATCAAACTTTGCGTGCTGACTACCCCGATTAAAATGAGTAATAAGGTAATCACTGGAATTTCAAATGTTAAGCCAAAAACAATAAATAGCTTCAAACAAAAAGCCAAATAACTGTTGATGTCTGTCATTGGTGCTACGGTTTCAGGAGAAACACTGATAAAGAAATGCAAAATAGATGGCAAGGCGATGAAATACGCAAAAGCAATACCGATGTAAAACAAAGCAATGCTACTAATCAATAAAGGCAGTGCCAATGATTTTTCTTTTTCATATAGCGCAGGTTTAGCATAGGACCAAATTTGGTAAATGATAAAGGGCATAACCAGCATCAGTGCGACAAAGAAATTCAATTTAAAGGGTGCCATAAATGTCGCGGTGACATCCGTTGCAATCATGGATGAACTGACAGGCAACTGCGCTCGTAACGGCTCTGAAAGGATTTGATAGGTACGGTTAGCAAAGGGCAGTAAACAGAAGAACAAAACCAATATTGCAGCAACGATTTTAAATAAATGTCGACGCAAAATCATCAGATGCTTGGTAATCGGCATTTCTTCAAGCTTAACGTCTTGATCATCATTTCCCAAAGTGGTTTGGGTTAATGGAGAGCTGGATGGTGAACTCATACCGCCACCTTTAATTCAGGAGTTGAAGAGGTTAAATCAAATGGTGAATGTGGAGTCGGAGATGCCATATGTAATAGTGCAAACTTCGGTAGATAAATGCATGCCACTGGATGTAATAAATAATGGTAATGAAGTGGTGTGCGATTGTTTTTGGATACCGCAGTTTGAGGTTCATCTTCTAAAGAGACTTTTTGCTGTTCCAATGAGGTCATCTGAGCTTGCATTTTTTGCTCAAGTTCAGCGATACGTTGCATTTCTTTTTGCATTTGTTCGCGTAGCTCAGACAAGCGTAATTCACGATCGATATCATTTTGAACGTTACTGACCAGACGCTTAATTTTGGCATACCATTTCCCCACAAAACGAGCGGCTTCAGGTAGCTTATCAGGGCCGAGTACCAGTAAAGCAATAATGCCGAACGCAAGCAGTTCGGACATTCCCAAATTCAGCATAATGGCGCTCGCTTAGCTTTTTATTGAGCTTTCAGTACTTTTGACTTGAGCATCAATGGTACGAGGTTCATTTAGAGCAGTCGTGGTTTCTTCGTCTTCTTTGATCGATTTTTTGAAATCTTTCACAGCACCACCAACATCTTTACCTAAATTTTTAAGCTTTGATGTACCGAACAGTAAAATAACCACTACTGCAAAAATAAGTACATGCCAAATCGATAAACCAGCCATAACCATATTCCTATAAAACTTTGGTTATATCTCAACAGTTTGGCATGACAGAGGCGTGACACTAATATTGCAATTTTAAGACAGTAAACAGAGGAATGATTTTTATATAAAAAAGAAAGAAGCCCGAATAAATGTTTTGGGCTTCGGTCAATATTAGCTTAAGCTCGCTTTAAAAAGTTGCATCGCCTGACCACGATGGCTGATTTTATTTTTCTCTGTTTTGCTGAGTTCTGCGCTGGAAAGATTAAGTTCTGCTAACCAGAATAAAGGATCATATCCAAAACCATTTTCACCACGCGTGGCTTCTAAAATCTCACCCTTCCAAATCCCTTGAAAAATTTGCGGCAGCGGATCTTCGGCATGCGTAACTAAAGCCAAGACGCAGACAAACATCGCTTCAATGGTCTCGTCATTGTTGCGGAGAGGTTTAAGATCAGCCAACAGTTTTTGATTGTTGGCAGCATCGTTGCCATGTTCACCTGCATAACGCGCAGAATAAATCCCAGGTGCGCCGCCTAAAATCGGTACACATAGACCTGAATCATCTGCGATAGCTGGTTTGCCAGAAATTTTTGCTGCATGACGTGCTTTGATAATGGCATTTTCAACGAAGCTCAAACCATCTTCGATGGCATCTTCAATATCAAGTTTGCCTTGAGGAATAATCTCGATCGGTAAATTAAGTTGTTGAAACAGATGTTCAAATTCGGCAACTTTGCCTTTGTTGTTGCTTGCAAGGACGAGACTGCCGTGTTGTAGCCAATGGGGATTAGACATGATGGTTTTGAGGTATCTGGATTGAATATCTAAGATTTTAGTGACTTTTGAAGCATGAGAGTAGTTAAATTATCTTGTTTTACACGATTTTGATAATATCGCGAATAAAATGTTTTTTAATCGAAATTCTCTAAGTGTATTGAAAACAAACGAGTAATTTATTTTATTTTTTATCTTTTATTTAATTAGATCATATAAGATATAAAAAAACTTGAATATTTATTTTTTTCAGGTATCATTCAATTAACTAGAAAAATTATTGTTTTGGTTAATCTTCTCTAAGTATCGCAGTTTTAGTCATAATCCTTCGTTTTTTACAGATATCAAGCTCAATTCTTCATTATTTTTCAAAGTTATCATTAGCCGTAATAACATGGCTAAAATGTTAAAATTCAATAGGATATATTATGTCTACTACAACAGTTACTGGTACAGTGAAGTGGTTTAACGAAACTAAAGGTTTTGGTTTTATTCAACAAGAATCAGGTCCAGATGTTTTCGCTCATTTCAGCGAAATCGCAAACTCAGGTTTCAAAACTTTGTTTGAAGGCCAACAAGTTTCATTCAGTATCGCTCAAGGTCAAAAAGGCCCAAATGCTGTGAATATCGTTGCTCTTTAATAAGTAACCCAGCATTCAAAAAAAGCACTTTATAGTGCTTTTTTTACGTTTGCTGTTTAGAGAAGTGATCTAAAATCATTATCCTAGCTCACTTTTATTGTACGGTTATGATCAAGGGAAAACTGAAGTGATCTTGAACAATTTTGGGTGCATTAAAAAACCGACCTCATAATTCAGTCGGTTTTAGTACAGCAAAATATTATAATTACTGTGCTTGAATCCATCGATCAGCACGATCACGCGCAGTGCGAATCTGTTCTTGAGTCAAGTTTGCAGCCAAGGCTGTTTTTTTACCTTCAGAAAGGCTAATTACTTTAGTATCAAGCATGCCATCACGCGTTGAAAGCTCATACCATTGATAAGCCCCCATATAGTTTTTCTTTTGTTCTTCCATCATGGCAAGATTAAAGCTAGCACGGTTATCCCCGTTGCTTGCCGCTTTTTCAAAATACTTACGCGCTAAAACTTCATCTTTCTTCGTACCCATGCCATCGGCGTACATACGACCTACATTGAGTTGTGCTGCAGAGATGCCTTTATCGGCTGCTGCTTTAAACAGAGCAAATGCTTGTTTCTCATCTTTTGCAACATCTTTACCATATTGGTAACGTGTTGCGAGATAAAATTGTGCTCCTGCCTGACCAGCTTTCGCCGCGCTTTGTAATTCACCAATACTCATGACTGAGTATCGCGCTGCTTGTGTTGCAACCGATTGTGGTTGAGCAACATAGTCAGCGTGCGCTTGTATACTGATCAGACCAAACAAAAAGGTGCTGATAAATGTCTTTTTCATAGTGCGCTCACTCGATAAATTGCGACTTCACCAAATAGGTTCGGCATATGCTTGCTGAGCACACTACCTTGTTGGTCACCATTAACGGCAAGTCGATTAATAATTTTAATCCGATTCTCAGCACATAAGGCTTCAAAGTCTCGGAAAGTACATAAATGAATATTCGGGGTGTTATACCACATATAAGGCAACGCTTCCGAAACAGGCATTTTTCCTTTCAGCGCAAGAAAAGAACGAGTCTTCCAATACGCAAAGTTCGGAAAAGTAATAATTGCCTGTTTGCCGACACGCACCATATCACGAAGTAATACATCAGGTGCATCTACAGCTTGCAAAGCTTGTGCCATGACCACAGAGTCAAAAGACTGGTCAGCAAAACGGCTTAAACCTAAATTTAAGTCCTGTTGAATAATATTTAACCCCCGACTGATGGCAATTGCAATCTTTTCTTGATCAATTTCTAAGCCATAAGCGCGAATATTGTGTTGTTTGCTCATATGAGCCAATAATTCACCATCCCCACAGCCCAAATCGAGCACGCTAGTATTCGGGGTAATCCATTTTTCAGCAAGTTGTTGGTCTATACGCATTAGCTTGCCTCCAAATGGGTCGATTGCAACTGCTGTTCTCCACCTAAAAATGCGCGTAATGTTTTCACATACAGCGGAATCGGGAACAAGAAGGAATCATGACCTTGTTCAGCATCTATCTCTAAATAACTGACAGGTTGATGATTATCAATCAGGGCATCCACGATTTCCTGTGATCGGCTTGGACTAAAACGCCAATCCGTGGTAAATGAAATCACCAAGAATTTGCATTTCGGTTTACGCATCGCTTTCGTCAATGAATGCTCATATTCACGAGAGGGATCAAAATAATCTAATGCCTTGGTCATAATCAAGTAAGTATTTGCATCAAAATTGCGACTGAATTGTTCGCCTTGATAGCGCAAATAACTTTCGACTTGGAACTCAACGTCAAAACCGTACATAAACTTGCCCGATTTTAGATCACGACCAAATTTTTGTTTCATGGCTTCTTCAGATAGATAGGTGATATGACCGACCATCCGCGCCAAAATCAAACCGCGTTTTGGATAACTATCATTTTCCAAATAACGTCCATGATGGAAATCTGGATCGGAAAGAATAGACTGGCGTGCAACCTCATTGAAGGCAATGTTTTGTGCAGAAAGCTTTGGTGCACTGGCGATGATCGCACATTTTTTTAGGCGATCAGGATAATCCAGTGACCATTGTAAGGCCTGCATGCCACCGAGAGAACCGCCAATAATGGCGTACCAAACCTCAATGCCTAAACGATCAGACAACATGGCTTGGGTTTTGACCCAGTCACGAACCGTCACCAACGGGAAGTCTGGACCATAGGGACGGTTTTCATTTTCAGGATTGGGTGAGGTGGGACCTGTTGAGCCACTACATCCACCGATATTATTCAAAGACACCACAAAGAAGTGATTGGTATCAATTGCTTTCCCAGGACCAATACATTCATCCCACCAGCCCGCTTTTTTATCATTTTCATGATGAAATCCAGCAGCATGATGATGTCCTGACAATGCATGGCAGATTAAGATGGCATTGGAGTGATCTGCGTTGAGGGTTCCATAGGTTTCAACCATCAGGTCGAAACGAGGCAAAATCCGTCCGCACTCAAGCTCTAATGGAGCTTCAAATGAAATTTTTTGTGGTGTGACTAAACCCACTGAATCCGATGGAAAAGACACGAGAATGATTCGCCTTGTATAAAGTTTCTTAATCAATAATAAAAGGATACCAATTCAGGTACCCTTTCAAAAGTCATTTTTTCGATATTTAAATAGGTTGAATCATCAACACCTTAGATGGCAGCGGCAACCACTTGTTCGGTGGTTAATACACCTTGCTCAATCAAACGGTTGGTACATGCAATAATGGCTTCGATAGATGCGGTGACAATATTGTCGTGTACGCCTGCACCAAATGCACTCTTGCCTGTACCTTTGACTTGGATTTCGATCAACGCAAGTGCTTTCGCATTTGCACCAGAACTGATACTACGTTCTTCGTAGTTCACCACATCGATTGGTAATTGCAAGGCATCTAGCATGGCAGAGATTGGACCATTACCTTCACCACGGAGACGTTGAACTTCGCCTTCGATTTCAATATCTAATTCAATGATTTGTTTGCCATTGATATCAGACAATTGATAATGTTTAGTTTGATAATGACTGTTTTTCACATCCACATACGTGTCTTGGAATAATTGCCAAATCTGATGTGCACTGATTTCAGTCTCATTTTCGTCGGTGTATTGCTGCACGATCTGGCTAAATTCGATTTGTACGCGTCGCGGTAAAGCCACGTTGTAATTCGATTCTAACAAGTATGCAATACCGCCTTTACCTGATTGGCTGTTGACACGAATCACTGCATCGTAGTCACGGCCTAAATCTTTCGGATCAATTGGTAAGTAAGGCATATCCCACATTTCTTGGTCTTTTTGGAATTCGAAGCCTTTTTTGATGGCATCTTGGTGTGAACCAGAGAAAGCTGTGAAGACCAAATCACCCGCATATGGATGGCGTGGATGCACAGGTAAACCAGTACATTCTTCAACAGTGGCAATGATTTCATTGATATTCGAAAAATCTAAGTTTGGCGCAACACCTTGGCTATACATATTCAATGCCATCGCTGCAACGTCAACATTTCCTGTACGTTCACCGTTGCCAAAGACACAGCCTTCGACTCGGTCAGCACCTGCCATAATTGCTAATTCTGACGCAGCAATACCACAACCACGGTCATTGTGACAGTGAACTGAGATAATCACGCCATCACGACGAGCCAAGTTGCGATGCATCCATTCGATTTGATCGGCATAGACATTTGGCGTTGAAACTTCAACCGTTGCTGGTAAGTTCAAAATCACTTTGTTGCTAGGTGATGCTTCCCAGATTTCAGTCACTGCATCACAGACGTCTTTCGCGACTTCTAATTCAGTTGCAGAGAAACATTCTGGACTGTATTGGAAAACCCATTCAGTCGCAGGGTATTGTGCAGCATATTCTTTGACTTTATTCGCCGCATTCATCGCAAGCTGTTTTGCACCGTTTGCGTCAACATTCAATACTTTTTGACGGAAGGTCGGTGAGTTTGAATTATAAATATGCACAATCGCACGTTCTGCACCGACCAATGCTTCAAAGGTACGTTCAATCAAATGATCACGTGCTTGAACCAAAACTTCGATATAGACATCGTCTGGAATCAAATTTTCTTCAATTAATTTACGAGCAAAGTCGAAGTCAATTTGAGATGCAGATGGAAAACCAATTTCAATATGTTTGAAACCAATTTTGACCAACATATTGAACATTTTGAATTTTTGTTCCATGTTCATCGGTTCAAAAATCGCTTGGTTACCGTCACGAAGGTCGGTACTCATCCAAATCGGTGCTTGGTTGATTTCATTATTCGGCCATTGACGATCTGGTAAATCCACTCGTTGGTACATACGGCGGTATTTTTTGCTTGGGTCAGCCAACATCATTAGGTAACTCCTTGTTATAGCCGAGGTTGCATGTTCAGCGTAAATACAACCGACTATAAATATATATGGTGTCTATCAGAATCAATTTAAAGAGGATTTATGTTTCGATTGCCTAAAAGACTAGGCAGAAAATTTATACGCGCGCGAGGCGCAGCATCAGGAGAGCAGCGAGATGTTTTGTATATGACGGATCGGTAACGCCGTGATTTGTTTTCATTATCTACCATTCAAATCAGTTATTTGGTTTTGCAGCTATATTAATCATCTAATCAAAATCAGTCTAGGTGAAAATACAAGCGACTGCAAAGGTGTATAAGCATTTTAATTGGAATGAATCAAAAATAATTTCCTATTTTTGCACTGAATAGCAGAATAATGAAAATAATTTCCGATATTTTTACTATTTCCGATAAATAAAATCTTGGTTAATGTCTTTTATGGTGGCTGTTCCCATCAATGCCATGCTAATTTCGAATTCTTCTTTTAAAATCCTGATCACATGCGCAACGCCCAAAGCCCCCGCGGTTGCTAAACCATAGATATAAGGACGACCAATCAAAACCGCAGATGCACCTAAAGCAATCGCTTTAAACACATCCGAACCTCGACGAATCCCACCATCCAATAACACTGGATAGTCTGTTGGCACGACAGCTCGAATCTTTTCAAGCGCAATCAAGGGTGGGATGGTGGTATCTAATACGCGTCCACCATGATTAGACACAATCAGCCCTGAGACGCCATACTCTAATGCTTTTTGCGCATCGGCAGGGTGGAGGATGCCTTTCAGTATCACAGGTAAATCAGTCTGCTTGACCAACCATGCGATATCATCCCATGTTGGTGCGTATTTCATCAGTCCCTGAAAAATTGGATGCTGATGATCAGCTAAAGTTTGAATCAGTTGTGGGGCTTGATGATGAGGGTGGGGCAAGTCTATTGGAAGTTGAAAATCAATTTTACGTTCCCGATCTCGAATTCCGGTATGTGGCGCATCGATGGTGATCACAATGGCTTTAAAGTTGTTTACCTTAGCCATTTCAATCAAGTTTAAAGCGTGTTCTCGATCACCTTGCCAATACAATTGAAACCATTTATACGGATTCTCTTTGTTAAGTTCCTGCATGTGAGTGTTGGTTAAGGTGCTGAGTACAAAATTGCTTTGCATCACTTCGGCTGCAAGTGCCGTGGCTTGCTCTGCTTGAGGATAAAACAGCGCTTGATGTCCAATCGGTGCTAAAAAAATCGGATGTGGATAATTGATACCGAATAGATTGAGTTGGGTGTGACCGTGTGTGAAGTCATTTAAATGACGAGGGATCAGTTGGATATCTTGGAATTGACATTGATTTTGCTGCACGCTCAGTTCGTGCATGGCCCCACCTTGTAAATAGTGCCAAGTGGACTCTGCTACATGCTTTTGTGCCTGCAATTGGTAATCTGCAATAGTTTGGAGCTGTGGCGGAATCTGTGTCAAAGGCGCAAGTGGTGTTTGAGACATTATAATGTTCCCCATTGTCTCAATAAATTATGATAATGATGGGTTAAAGCCACAACCTCTTCAGCATCCCCGAGCTGTTGTCTGAGTTTTAGGATGGTCATATCCAAGTTGAATAACATGCTGCGTTGCCAATCATCTCTGACCATGCTTTGAATCCATGTAAATGCGGCAATGCGACTACCCTGAGTCACTGGCTCAACGCGGTGTAGGCTGGTCGACGGATATAAAATGGCATCACCTGCATCCAGTTTGACTTCATGGCTGCCATAAGTGTCCTCTACAATCAGCTCACCACCCTCATATTCATCAGGTTCGGATAGAAAAACGGTAATCGAGACATCGGTACGAATGGCAGTGCCTGTCTGAGATGAATATTGGATGGCGCTGTCGACATGATTGCCATAATTACCTTGATGCTGATAGCAATTAAACATGGGAACTAAAATATGCTGAGGAAGCGCAGCAGAGCGAAGCAATAGATTTTGTTGTAATGCCGTTAATACATACTGACTAATCGATGGGTATAAATCACTTTGAATGTCGACTTGTAAGTTGTTTTTGGTCTGTTGAGCTTGTACGCCTGCACTTTGAGAACCGTTGACCCAAAGCTCTGGCTGTTTCATCTGCTGACGAAGTTCAGTGACTTGTTGCTTGTTTAATAATTCAGGGATATGCAACATCATTTTTTAAACCTTTCGATACGAAACAGCCTGCCAAAAATTATACCTTTTCTGGCAGGCTGATAGCATCTATTCAATGTGAAGATTCAACTCAATCATTTAGAACTTATAGTTAAAGGTTAATGCCGCTGAACGAGGTTGACCTAAAGCAAAACGGCTACCACCATTGTTTAATGCACTGATATATTCTTTGTCAGCAAGGTTATAAACATTGAGGTTTACAGAGGCATTTTTGTTAATGCTATAACCTGCCATTGCATCGAATACCACATAAGATGGGACTTTTGGCATGTTTGCTGGGGCTGGATTGTCTGTAATCACACGCTTTTGCTCATCGACATAACGTGCACCTAGACCAACTTTAAAGCCTGCAATGTCATAAGTCGTCCATAAAGAAGCGGTCCAGTCAGGAGACCAACGTACAGAATCAGTGGTTGTAACTGTTGTTACGCCAGTTGTTGTATTGGTACTTACGCTTTGCTGATCTTTCTGCTTGGTTTTCATGTGAGCAACGCCCGCAGAAATGTTCCACGCATCGGTAATTTGACCAACGACACCCAGTTCTACACCTTCAACTTTGGTTTTTCCTTCTTGCAGCGACTCAAGCGTAATCGGGTCTTGCGTAAACTGATTTTCATTTTCAGTGCGATATACCGCTGCAGTTAACGCCAATGTGTTTTTCAACACATCCCATTTACTACCGATTTCGTAGTGATGTGTTTCTTGAGGTTTACCACGAGGATTGTTTGCGGCTTGAGTTCCTGATGTTGCATCAGATAGGTTGAAGTTTGCGCTTCCTGGTGGCGTGAGTGATTTGGCATAAGATGCATAAACACTGCTATTTTCTGTTGGCTTGAATAAGCTACCCAGTTTCCAACTGACTAATGTGTCATGTGCTTTTAAATCAGTTGGTGTTTCTACGCCTGTTGACGCTATAGAGAGCGCATCATAAGTTGTATGATAGTAATCTACACGAACTCCACCATTAAACTGTAAGCGGTTATCCAATAATTTAATGGTGTCAAATAAATATGCAGCGGCTGTTTGAGTTTCGCCATCACTATAAGCCCCTGTGTAAACCAGTTTTGGCATGACATCATGACGATTTGGATTGTATAAATTTGCAGGTGGCGTGGTTATAGTCGTTTGCCCTGGTATTTGGGTAGCTAAGGTACGAGAAATTTGCTGCTCTTGCAGAAACTCTAAACCCGCAACGAGGTCATGCTCGACTGCACCTGTTTTAAAGTTAAAGCTTAATACTGAAAGATTAGCCAAGATTTTATTTTCTTGATCTACACCTTGATGTGAACGTGCAATTGTCCAAGTATCTTTATTGTTTAGATCAAATGTACCGTAATTAAAATTATAGGTATATGTATTATCAGGGTTTACAGTAAGATCAACAGATGGAGCATTAATTGCATTAATTCCAGTTAATGCTCGTTTCATATGAGTTTTACCAAATCTAGATATGTTGGTAAATTTAATATTTTCACCAAAGTCACTTTCAATTTTGGCTGATATCATGTCTGAGCTAATATCTTCATAATCATTAGCGTTGCCATAGTAGTTGCTACGGTTAACTTCAGGCGCTTTGCGTAACGCACTATTAATTTTTTGAGCGTCTGCTGAATTGTTAATATCATTGCGAATTTTAGTTTCAAGTGCTCTATTTTTAGTATTTGTATAGTTAGATGAATAACCATAATAGAAACCATCCATTCCAATTGTGGGAATACCACCGTCAGGGATGTTGTTTTGACGAATGTGTTGTGAATATAAGTAAAAACGGGTATCTGTGTTCAAACCAAATACAATAGAGGGAGCCACAGCCCAACCATTGTTCTCAACCACATCACGACCTTCAACGCCACCGTCTTGGCCCATAGCGTTGAAGCGAATCGCTACACTTTCATTGATCGCTTGGTTGATATCCGCAGTCAAACGTGCATTTTCAGCCGTGTTATAACGTGCAGAAACTTCACTGCTATTTTCAGCTTTTGGTAATTTAGTGACTAAATTGATATAACCAGATGCAGAGCCACGACCCGCTTCAGCACCTGATGGGCCTTTTACCACTTCGATTTGTTCTAGGTTAAATACGTCACGGCTGACCGCACCAAGATCACGGACACCATCAACATAGGTTGAAGTTTGGGTAGAGAAACCACGCATTTGGAATGTGTCACCTGCGCTGGTATTACCATTTTCACCCATTTGCAGCGTGATTCCTGGGGTATTACGCAATGCTTCAATGAGTGAAGAGGCACCTTGTTCTTGTAAGAGTTCTTTTTTGATGACTTGTATGGTTTGTGGCGTATCAACTAATGGTTGGGTGTATTTTGGCGAACTTATGGCTTCGGCTTTGTAGCTGTTTTCAGCTTTCACTTCAATTGTTGGAAGTTTAGTCACATTTTCCTGTGGTGTAGCTGCGTGTGCAGTCAAAGGAAGGCTTGCAGCAAGTGCAACTAACTGTGTAGTACCAAGGTGTTTACGACTTTTAATTTTTGCCATTGAGAGAAACCCCGAAATTGAAGTGGTGAATGACCGAACTCGCAACTTTGTGAAACTTTTACAAATAATGCGGTAAAAGTGAATGAATTGTTAAACTATGTAACAATGTGTGCGAAGTCTAATGATAATTATTATCGTTATCAATGTCTTTATTTGTTCTCGTTTCTGTATGTGTTATTAAGGTTTTGATATTTATGCTTATATTTTTAAATTGATATTAACGATGCATTGTGCTGTATATTTTTATAATAATGATTGGTGAAAATAGGTTATTGTTTTTATTTAACATTATTATTTTATATCTATGATATAGGGGTGGAGTCTATACGCGGTTGAATAAGTAGTATATTTCTATAATGGGGTTCAAATAAGTGTGTAAGTGATAAAATCTATGTTGATTGGAAACTTTTAGCCAATAAAAACCACCTGCAAGTTGAGTTTTACATTCAATTTGCAGGTGGGAAGATTAGGAGCGAGAGCTGATTTTTTTATTGAGTTTAGAAATCATACGAAAAAGATAACCAGTAATTTCTACTCGGGATGTAGGTTCCTGAAATAGCTGCTCCAAATGCCAAGTAGTCATAGACTTGTTTTTCAGAACCATCGATAGACGTGTACGATTGGTGACTAGTAAAATCTTTATCAAGTAAATTATTTATAGCACCATTGATACGAATATTTTTGGTTACTTGATAGCTAGTACCTAAGTTAAATAAGTTGTAGCCTTTTAATTTGTTACCAGTTAATCGATATTCTGTTGCTGCATCGGTGCCAGCATTTGGCGTTGATGAACTACGAACACGGCTAGATTTATATTCATGTTGTAGCCACAAGTCTAGTTGAGGATTAATATGCCATGTTGATGTCGCACTAAATGCATTTTTAGGTGTGTTCTCTAGAGGATTTCCTTTATTTGTCCCTTTGGTGATCTCTGAGTCCATATAGGTATATGCAGTTTTTAATGTCCATTCAGGAATGATATTGTAAGTTAAGCTAACCTCAGCGCCCTGCGACTTTGCTTCATCTGTGTTGATTTGTTGTGAGAACTCTTGCATCCCTGTGATGTGTGATCCGTAACTTACACAGTTGGGTTTATTGAGATTCGGTTGATTTCCATTAGCATCCGTATAATGACAGTTGGCTAGCGCGGGGCCAGACGCAAATTTATCTTTGAACTGTGTGTAGAATAACGTTGTGGTTAAGTCGAAATTACCAATATCATAATTTGCGCTAAGTTCATAATTCGTCGTTGTTTCAGGCTTTAAATTTGGAGAGCCAATACTAAAAGAGGCACCTTGGCCACTTACGCTAGTGATTCCGTTATGTAAGGTTTTTGCTGAAGGTGCTTTATAGCCAGTGCTGATCCCACCTTTTAATGTTAGTTCTGGTGAAGCATTCCATACTAAATAACTGCGAGGGCTAAAATGTCCGCCAAAACCATCATGATCTTCATATCGACCACCTAAAGTAAAGATAAGGTTGTCGGTAATAGTCCATGCATCTTCTAAATAAACAGAAAATGCTTTGGCTGAAAATTCAGCTCCAATACCCGCAATATCATCAGCAATCGTTTCATCACGGTATTCAAGTCCAGCCGTTACTAGATGTGCTCCTATTGGAGCAACAAAGTGAGTATCGGCAATAATGTCTGTATTCTTTAGCGTTCGATCATTGCCAGAATGTGCTTGGTTGGGAAAAGTGCCTGACGGGATTGTGCGTCCTTGTGTTTCGGTTGTGTTATGGCTGATATAGCTACGCCATGTCCCTAGATCATAGTTTCCGTCATGCCCAACTGAGAATTGAGTTCGATTGAATTCGAGTTCTGGGCGATATCCACTTGCTCTTGTTGGGGTATCTAAAGTGCCTAAGCGATTGTCATCATTTTTATAGGTTTGGCTAGAGTGGAATGCATCTAACCAAACTGAATTTTGATCATTAATATTTAATGAGAGTTTTGAGCCTACATCAAAGTTGTCTGCTTTATATGGTCGAGGGTCTCGTCCAGTACCATTAGGGACAACACGTTCAGAACCTTTTCTATCTAAGTAACTGCCACGTAATTGTAATCCAAGAATATTATTGATAAGAGGACCATTTAGGGCAAAGTTAACTTTGCTCGAATCAGCTTCTTTGTTGTGCTCCATAAGGTTGCCACTTAAAGTGACATTGCCAGCCCACGTGTCAGTGACCTTTTTTGTAATAATGTTAATGACTCCGCCCATAGCATCACTACCATAACGAGTAGCCATGGGACCTCGGATGACTTCAATTCGTTCAATAGAGGAAATTGGTGGTAGGAAACCTGTTGCTGTTTCACCAAAACCATTCGGCGTTACGTCAGAGGAGGTCGTTTGTCGACGTCCATCAATTAATATTAGTGTGTAATTAGAACCCATTCCACGTATTGATATATTCAGATTGCTTGTTTTACCAACACCATTACGAATATCAACACCAGGTATATCTGATAATAATTCAGCGATATTGCTGGCATTTTTCTTCTCAATATCATCTTTCGTAACTACGCTAATACTTGCCGGCGCATTTTTAATATCTTGCTCATAACCTGCTGCGGAAACCACGATTGTTGATAACTGGTGCGTTGCTGGTTCATTGTTGGCATATGTAGCGCTAGATGCAAGAGCGAGTAACGCAGCGGAGAGAGGGTGAGGGTTGAAACTTGCCATAACTGAAATATCCCTAAATAAAAACACAAATCACGCGAATGATAAATATTAAAAATGCTGTAATGATAATGATAAAACTTATCATTAACAACAAAAAGAAACATTGTTTTAAGTTTTATTTAAGAAAGCTGTTAAATTGGCGTTAATTAAAGAAAAAAATGAAAGTAAGTGACTTTTTCATCATCTAATTTTGTATATCTGAAAAGTTGTCATATAATGTGGCACTTTAAAAAATTGTTATTACTAACTATATATCGAGGAAGCCATGCAAGTAACGACTGAAGCGGTTTCGGGCGTTGCCCGTCGTTTAAATGTTTCTGTACCGACGAGCCGTGTTAACGAGCAGTTTGAAGCTCGCTTACAGCGCACTGCCAAAACTGTGAAGATCAACGGCTTCCGTCCAGGTAAAGTGCCTTTAAATGTAGTACGCCGTGAATATGGTGCGGGCATTTATCAAGAAGTTGTGAATGACATCATTCGTGACACCGTGTTTGAAGCGATTCAACAAGAAAAAATCAATGCTGTCGGTATGCCGAACATTGAAAAAGTTGAAAACAAAGACGATGCTTTAGTTTATGAAGCAACTGTTGAAGTTTATCCAGAAGTAGAAGTAAAAGCTTTTGCTGACTTGGAAGTTGAACGTAAATCATCTGAAATCAACGATAAAGACGTTGATACGATGATCGAAAACTTGCAAAAACAACGTCAAACTTGGGCTGTAACCAAAGGTATGGCGAAGAAAGACATGCAAGTGACTTTCGACTTTGAAGGTACTGTTGATGGCGAGAAGTTCGAAGGCGGTACGGCTGAAGACTTTAAACTGGTACTTGGTTCAGGTCGTATGATCCCAGGTTTCGAAGATGGTATCGTTGGCATGAAAGCAGGCGAAGAGAAAGTGATTGATGTTACTTTCCCAGAAGATTATCAAGCTGAAAACTTGGCTGGTAAAGCTGCTCAATTCAAAATCACAGTGAAGCAAGTTGAAAAACCAAAGCTTCCTGAAATTGATGCTGAATTCTTACAGATTTTTGGTGTGACTGAAGAAGAAGGCTTAGAAAAGTTAAAAGCTGATGTTCGCAAGAATATGGATCGTGAAGTTCGTAACGGTCTTCGCAACCAAATTAAACAAGCTGCATTTGATGCGCTTGTTGCTGCAAACGAAATCGAAGTGCCAGCTTCTATGGTTGCTCAAGAAATTGACCGTCAACGTCAACAAATGATCCAACAGTTTACGCAACAGTTTGGTGCTCAAGGCGCGCAATCATTTGATAGCAGCATGCTTCCTGATGAGTTGTTCAAAGAACAAGCTGAAAAATCAGTTAAACTTGGTGTGTTGGTTAGCAAAGTAATGGCTGATGCGAAACTTGAAGTTGATCAAGCGCGTGTAGAAGCTTATATCGATGACATGGCTTCTTCTTATGAAGATCCAACTGAAGTTATTGAATACTTTAAAACTGACAAACAGCAACGTGCTCAAATCGAAGCTGTGGTTTTAGAAGACCAAGTAGTTGATCATATTTTAGCTGCTGCTAAAGTAAATGAAGTTGCTGTAAGCTATGAAGACTTACTGAAAGAGCAACAAGCTCGCCGTGGCTAATCTTTCAAAAGTTGAGAAGAAAGGCGCGTAAGCGCCTTTTTTTATCTGTCTTTGTCTATGTTATGAAAGTGTTAATTTGTTAAAAAATTGCCAGATTTTAGTCTAAATAATCGAATATTTCAGATTGAACCTTTTGCAATTTCATCGATTATCCCTCATATTGTTGGCATAGATCGTGTCACAATAATTTAGGAATAAGTAAACGTATGTATGTTCCAACAATTGATAATGCTTTAGTTCCTGTAGTCGTCGAGCAGTCATCTCGTGGTGAGCGCTCATTTGATATTTTTTCACGTCTCCTACGCGAGCGTGTCATTTTCTTGACGGGTGAAGTGGAAGACAACATGGCCAACTTAATCGTTGCGCAAATGTTGTTTTTAGAAGCTGAAAATCCTGAAAAAGATATTCATCTATATATCAACTCACCTGGCGGATCTGTCACTGCGGGTATGGCGATTTATGACACCATGCAGTTTATCAAACCTGATGTGGTGACTTACTGTATGGGTCAAGCTGCGTCGATGGGTGCATTCCTGTTAAATGCGGGTGCCAAAGGCAAGCGTTACTGTCTTGAAAATGCGCGTGTGATGATTCACCAACCTTTAGGTGGTTTCCGTGGTCAAGCGTCAGATATTGAGATTCATGCACGTGAAATACTCTTTATCAAAGAACGCCTGAACCGTTTAATGGCCGAGCATAGTGGTCAAGACTATGAAACAGTTGCGCGTGATACAGATCGTGATAATTTCATGACTGCCAATGCCGCTAAAGAATATGGTTTAGTTGATCAAGTATTAAGTAAGCGCCCGTAATTTTCTAAAGATTCAAGAATTGGAGTAAATATGTCCGAACATCCTCAAGGACAAAAACATTGTTCATTTTGCGGTAAAACGCAGTCTGAAGTCGGGAAACTGATTGCAGGTGAGGACGCATATATTTGTAATGAGTGTGTGGATGTCTGCTTGGACTTGGTACAAACCAGTCAACAGGTCGAAGCTGGGGATTGGGCAAGCAAAGCATTGCCTAAGCCACATGAAATACGTGCTGCCTTAGATCAGTATGTTATTGGACAAGATATTGCAAAGAAAACCTTATCTGTAGCGGTGTATAACCATTATAAACGCTTGAAAGTGGGGCAGTCTGGTCATACCGATCAAGAAGTTGAAATTGCAAAAAGTAATATTTTGCTGATCGGACCAACAGGTTCGGGTAAAACTTTACTTGCGCAAACACTTGCTCGTTTACTCGATGTTCCTTTTGCTATGGCAGATGCGACGACACTCACCGAAGCTGGCTATGTCGGTGAAGATGTAGAAAACATTGTGCAGAAGTTATTGCAAAAAGCAGATTATGATGTAGAGAAAGCCCAAAAAGGTATTATCTACATTGATGAAATCGATAAGATTACGCGTAAATCTGAAAATCCGTCTATTACTCGTGATGTATCGGGTGAAGGTGTACAACAAGCATTACTGAAAATGATTGAAGGGACTGTTGCTTCTATTCCGCCTCAAGGTGGTCGTAAGCATCCTCAGCAAGAATTTATCCAAATTGATACTGCCAATATTTTGTTTATTTGTGGCGGTGCTTTTTCAGGCTTGGAAAAAATCGTCCAACAACGTCAAGAAAAGGGCGGTATTGGTTTCACGGCTGATGTGAAGAATAAAGATGATCGGAAGAAAGTATCAGAATTATTCCGTCAGGTGGAAGCAAATGACCTTGTGAAGTTTGGGTTGATTCCTGAGTTTATTGGTCGTTTGCCTGTGATCGCAACTTTAGAGGAACTGGATGAGGATGCACTTATGCAGATTCTGACAGAACCTAAAAATGCGTTAACACGTCAATACCAACATTTGTTCACGATGGAAGATGTAGACTTAGTCTTTGATGAGTCTGCATTACGCGCTGTGGCGAAAAAAGCACTTGAGCGTAATACAGGCGCGCGTGGTCTACGTTCTATTTTAGAAAATGTACTGCTCGAAACCATGTATGATTTGCCAAGTCGTACAGATGTGGGTACTGTGATTGTTGATGAAGCTGTGATTAATGGTACAGCCAAACCGACATTTAAAGCAGAACGTTTACCGCAAGTGACGAAGTCTGAAGTCAGTGAAAAGAAGGATTTAAAAGTGATAGATTCTAAATCGGCTTAACGCCACAGATCTATCGTTTATCTAAAAAAGCATGAAAGGCCTCGCTTTTCATGCTTTTTTTATTTGCAATTGGGCATTGAGGTGTTAATCTTAAAAATTGAAAAAACCGCATAGTGTTGCGCAGTTAAAAATAAATCCAAGAAAACGCCTTGAGGGATGTCATGCGTTATTTAATATTGTCATTATGTTGTGCAGGGGTATTGGCTGGCTGTCAAAGTCATAAGGCAGTTGAACAGAATCCAACAGCACTGACCGCAACGCTACCACCTGTTGATACTGAAAAAGAACCCGGTTTATTTGATCAATATCACGTCGGTGGCTTCACTGTAGGTGGTTGGGTCAATCAAAAGTTAGGGCAACATTTCTCACCGATTAAGCCACAAAATCAACAAGCAGCGGTGGTCTATCTCTATCGTCCAGATACACGATGGAATCGTCAGGAAATCGCTGCCGCAAACTTATTTATCAATGGACATCGTATTCCAAGTTTGTTGCACAATCATTATTATTGGCTAGAATTACCCGCAGGCACTTACAGATTAAGCGTGAGCCGTCCTTTGGTTGGATTACATTTCCAAAAACCGAAATACATCGATTTTAGTGTTGATGCTGAGCAAACTTATTTCATTAAATATGATGAAGAAAATAAGATTTCTCGAAGTGAGCCGAGTGGTCCATTTATGCCAACGCCTGAAAAAGTCGCTCGTCAAGAAATTGCATTTACACGCTTAAAATCATCAAGCTATAATTTTGTGGCACAGGATGAATCTGGCAAGATTCGTTCTAAACCTCAAGAGCTAAAACCTGAAAAATATGATGCAAAATCAGAAGTACATTTGGTCAAACCATTTAAGCTGTGGAATCCTTTGACTTGGTAAAATAGTGAGCAGGCATTAGCCTGCTTTTTTATTTAGGAGTCAACGTTTTTAGCAGTTCGAGCACCTGCTGCTCAGTTTGTGCAGATTTTGTACTCTGTTCAGGGCTATAATCATTTTTCTGATCTTCATCTATAATGTTTAAAACCTGTTTTAAATAGGCTTGATAGAGCGGATGTTCAGAATAATGTAATAATGCGACCAAGTCTTCTTCTTCATAAAAATTGACATAGAATTGGGTGAAAAAACGCTGATAATAGTCACTAAAATCTTGGCTACGCATTTCTTGTTTAAAGCGCTGAGCAATATCTTTTTGATAAAGTAAGCGATCTTTACGTAGATCTGCTTCAGGAATGATTTGAACTATAGCTTGGCTATAACGTGTTGCAATATTATCATTTTGATAATATTGAATGGTTTGATCGAACAAACTCGCTTTTAATACCGCTTGAGCCGTTTCTTGGGTGGCAGGTAATGCAAGACTGCCTGTGCTATAAAATGCTGTACATATCATAAGCAAAAAATTAAATTTCATTGTGCTTGCTCCCTATTTATTGGTGGGAAAACATCTCGAAATAAGGTGATTATAAAGTCCTTTTCCGCTAAATATCGTTCTAAAACATAGGGGAGGTGTAGTGCAAGTGCAGTTCCCATAAGATTGTTTTTTTCAACCAATTGTTGCCCTTGTTCTGTTTGAAAAATTTCAATTTGATGTTTTAAACTTTCTTCTGAGTAATAGCGTTGTGCTTTTTCAAAGGCATGTTGATAGATGTATTCAGGTGAGCGAAAATTACTATCTTGTAAATATAATGCTGCAATTTGTTCAGCCACGAGCTGTTGTTTAGGCGTTAGTAAACGTGGATCTAAGTCAGGCGCTTGGACTTGATATAAGACACGTTTATAGGCAAGATTTTGATAATAGGCTTTGCGAATTTCATAAAGTTGTTGTGAAATTTCACGTTGATGGATGGTTTGAAAATATTTTTCAATGGTCTCAGCTGTAGGAGGACTTGCCCATGCTGAATTTAGGCTACTCAGACAGCAACCTAAAATGAGTGTAAGGATAAATTTTTTAGACATATCTAGACGTTATGATGATTATTTTGTTTTAGTCTATCCTAAAGTACACAAAGGAGCATCTCTTGATACTCCTTTGTGGGACAAATATTCAATTAAGCTGTTGCATCAACCACTGGGATTTTTCCAATTTTTGCTTGCCAGATTTTTGGTGCAGTTGCGTGGATCGATGTGCCATTTACATCAACGGCGACAGAAACAGGCATATCTTCAACCACAAACTTATAGATCGCTTCCATACCTAAGTCAGCAAATGCAACCACTTCAGCTTCACGTACCGCTTTCGATACGAGATACGCTGCACCACCAACGGCCATCAAGTAAGTTGCTTGATTGTCTTTGATCGCTTCAATCGCAGCAGGACCACGGTCCGCTTTTCCGATCATACCGAACAAGCCCGTTGCTTCTAGCACTTGGCGAGTAAACTTGTCCATACGAGTTGCGGTTGTTGGACCAGCAGGGCCAACCACTTCATCACCGACTGGATCGACTGGACCCACGTAGTAAATAAACTTACCTTTTAAATCAACAGGCAGTTCTTCACCATTGTTCAACATGTCAACCATGCGCTTGTGAGCAGCATCACGACCTGTATAAATCGTACCGTTTAACAATAAAGTATCGCCTGGTTTCCAAGCATTCATCTCTTCTTGGGTAATGGTATCGAGATTTACACGTGTTGATTTTGAAGAATCCCAAGTGACAGCAGGATAGTCTTCAAGTTTCGGTGCTTGAATGTGTGCAACACCAGTACCATCAAGTTGGAAGTGCGCGTGACGTGTTGCCGCACAGTTCGGAATCATACCGACTGGCTTACCTGCAGCGTGGCATGGATAGTCTTTGATTTTAATATCAAGAACTGTGGTCAAACCACCAAGACCTTGTGCACCAATACCAAGTGCATTCACTTTCTCGAAGATCTCTATACGGAGTTCTTCCATCTTGTTTTGTGGACCACGACGAAGTAATTCGTCCATGTTGATTTCTTCCATGAGCGCTTCTTTTGCAAGCATCATGGCTTTTTCAGCAGTACCACCGATACCGATACCGAGCATACCCGGTGGACACCAGCCTGCACCCATGGTTGGGACTGTTTTAAGGACCCAATCTACGATGGAATCAGATGGGTTGAGCATGGCAAGTTTTGATTTGTTTTCTGAACCGCCACCTTTCGCAGCAACGGTAATATCCACTTTGTTACCCGGTACGAGTTTGTAGTGGATCACAGCAGGGGTGTTGTCTTTAGTATTCTTACGACCAAAAGCAGGATCAGCCAAAACAGAGGCACGGAGAACGTTTGAGTTCTCTAAGTAACCTTGGCGTACACCTTCATTGATCGCATCATCTAAGCTTATGCTTAAATCAAATTTAACGTCTAAACCCACTTCAAGGAAAACATTGACAATCCCTGTATCTTGACAGATTGGTCGATGGCCTTCAGCACACATACGTGAGTTGATGAGGATCTGGGCAATTGCATCTTTTGCAGCTTGGTTTTCTTCACGATCATAAGCACGGCTCATCGCTTGGATGAAGTCTTGTGGGTGATAGTAAGAAATAAACTGTAAGGCATCCTTGATTGATGTAATCAAGTCATCTTGTTTGATGATCGTTGTCATATCAAATTTCTCTTGAGCGGGCGATTAGCTGGCGGGCTAAATTATATGACAAAAAGTCTCCATTGTGGGAGTTTTAGCGCGCATTTGGCTAAAGGTCGAAAGATGTGAGTTTCAGTTTCTTGCTAAATCTCTTATGTTCTCCCGATGGGGAAACGCAAAGCGGCTCAATCATCATGAACATCGTTTATTGGCAATATAAATTGACCTTATTTCATTCTCATTTTAGAGGGAGAGTAGCCGAAATATTTCTTAAAGCGATTACTAAAATGACTACTTGAACTAAACCCATATTGCGCAGAAATTTCGGTGAGATTTAAGCGGGTGGTCTGTAGGGCTTGATGCGCCAGTTCTAGGCGACGTTGCATCACATATTGATGCGGTGGCATCTGCATGGATTGTTTAAACATATGTGCAAAATGATATTCACTGAGTTGCGTTTGTTGCGCCAAATCAGACAGTGTGAGGCTGAGATACAAATGCTGATCGATCCATTCTAAAAGTTGCCTTAGCACATATGGTGATAAACCTCCTTTTACCACAGGTACTTGCCATTGTGTGTGGCTATAATTTTTAATGAGATGGTTGAGTAATAGCGTGGTTGCGGTGCTCATTTGTAAATGGTTTTCGTGATTATCCCATGCTCCGTTGAGTAGAAAATGTCGGTAAATCATTGAGATGTGTGGGTCGGATACAAACACTTGTGGGTTGAGCGTGATTTGACTCGGTTCACGATCCCAGACTTGTTCAGCCACGCGTTGTAAATGCTGTTGAGTATAATAAAGATGCACGAACGTGAGTGAATCACGCAGATCCCATGTTGAGTCAAAATCTTGGGGCATGAGACACATACGATCTGGCCCGCCTCCATTGTGCCAACCTTGTGCTGTTTTTTGATAGCTTTGATAGCCACCTTGAATATACATACTTAAAGTATGGTGGTTGCTACAGACGTTGACCCGATCTTGGTTGTTTTGCCACATCGCCAATTGCATACCCGAACCCAGTTCTACCGAGTCGAGTAATTGCGCTTTATATTGTTGTAATTGATCTAGAATCTGATATTTCATCTTCTACTCAAAGCTTTAGATATGTGACTAGTGTAGCGATTTTTAATACATAATGGTCATCGATGCAAGAGAAGAAATAGAAAACCGCAAGTTGGTGATAGTGAACGCAAGATGATGCAAGCTATCGAGATCTCAGACCAAGCAAAATAGTGTAAATGATTTTTGGTTTATAAAATATGAATGCGCTGTTATATGCTTCGGTTGTGGTGATCTGGGGAACCACATGGATTGCGATTAGTCTACAGCAACAAAGTGGTATCACCGCTAATGTCGCCGTGTTCTGGCGTTTCTTTATTTCTGCGATGATATTATTTGTTTTTGTCATCGTGAGTAGAAAACTGCAAAAGCTGAATCGCACAGATCACTTGTTCTGTTTATTACAAGGTTTATGTGTTTTTGGCTTGAACTTCGTTTGTTTTTACTATGCAGTGCAATATATCAGCAGTGGCTTAGAAGCTGTTATATTTTCTATGGCGATGATTTTTAATGTCATCAACGCCAAACTGTTCTTCGCTCAACAGGTCTCAGCACGTTTTTATCCCGCAGCTTTGTTAGGCTTACTCGGTATCATTGCTCTATTTTGGCATGATGTGATCGGAGCTGACTTAAATCGTAATACCCTGATAGGGATTGCGCTGTGTGTGTTGGGCACTTATGGTTTCTCTCTGGGGAATATGATCAGTACTCGGCATCAAAAGCAAGGTTTGGATATCTTCACCACCAATGCTTATGGCATGCTCTATGGTGCGATATTAATGGCATTGATTTCGGGCTTTAAGCAAGATAACTTCTTCCCAAGTATGCAGTTGAGCGCAATCACAGCTTTACTCTATTTAGCAGTGTTTGGCTCTGTGATTGGATTTACCGCCTATTTTTATTTGGTTGGAAGGATAGGAGCAGGAAAAGCGGCATATAGTACATTGCTATTTCCTTTGGTAGCTATGGTCATATCAACGATATGGGAAGGTTATCAATGGCATATCAATGCCGTGATTGGCGTGATTTTGATTCTATGTGGCAATGCGATTTTCTTTATTAAAGGCCCACGGACAAACGTGTTGCCTACTTCAAAGCAGGCTTAGCTCAGGCTGAACGGGAGTGTAGTGATGCAAGCAGATTTGGCAAAAAACATTATTGATATTTATAAAAAACATGGTCGTGCGTGGACCGAGCGTCGAGGCAATCATTTATATGAAAAAACATGGTTAGATCAATTTCTTGCTTTGATTCCAGTCAATTCTCATCTTTTGGATTTGGGTTGCGGCTCTGCCAAACCCATCGCGGCATACTTGATTGAACATGGGCATCAGATCACAGGGGTAGATGCCTCAGATGCAATGATTGAAATGGCGCAATCAAGTTTTCCTGAGCAGAGATGGATACAGCAAGATTTTCGTCATTTTAACGTTGATCAGAAATTTCAGGGGATTTTGGCTTGGGATAGTTTTTTTCATCTCACACACGATGATCAAAGAAAAATGTTTGCATCTTTTGCGCATCATGCCAGAACGGGAACAGTTTTAATGTTTACCAGTGGACCTGCACATGGTGAGGCAATCGGCGAGATGTTTGGTGAGCCGTTGTACCATGCCAGTTTAGCCGCTGATGAATATCGTACTTTATTGGAAAGATATGGATTTGAAGTGATCAGGATGGTGGCGGAAGATCCTGAGTGTGCAGGGCATACGGTTTGGTTGGCACGATTTATCTAAAGAAAAACAGCTGTTTATTGAGATAAATAGCTGTTTTAGTCAAAGCGGTAATTTGGGTTTGGTGATGTTATTCTGCTTGGATCGCCGTTAACGCAATATCATTGATCTAAGTCATACTGATATCTTTAGAAAATGCCTTCGGGTAGATACGCGAATAAGCACCATGAATTTCATTATCAGGTAAAGATAATACCTGACGGAGATTTACGCTCAGAAAGGAGAGTAATGATGCGATAACCAGAATGAGGCTGAGTAAAATCAATGTCGCATATATACCAAAAGCAGTGATGAAAATACCTGAAACAACAACACCTAGCGGGTTTGCGACACCTGTACCAAATGTCGATGATGCACTGATTCTATTAAGAAAATGATGTGGTACTGCTGCGCTGCGCATAAAACCAGTATTGGTGACGGCGACCATTAACCCACAACCCGCTAGGCACATACCAAAACACATCACGCTAAAATAGCCGAAGTGAAAAACGGATAAAACTTGGCACATCAGTGCAGATATAAAAATGCCTAGGCTTAAAGCTAAATACCCAGAATACGTGGTTGTTGCTCGACCAAAGAAAGAGTTGGCGAGTGTGCCAATTTTTGTTGCACCAAGAAACATGCCGATTGCAAAAAATGTTTCAGCTATTCCAAATAACCACGGACTTTTACTGTAATTTTGATAAAAGTAAGCGGGTAGAACCACGCTGAAAAAAGGAAATAGCCCGAAATTTATGAAGAAAGTGATTTTAATTAAACTGATTTCAGGTGGGAGTTGTTTGATTGCAGAAAACCCGCTGTACCATTTAGGACGTTTGGGGATGGAATTTTCTTCTGAAGCGACATTTGAGTATTTGGCGAAATTCAATAAGATGATGGATAGAATAATCAGTCCCACACTACACCAAATCGTATTGTGCGCGCCGATGAGGGAAATTAATCCTGTGCCAATCATGGGTGAGCAAAAAGTTACAATCGTCATTGCTGCTGATCGCCATTGAATCGCACTGGAAAGTTGTTCTTTGCTAACTTGAAATGGAACAATACTGCTTTGCAATGGTTCACGAATACCAATGGCTAAACCACCTAAAATCTGGCAAATAAAAAGTACAATTGCTAAATATATCTGCATGGTCGCAAGGAATGCGATGACGATTGCTGAGATTAGACTCATCCAATAACACAAAGAAATCAGTCGTTTTTTATTATAGGTATCACCGAGTGATCCAAATAGTCCCCGCGCTAAGAGATCTGCTGCTGTGCCTATAGCAACAAAAACGACAAATGAGGTTGCATGGTGAGTTATCGAAAGAACCCACCATGCAAGGGCTAAATGTATACATCTTGAAGCAATGCTATTCAGAATTGCAGAAAATTGGACAAAATAAAAACTTCTTCCAAAGGAGCATTGAGTCAAGCTTGTTTTACTCCTCGGCTAAGCTACTTCATGCGCTGCTTGAATCGCCGTTAACGCAATGGTAAACACGATATCATCGACCAAAGCACCACGAGACAAATCATTAACTGGTTTATTCAAGCCTTGCAGCATCGGGCCGACACTGACCACATTGGCAGCACGTTGCACCGCTTTATAGGTAGTGTTGCCCGTATTTAAATCAGGGAAAATAAACACATTGGCACGCCCTGCCACTTGTGAGTCAGGCGCTTTTTGACGGCCCACACTTTCAACTGAAGCCGCATCATATTGGAGTGGTCCATCAATCAGTAAGTCTGGTCGACGTTGTTGCGCTATTTCAGTGGCTTGACGAACTTTGTCTACATCAGCGCCAGTGCCAGAGGTTCCAGTTGAATAGCTAATCATGGCAATTCTTGGATCAATCCCAAACGCTTTGGCAGAGTCGGCAGATTGAATCGCAATTTCAGCCAGTTGTTCTGCCGTTGGGTCGGGATTGATCGCACAGTCACCATAAACAAAGACTTCATCTGGTAACAGCATAAAGAAGATGGATGATACCAGTGAATAGTTCGGCGCAGCTTTGATTAACTGAAATGCAGGGCGAACCGTATTCGCCGTGGTATGAATCGCACCTGAAACCAAACCATCCACTTCATCCAATGCCAACATCATCGTGCCGAGTACAACTGTGTCTTGGAGTTGGGCGATTGCTTGGAGTGCATCCAATTTTCCTTTACGTAACTCGACCATTGGTTCGATATATTGCTCTCGAATGCTATCAGGATCGATGATTTGCAAATCTTCTGGAAGTTGAATTCCGCGTGCTTTCGCAACTTCTGCCACCGATTCTGGTTTAGCCAATAACACACACTGTGCAATACCACGTGCCTGACAAATGGCAGCTGCTTGGACGGTACGAGGTTCGTCACCTTCAGGTAAAACAATACGTTTTTTGGCTGCAATGGATTTTTGCACTAACTCATAACGGAAGGCGGAAGGAGATAGGCGTGGATGCAAATTATGTTGCGTATGTTGATCAAGCCATTGGCTATCAATATGACTGGAAACAAATCGCGTGACTTGTTCCGCTCGTTCGGTATCATCAATTGGAATTTCATTACCAAAACGGCTGAGCTTTTTCAGTGCCTCTAATGTCGTAAGTGGGGTATGTAAAACAGGTAAACCTTGTTTAATCGCACTTTGACAGAATTCTAATACATTTTCAGAGGGTGGGGATTTTTCGGTGAGTACTAAACCCGCCAATGGTGTGCCGTTACTACTAGCAAGGCTTGCAGCAAGCAAAGTATCGGTACGTTGCGACGCGCTAATAATAAGCTCGCCTGCAACAAATTTGTGTAATTCAGATTCAATGTTGGACGCAATTAAACTGGTATGCAGTATGCGGCGATGTTTGGCGTCACCTTGATGTAACCATGTGCCGTTGATGATTTCAGCAATGTCTAAACTTCGTGGCACGCTGAGAATGTTACTAAAAGGAACTAAGCCGATAATAGGCAATGCTTCTGTGCCGATAAAACGATTGTAGTGTTGAAGTTCTAAGGAAAAATCAGCTATTTTTTGATCTAAGCGTAAACTTGGATCAAGTGTGACTGGGATGGCTGCTGTGCTTTCAGGCAGTCCTTTGGTACGCATAAATAATACGCCCGTTGTTCGTGTCGATGCTGCGCCGCCGAATTGACGTAAGTGGGCATCTATTCGTTCTGCCGTTTTGCGTGGATCAGCTAAATCTGCGGTACTGACCAACACCACTTGAGCATCAAATGCTTGCGCTAATGCGGCATTGACTTCGATGGCGAAGTGATCTTGTCCATTTGGCACAAGACCTTCCACAATAATCACATCATGATCAGCCGCAATTTGGCGATGCAATGCAACGGCTTCTTCCAACAACTCATCGGTTTCACCGAGTGCGATGAGTTGGGTTAAACGATCATAGGTTATAGGCTCTACAGCATGATGCTGGAATAAATGACGATATAAAGTTGTAGTGCGATCAACGGTTACATCTGCGATTTGAGAAAATGGTTTTAAGAAACCCGCATTGATCCCTTTACAGTCCAGTGCGTAAATCATGCCTAAACAAGCAGAGGTTAAACCGACACCTTCACCTGTGGGAATAAGTAAAATCGTATTCATAATGACCTTAATTTTTTATTGAGTAGGTTAAACAGTTTGTTCAAGCACTTGGCGCGTTTCTTTGGCAATACGACCTTCTTCATCTGTTGGAATCACCCAGATTTGTGGGCCTGTACCTTGGTCAATACGGCCTTCGCTACCTCGCGCTAAGCTATTATTTTTCTCTTGACTAAATTGCAGACCAAAGTGTGATAAATACGCTAAAGTCTTTTCACGCACATCGGTAGAATTTTCACCAATACCACCAGTAAAAATTAAACCATCTAAACGAGGGAGGGCGCAACTTAACGCAGATAAAGATTTTGCGAGTCGATAACAAAAGACTTCGATCGCGAGTATTGCACCTTCATGACCATTTTCAGATGCTTCAACTAACGTGCGCATGTCATTGGATAAACCCGACAAGCCCAATAAGCCACTGTCTTTATTAAGCATACTGTCAATTTTTTGGATATCCCAGCCTAAATTGTTGGATAAAAATAAAGGAAGGCTTGGATCAACATCACCACTACGGGTACCCATCACGACACCTTCAAGTGGGGTCATACCCATCGAAGTGTCAAGGCTCTGTCCATTCCAAACCGCACAGGTCGAGCTGCCATTGCCTAAGTGAGCACTGAGCCAACCGCCTTGGTTCTTCTGACCTGCTAACTCACTGGCGCGTTCTGTCACATAAGCATGACTAGTACCATGGAAGCCATAACGACGAACTTGGTGCTGATCATATAAAAATTGTGGTAAGGCATAGCGATAGGCGCGTTCAGGCATAGTTTGATGGAATGCCGTATCAAAGACAGCCACTTGAGGGAGTTGTGGAAATAACGCCATGGTTGCCTCAATCCCAATCAAATTTGCGGGATTGTGCAAAGGTGCAAGTGGAATTGCGTCACGAATGCGATCAATCGTTTGTTGGGTTAATTGCTCAGCATGGGTCATATTGCCACCATGCACCACACGATGCCCAATGGCTTGAGGATTGTAGTTGGATAAACGTGAGAGCAGGGTTTCTAAAGCTTTGGCATGATCTGCATACGGAATCGAGAGTTCAAGTGCTTCGCCACCAAGCGTGATACCTTTAATCCGAGCATCGGCTGCACCCAAGTTTTCTGCTAGACCATAAATGCGATCTTCGCGGCGTTCTGAGATAAGCGCATATTTAATAGATGATGAACCACAGTTTATTACCAGTACAGATATCGCCACGTTTGACCACCTAACAAATTCTAATTTTATGATGAGAGCTTGGTTTGACTGCGTTTTATAAGCAGCAACAAGCGCTATGTTTTAGCATGTGGTGTTGCATTGGCAAAATAGACTTTAGCCTATACAACTGTTTTATAAATCAACTTATTTAGTATAGTTTGTAAATAACAGGTTCTTTTGATTAATCTGTTGGTTTTCGCCGTATTTTTGTATGAAAATATATAAAAACACGATAAAGATCAATTTAATGCGCTTTATCGTGTCGGGGTTTAAATGAGATAGTTTAAGTTATTGGCGGATTTGACCATCTCCAAAAACGATCCATTTCTGAGAAGTTAAGCCCTCTAAACCAACTGGGCCACGCGCATGAATTTTATCGGTAGAAATGCCGATTTCCGCACCTAATCCATATTCAAAACCATCAGCAAAACGTGTTGAAGCATTGATCATTACAGAACTTGAATCAACTCGTGCCAAGAACTCACGTGCCAAACTAAAGTTTTCCGTAATAATCGCATCGGTATGATGAGAGCCGTACTTATTGATATGCTCAATCGCCTCATTCATTCCGGTTACAACTTTAATTGCAAGGATTGGACCTAAGTATTCTGTATACCAATCTTCCTCAGTCGCTGTTTTAACCGATATACCCAAAATACGTTGTGTTTCAGGGCATCCGCGCAGTTCAACTTGCTTCTCAGCATAGAGTTCTGCGATACGCGGTAAAAACTCCTCAGCAATTGCTTCATCTACCAATAACGTTTCCATGGCATTACAAACACCGTAACGATGCGTTTTAGCATTCAGTGCGATAGGCAAAGCTTTTTGTAGATCTGCTTGAGCTTCAACAAAAACATGGCAGTTACCATCTAAATGTTTAATTACTGGAATACGTGCTTCTTGACTGATACGTTCGATCAGGCTTTTTCCACCACGCGGTATAATCACATCGACAAATTCAGTCATCGTGATCAAATGACCGACTGCTGCGCGATCAGGGGTATCAATGACTTGAACGGCGTGTTCAGGCAAACCAGATATTTGTAGGCCGTGTTGGATTGCAAGAGCAATCGCTTTGTTTGATTCCAATGCTTCTGATCCACCACGTAAAATGATGGCATTACCAGATTTTAATGCCAATGATGCAGCTTCAAGAGTCACATTGGGTCTTGATTCATAAATCATCCCAACGACACCAAGCGGAACACGCATTTTACCCAACTGAATACCAGATGGACGATAGGCGAGATCTGTAATTTCCCCAATCGGGTCAATGAGGCCGATTACATCTTTTAAGCCTTGTAGCATTCCTTTAAAACGCGCAGGGGTCAGCTCTAAACGATCAAGCAACGCATTGTCTAATTGGCGTTGACGTCCGTTATTCATGTCAATCTGATTGGCTGCCAAAATTTGCGCTTGATTGTTTTCTAAAGCGGTATAAATTGCAGACAAAGCATGGTTTTTCAAATGAGTTGGCGCACTCATTAAAATACTTGACGCTTGGCGCGCCTGAGTACCTACCTGTTGCATATAGTTTTGAATTGAGTCTTGCATAGCATTTTGATGATTGCATGTATTTATAAAGATAGTAACAGTCAAATGCCGAACAATGAATAGGCGGAACTGACAATTCAAAAAAATTACAAATTGTTAATTGGCGCAATTTTTTTTATTTTTATGCGATAAATATACAGAATATCAGGATATGAATACATATTTTGCAAAAGATTATTGGTCTAAACAAGATAAGTGGTTAAGGAAATGATTGCGTATAAAACATGCATTTGTATAGAATGAAAAAGTATAGGATAAATGTAATACAAATTTTATAAATTTGTTAACTTGCAGGGCAGGGTCGCTAAAAATGACATGCTTGCAACAGAAAAATAAACAAGGATGGAGGAAGGACATGAATTCCATTATCCAAATGGACTCGGATTTAAATCATAGCTTCACAGGCTTTGGTTTTTTTGACATCTACAATAAAAACAGTTTTAAACAACCAGCGCGTACAACGTGGATTGATGGTTGGAAAATTGAATATATGGCAATTGCAGATCCTAAAACGATCCACAACACGCCGATTGTAATTGTCGGGGGCGCATTTCAAAACTTTAACTCTTATAAGTATTGTGTTGAACAACTCTTTGAGAGTGGTCCTGTTATCTTGATTGACTTACCTTCGATGGGCTCAAATCAACAAATTCGTAATGTCGATACAGGTGCGTCAGCTTCAATACTAGAATTACCAGATTTGTCTAAAATGCTTGGGCAATGGCTCGATATTGTTGGAATTGATAAAGTTTCAATGATGGGGATGTCATTAGGTTCTGTTATCGCATCTTCATTTGCTGATCAACGCCCAGAGCTTATGGATCGTATGGTGTTGATGGGCGTGATGCAAAAGACACGTAAAAGCTGGCGGATGTTGCTCGAAGAATCATTGCATTTAATGCGTGAAGATCGCATGGAAGAATTTGGTCAAGCAGTCATTCTCTATTTAGTCAATCATGCCAAACTTGATAAAACCCGTATGTCACCAACAGCAAAGCGTCTGTTTTTTAGACAAATGGCTGATTTCAGCAGCACTGAGCGTGAACGTTATGAAATTAACTGTAATCGTTTATTGCGCTTAAGTAATGTACCTGTACCACAATGCAAAACATTGGTTGCAGCGGGGCAGTACGATAGCTTTACTTTGCCTCATGAAAATGCAGATTTTGCTTTGCAGTGCCAAGATATGCAGTTTGCTTTGATTGCCAATGCAGATCACGTACCGCAGTTGCAACGCCGTAAAGAAACCATGAATTTGTTTACCTCATTTTTGAAAGGTGAGTCCATCGATCATCTTGATGGCATTATTTCGATGACGCGTGAACAAATGCAACAGATTGAACGTCGTGGTGAAGAGCGCATTGCTGTTTTACAACCAGATTCAAAATTGACACATCGCCATTTAGAGACTGAAGCTGCTGTTAAAATTGTAGATATCACTTTCTTTGGTGTGTATTTGAAAGTCGATGACTTGGATCAGCTTGATTTTATTCGTCAGCATCCACGTGACTTAGCCTTGCATTTGGCTGATGAGGAAGGTGAGTTTAAAATTGAATGCTTAATTTTTGATATCACTGAACAAGGTCTACGTATCTTGTTTAAACACGGTAGCTTTGACGTTGCTGAACGTTTAACTCGTTTTATCGAGCGCCAAAAACGCGTTTGATTTAACCATTATGAACAGATTTAAAAAAAGAGAAGTGAATAGATAATAGTCACTTCTCTTTTTTATTGGGGCTATTTATTACTTGCTTGAATCGTCCAGACGAGATCGCCTAAATGTTGTTGTTTATTTTCTAAAGTGACTTGTTCAAAAAACTGTTTGGGTTGCAGCACTTCAACCTGTTTAAAGCCTGCCTCTTTAAAAAAGTTTTCAACTTCAATCGCGGTTTTAAAATGAAAACTAAAAGCACTGCGTGACATCCACTTCAGTAAGCGGCTGCTATTCCAAATAATGGTGGCAAGTTTGTTTTGAGTTGGCTCAGGATAAACATCAGTTAAGTAATGTAATTCTTTAAAGCCATTGCCATAGATAGCGATTGATTTGATGAGCTGTTGTAATAGCGGTTTATCAAAATAGTTAATCAATCCTTCGCTGATAATGACCAATGGAAGGTTTGGATCAAATGTTTCAAAAGCCGTTGCAAAAGCATCTGTGAATAAATCCACAGAAAGCACTTCATCGGCATGCGGTTCAATCTGTTGCAGCGCAGCTTGTTTTGTTGCGGCCATGTCTGGTAGATCGAGTTCGCGAAAGGTGATATCTGGATAGTGTTGTCTAAACCACCAACCACGAGGAGATAAGCCACACGCAATTTCGAGCACTTGTAAATGAGGATGCTGTTCAATCAATGCTTTTAAATGCGTATCGAGCATGGTGTGCCGTTGTTTTAAGGTGGTACGCATGCTGCCACCGACATATTTTTCCGCCCAACTTTCAATTGGGTGGACTAAAGCTGCAAGTGTTTTTCCTTTTGCGGTTGCGAGTGCAGGATGTGAAATCCCCATTTGATACCAAATATACCCCGTATAGTGCGCTGTAAATGAAATGTGGCGATGTTTCGAAAGTTGTTGTGTCATCTGTCCTAGACTCTATTTTTCCTAATTTGGATATATAAAATTAATCTTTTTTTAAAATTGAGATTTTTCCACAAAATCCTATTTTAGGTTTGTTATTTACTATCGTGGGACGGCATGGATGCCGCCGTTGATCTGGTCTTGCGCTGCTTTCAAAGCGTTGCTTTGAAATTGCTCAGGATGTACCCTCAGCCTATGAGCAGCGACTAAAGCTGCGAAATATTTTTGCTTACTTTGCATCCCTGAAAAGTAAGTCGAGCCGAAGGCAAAATCCTTTAATCAGATGAACACTCGGCAAGATTAAATTATGTTCATAAAAAGATTAAAAAATCTAAGTAAAATTAAAACGAATTCTTAAATTCTTCAATGGCTTTTCTGACGGTTTGCCAGTTTTCATCTAATGTCAGTGTTGTACCCACCTGAATATTTGGGATTTTACCACGCATACGTTCTAAACGTTGTTGATTTGGCAAAGCAAGTGTTTGGATCCCATCTAATGCGGTACAAGCAGCAGCGCGATCATTGCAGACCAACCCCATATCACAGCCAGCGTTTAATGCTGCTTGGATACGCGCATCAGCACCACCCGCCACACACGCAGCTTGCATACTTAAATCATCTGAGAAGAGAACGCCATCATATTTAAGTTGTTGGCGTAAAACATTTTGCAACCAAAATGGTGAGAAGCCTGCTGGGTTTGGATCAACTTGATCATAAATCACATGGGCTGGCATCAGCGCATCAAGTTGTGGCATCAACTGAATAAAGCTCTGCATGTCTTTATCATAGATTTCCTGATATGAACGGCTATCAATTGCTGCTGCGACATGCGAATCTGCTTTGACTGAACCATGTCCAGGAAAGTGTTTGCCTGTGGTTGCCATGCCTGCTTTTTTCATGCCGCGCATAAAGGCATCTGCAAGTGGTACGATATCTTGCATGTTTTTAGAAAAACCACGATCACCGATCACATCACTGACATCATTCAGGTCTAAAACAGGCGCAAAACTAAAATCAATACCGACTGCAAGTACCTCAATCGCCATGAGCCAACCGCATTGTTCTGCCAGTTCAATCGCCTGTTGAGGATTGTGGATATAGTGTTCACCGAGTCGACCCATTGCCGGTAGTAAAGTAAACCCTTTTCTTAAGCGTTGTACGCGACCACCTTCCTGATCAACTGCGATCAGGATGTCAGGGCGGACTTGACGCATATGATCGGTTAAAGCGCGAACCTGCTGAGGGGATTCAATGTTACGTCCAAATAAAATCATGCCACCGACTTGTGGCGCTTGTAAGAGTTCAATATCTTCTTGAGTAAGTTCTGTGCCAGCTATATCTAGCATCAACGCGCCGATCATATGGATTCCGTTTGAATTTTGATGAAAAAAACGATAGCTAAATTGTGCAATGATTTGCTACATTTTGTCAGTACAGAATATGATAAAACTACATGATATTGATGATAAATACTCGTTGAGACGTTATTTATAGCAACCGACGAGTTTACAGGCTGATAAATACTGAATGAAATATGTTCATATCGATATGATCAGCATGTAATAATTGCCATATCCAAGGAAGCACCAAAATTTTATGAAACTTCAAATGATAGCGTGTGCAGTTGCAATTGCGACTGGTGGTTTATTTTTCTCTCATACCATGAATGAGGCTATTGCGGCGACAGAAGCGTCTGCCGTTTCAACGGTGATCAAGCCATCACAAGAACAAGCATTGGTCGCGCGTCAGTTAGCAACACTGGTTGATCGTCAGCATTATCTCAATATGCGTTTAGATGCGACGACTTCAAAACGTATTTTAGATATGTATCTTGATAGCCTTGATCCAGATCATTCATTATTTTTAAGCAATGAAGTTGAAGATTATAAGAATAAATATGGTTCAAATTTTGGTGGATCACTTAAAGCTGGAAACCTCACAGGTCCTTTTGCGATTCATGCGCAATATCGAGAGCGATTAAGAGAGTTCTATGAGTTTATGTTGGCTGAATTGAAAAAGCCGCAAAACTTGCAGCAGAAAGATGTTTATCTGGATATCGATCGTGAAAAAGTACCTTATTTTAATACCAAAGCTGAACAACAAGCCCACTGGCAAAAGATGCTGGTTTCACAACTGATTAATTTAACGATCAGCAAAGAAGAAGAGCAAGCCAAACAAAAAGCATTAAAAGAGAATCCATCACTTGCAAATGGTCAAGATTTGACTGGTCCAGAAGATTTAACACCTGTTCAAACCCTAACTAAACGCTATACACGTCAGTTAGAGCGAATGGGGCGTGTGAAAAGTGATGATGTGCTAGAAAAGACATTGAATGCGATGTTGGCGACTTATGATCCGCACAGTAATTATTATCCACCGATTGATGCGATGGAGTTGAATCGTCAAACCACTTTGCGTTTAGAAGGGATCGGTGTTTCGATTCGTCCTGAGCGTGGCAATGAAGATTACACACGAATTGAAACGATCGTCGAAGGTGGTCCAGCAAGTAAATCAGGTCAAGTGAAATCAGGAGATCGCATTATTGGGGTTGCTCAAGATGGCGAGAAAATGGTGGATGTGATCGGTTGGCCGAGTTCAGAAATTGTAGGGTTAATTCGTGGTAAACGTGGAACCAAAGTTGTGGTGCGCTTGTTAGGCACAGGTGCTGCAATGAGTCAGGCACGTAATGTCACTTTGGTTCGCGATATTATTCAAGAAGAAGATGCAGGTGTTCGTTCACGTACGGTTGAAATCACACGTGATGGCAACAAGCATCTCTTTGGTGTTATTGAAATTCCATCATTTTATTTTGATTACCGTTCACGTCGTGCGGGCACTGAATACCGTTCGGTTTCTGTCGATACCGCCAAAGCCTTAGAAGAACTGAAAGCGAAGAAAGTTGAAGGGATCTTAATTGATCTACGAAACGATCCGGGTGGGTCTTTAGAAGAAGTTGCCCGTATGTTGGGGCAAGTAATCAAATCAGGTCCTGTGGTGCAGATCCGTGATGGCAATGGCAATGTTAATGTCTTTGAAGATACCGATGGTGGTGTACAAACCTATGCAGGTCCGTTAGCTGTTCTCGTTAACTTAGCTTCTGCATCCGCGAGCGAGATTTATTCTGCTGCGATTCAAGATTATGAACGTGGCATCGTGATTGGTAGCACGACGACAGGAAAAGGCACGGCTCAGGTTCAGTTGGATTCATTGGCTTATGGTCAAGCGACACTGACACAGCGTAAGTTTTACCGCGTTACTGGTGGCAGTACCCAAAATAAAGGGGTGATTCCAGACATTAAGCTGGTTGATATTTACAATGAAGAATTTGGTGAGCGTAAAGCGAAAAATGCTTTGAAATGGGATACCATTCCAACTGCACCGTTTAAACGAGAAGGTTCAGTGCAGCCTTATGTAGCGAAGTTGTCTGAATTTTCTGCTCAACGTGTTGCAGCAGATTCTCAGTTCAAATACTTAGAAACGCGTAAAGCGATTGCTCAGAAAACCTCTGCTCAGAAGAAAGTTGTTTTGGATATCAACCAACGTCGTGCAGAGTTAATTGATTTAGAGCAACAAACATTAAATGCAGAAAACCAACGTCGTTTGGCAACAGGTCAAAAGCCTTATGCAAATTGGGAAAGCTATCAAGCGTCAATTGATGCGCTAGTTGAATCGCGTGCCAAGATGAAAGCGCATCAACGCCCAGCATTGCCGGAAGAAGAGGTTTTTGTGACTGAGGCGGCCAATGTGCTTTTAGATTATGCCAAGTTACAAGGACGCTAATATCGTCATTGTCCTCTCATAAGAAAAGCCCTATTAAAAAATAGGGCTTTTTCTGTTTTAGTACGAGGTCGATTTTAATCTGCACGAATCCAAATCTGATTGCGACCTAACGCAGAAACACCTAAATAACCACGTAAGTGTAAGCGCTTGCCGTTGGCATTCAGTTTAGCTCTCATACTATAAATTTTGCCTGTATTCGGATCAAGAATACGACCATTGGTATAGTTTAAGCCTTCGCTATACTTTAATCCTGTAACGACATCCAATCCGACGATTGGTTTGTCGGTATAAGGTGGTGGACAGTCTATACATTTTTCCTTTGGTGTATAGCCTATACGAGGTGTAAGTTTTACAATTTTACCCGTATAGGTTCCATTCGATTCTTGGCGAATTTCGACTAAAGCTTTGGGTGCACCCGTTTTGTCATCAATACTTTGCCACATACCTGTAATATCGATTGCAAAAGTAAAACCGCTAATTACAGATAAAAGTAAACCGCTTATTAATTTTTTCCCCATCATCAAAAATCCATTTAATGTTCAAGTGTTCTATTATGTGTGATTTGTAATAACTAGTTCAATATTAATATGAGATTTGTGACAAAAATTATGATAAAGATAAAATAAAGGTTGGTAACCAAATGGCTGTAAACACCCCATTAACCGCCATCCCGAATGCTGCATATCGCCCAGTTACTGGACCTCGCTGCCACGCCTGAGCAGTACCGATGGCATGCGCTGCTAATCCTAAAGCTAAACCAGAAGCACGTTCATCATTGATGTGTTTTAAGATCCAAGGCGAAAAGGCTGCGCCAATAACACCAGATAAAATCACGATCAGCGTTACCATCATCAACGGAGCATGTAATAGGGTTGCAATATTCAGTGCGATAGGAGTAGTCACTGCGCGTGTAGCAAACGCCATAATCGTTGGTTCAGACATATGTAGTAAATAAGCAAGCCCCATTGGTAAGGCTACAGCACTAATACTTGCAAAGCCTAAAATTCCAAGCATGGATTTAATCGGTAAATCATCATAGCGCATGGCTGCCAATGGAATCGCCAAGGCAACGGTGACATAGCCAAGTAGATGGTTAAAGATGCTATTCACGCTATTCATATATTGTTGATAAGGCACGCCTAAAATAAACAATAATCCAATCACAATAAACATGGCGAAAACAATTAAAGGAATCTGAGGGATTTTTTTATTGAGTGGTTTTGCGATGAGATAGCTAATAAGCGTAATAACGAAGCCGTAAATAATCATAAACATATATAGGACCTCTATAACCAGCGTTTTGCCATTTTGGCGTAAATCCACAATGGTAATAACGTACTTAAGGTTAAGATAAATAAAAATACAGGAATTTCTTTACCTAGGTGCACCAACATAATCAATGAACCCGCACAAATAGGCAGGAATGCGAAGGCACTTTCTTTCATGATCTTGTTGTTGGTATCAATCAGACGATTGGAAATTTTTCTATATTTTCTCCAAATCAATAACGTTGCCAGTAAAGCAATCAGTCCGACGAGATTTCCTAATTCTGGATGATGAAAGACCTTGGTGATTGCGACAGCACCCTCACGAAATACAATAATTAATAAAATCGTGTAAAACCAAGCGGTCCAGTCAATCTCTTTCATATGATCTCTTACTCTCGTCTATCTAAATGATGGTTGATCGCAATTTAGTGGTGGATGCTGTATCTCAAACTCTTCCAAAGTGCGCTGGAATAAGGATGCTTTCTTTCCTAAAATTTCGTCTAAAGGCAAATGTGCTTGTTTAATCAGTTGCTCCAATTTTTGTGGCGCAATACGGATTGATAAATGCAAATCACCATGATCATCATGATATTCAGACTGAATAACGTTGAGGTTATATAACTGAGTACGTAGTTTGCCATAAGCAGGTTTTAGAACTAAATCGAATTGTTGTAATTGTCCCATTAAGCATTGTTGTACGGCTTGGCTGAGTAACTCTAATCCTTGACCAGAATGAGCTGACAAATACACACGATCTGGAAGGTCAGGCGCTTTATAGAGGATTTTTGCGGTATCTCCGCTCAGGTCTATTTTATTATAAACATGCAAAATTGGTGCGTCGGCTCCAATTTCTTTCAGAACAGATTCTACAGCTTCGATTTGCTCAGACATATTGGCGCTACTGCTATCGATCACATGCAACAGTAAAGTTGCTTCTAATGTTTCTTCTAATGTCGCTTTAAATGATTCAACTAAATCATGTTGTAAATTTCTGACAAATCCAACGGTATCTGCGATCACAACAGCACCGATGCCATCCCAATCGAGACGACGTAAAGTCGGATCTAGGGTTGCGAAAAGTTGGTCTGCTGCATAGACATCGCTTTTTGCTAAAATATTAAATAAAGTTGATTTTCCCGCATTGGTATAGCCCACCAGAGAAATCGTGGGGATTGCTGCTTTTTGACGTGCGGCACGACCTTGTGAACGGGTTTGTTGTACTTTAACCAGTTTATCTTTGAGTTGAGTAATACGGACTCGGATGAGCCGACGGTCTGTTTCCAATTGTGATTCACCTGGACCACGTAGCCCAATACCACCTTTTTGTTGTTCTAGATTGCCAGTAAAACCACGAATTAGACGTGTCGATAAATGTTTGAGTTGAGCAAGTTCAACTTGTAATTTACCTTCATGAGTACGGGCTCGTAATGCGAAGATATCCAAAATCAAGCCTGTACGGTCAATGACACGGCATTTCAGGATGCGTTCTAAATTGCGTTCTTGGGCAGGGGATAATGCATGGTCAAAAATAACTAATTCTGCTTCGAGGCTTTGGACTAACTCTGCGATTTCATCGACTTTGCCAGAACCAATAAAGAATTTTGGATCGGGTCTATTTCGTTGTACAGAAATGTGTTCTAGGATGTCAGCACCTGCGGATTGAGCGAGTAATCGAAATTCTTCGCCATCAAGATCATCAAGCAATTGGACAGATACACTCACCAAAATTGCACGTTCACCGCCTTGATGTTGCTCTAAATATTCCACGCTGTTGTCATACCTTTGACATTAAAGTCCTATTCTAAGATAAACTGAAAGCAAAGGGCAAAGTCTTCGTTGATTTATATTGTATTGCGATAGATAAGTTCGATAAAAGCAATAAGACTTCCCATATATAAGATAGACCAACCCAAAATCATTTTTAAAGCATAGCCATAGGGTATTGTGTTTTGTTGCTCAGTTGTTTTGATGGGTTGATTCATTTGATGACCTGATAATCTATAAATTCGATTAACTTATAATAATTGATTTGGTCTATCATTTGAAATTGAAAAAAAATATGCTGACATTCGGTTTTTATTATCAAGCGAACTTTTATAAGTGGATATTGGCGTGATATAACTGGATCAATCCGATGTATATATGTTCAGTTTTGACTGACTCTATGGTTTTAATGATTTTATGACTCAAGATGCGACAGTAGAAAAAGACAACTCACCATTAAGTTTATTCTCAAAATTTAATTTATATAGTAGAAAGTTGGCTTCAGGCTTAGAAACCATTGGTGAAGGCTTTTATCTTATTTATCGCCATGGTTTATATAAAGATCCGAATAATCCCGTAAATACGCGTTATGTACAATATTTCTGCCGCCGTTTGTGTGAAGTCTTTAATATTGATGTACAGGTGCATGGTGTTATTCCGCGCGAACCTGCGTTATGGGTGAGCAATCATATTTCATGGTTAGATGTTGCTGTACTGGGTTCGGGTGCTCGAGTTTTCTTTTTGGCCAAAGCTGAAGTGGAAAAATGGCCAATTCTGGGCAATATTGCCAAGGGTGGCGGAACTTTATTTATCAAGCGTGGCTCGGGTGATTCACTGCGGATTCGAGAACAGATTACCGAGTTTTTAAAACAAGACATTCCAGTGCTCTTTTTCCCCGAAGCAACTACCACCGATGGTCGGAACGTCAAAAAAGTACACGGGCGATTATTAGGGGCGGCAATAGAGGCACAACGACCTGTGCAAATCTGCGTGATTTGCTATGAAAATCAACACGGGGAACTAGATTTAGTTGCACCATTTATTGGTAGTATGTCTTTTGTGGAACATGTACAACGTGTTTTGGAAATGCCGAGAGTGACAGCACATTTGTTGACGCTTCCCGCGATTCCTGTAGAGGGACATACCGTAGAAACGCTAACAAAAGAAGTGGATCTACGGATGCGTGAAGGTTTAAAGCAATTGCAACAGAAAGTGCTCACAACACTTCCGCAAGATCAATAAACTACATAAAACCTTCGATTGGTAGCCATGAAACTATTTTCATTCCTGCTTTTTGCCACCATTTCATTTTAGGCTCTTTGGTGTAAATTTTAGGTCCTTGTGGAGTTTGGCGATGCCAAGTAATTTTGTTGTTAGCATCTAAGACCAATTTATATGCAAATTTAGTTAAGTTTTGGTCCATGGTGGCATGCACTTCTTTTGCTAGGGCAGGACTATTCAACAACACCCCAATTTCTGTATTTAAATAGGCAGAACGAGGGTCAAAGTTAAAAGAACCAATAAAAACTTGTTTGTCATCCAGTGCCATAAGCTTGGCATGTAAACTAGAACGACTTAAACCTTTGATACTGATTTTGGCTTTTTTAGCAAGTTCTTCAGTGCGTTTATCCAAATCACTTTTGTCTATGGCCGGTAGGAACTCATAAAGTTGCACCCCATTTTCAAGTAATTCCTGACGATATTTTCCATAAAAAGCATGTACCACAGCAACATCATTGGCTTTAAATGAATTGGTGAGCACTCTAACCTCTATACCATCTTGAGCCAAGTCGGTGAGTATTTTTGTGCCTTTCTTTTCTGGTACAAAATAAGCAGAAATTAAATCAATATTTTTTTCTGGCTGTTCCAAATGATTGAGTAACTGGAAGTTGAGATGTTCTTCTTTTTTTGCTTTTGCCTTGATTTTGTCAGGCGAGTCTTTAACGACTTCTGCCTTGACCCAATTAAGCGAAATCTCCTGCTTCATTAGTGCATGAATGGTTTGAGAGTGATTGGTGATGTCTAAATAGTTTTGTACTGTGATCAGTTTGTAATGTTCATCAAGCTGATGTTTTAAGCTTTCATAATTCAGGCGGTGTGAACGTTGCTTAACAACTTCTCTCACATCATAGGCATATTCGTGCTTCCAGTAATCGTCGAAAGATTCTGAAATATCTTTTACCGCCGTACCAAATAACATGACATCAACATCTGAGAACTGATAATTTTCACTGACATTATAATATTGGTTGGTCATATTGCGCCCACCGATCAGAGCAATCTGATGATCTGCAATAAAACTTTTGTTATGCATCCGTCGATTGATACGCTTTAAGTCCAAGACCATATCAACGGCGCGGTATTTGCGGAAACGATAGGGATTAAATAATTTGACTTCAATATTCGGATGTTGCGCTAAAGCGAGGAAAATCCCTTCGGTCTTTTTTGCATTATTGTCATCAATTAATAGTCTTATTTTGACACCGCGATCTGCGGCACGAATCAATGCATGTAAGGCGAGCGCACCGACTTTATCATTGTCCCAAATATAATATTGTAGGTCTAAACTTTTCTCAGCTTTGTCAATTAAACTCAGACGTGCAGATAAGGCTTCTAATGGTTCAAATAAAACATGGTAGCCTGTGAGATCAGGATGCTGTTGTTGAAGGGGGCGAATGATTTGGGCTAATGAGCTCTGTGAGCTATCAATTTGTAATGTGGCTTGTGGCGCTGGTTGGATGGTATGTTTAGGTAGCGTGCTACAGCCTGTAGCAGTAAGTACAATGGTGCAATAAATCGCAAGCATGTTTTTATTGTAAGCGCTTGTGCTTATCTTTGTATGTTTGCGATTAAAATGAGAAAATTGCGCCATAATCGTTACTGATTAAATGTTGGGCTTGAGTATACCATTTCATCGAAAAAGATAAATATAAGATGCGATGGATGTCCCTAAAGTAAAGTGAAAGAGGACGTTAATGTCGAATTCAGATCCTATTATTATTGGTTTTTATCTTATTTTTGCCATTCTAGCGCTTTGGGCATTTATTGAGGCGTGGATCCATCAAGCACGTACAGAAACGATTCATCCTTTCAAAGCTTTTGTACATTTACTTGCTTTCTATCTCTCCTATTTACTGGTGCCGCTTTGGTTTTTTAGTCTTTATGCGGGTTGGTCTGGATATTACAACTTACATCAAGCTGCTTTCGTTTTTATACTCAGTAGTCTGTTGGTTTATGCTCGCTTTATTGAGCCACATCAAATTCATGTCAAATACCATCAATTTCGTTTAAATCCAAAACGTGAGTTCACGCAACCCATCAAGGTTGCATTGGTTGCTGATATGCATGTGGGATTGTTTTCAGGTCATGAGCGGCAATTAAAAAGTATTGTCAAAAAACTGAATAAAGCACAGCCAGACTTGGTCGTGGTGGCTGGTGATTGGACTTATGAGCCAGAAAATCGATTGGTTCAAGAACTTGAAGTTCTGAAGAAGCTAAAAATGCCTGTTTACTCTGTCCCTGGAAATCATGATGAACAATATCCAGGCCCGCCGATTCAAAGTCTGTTAAGTGAAGCATTGGCACAAAACAATGTCATTGATATTGAAAGTAAGATTGTTGATTTTGAAGAGTTTCGTTTGATTGGTGTTGGCGACTTGTGGGCAGGTAAGGCGAATATGCGCTTTATGCCAGATTTGCCTCAGGACAAACCATGGTTAATTTTATCGCATAATCCAGATACCGTTGATATGGTCCCAGAGTTGCCGATACGGCCATTGATGCTTTCTGGTCATACTCATGGCGGGCAAATCGAGTTGCCATGGATCACTAGTTATATTATGAAGAAAGTATCTATCCTTGGGCATAAAAAAGGTTTTTACTCACATGAACATGCCGATGTTTTTGTGACTGTAGGCACAGGAATGGTCGGAGTGCCATTCCGTTTCAGGGTTCCACCAACCATAGATATTATCGAATTGATTTAAATAAAAAAAGCCAACTGCAATGTGAGTTGGCTTTTTTGAAATGGAGTTGATCATAGAACTAAGGAATAATGATCACAGCGACTCGACGATTGCTGGCACGGTTTTCCTCTGAAGTATTTGGTAAATAAGGCTGACTTGAGCCACGACCAATCACTGTTAAATTATTTTGCTTGAAGCCCTGATTCAGAAAGATCATCGAAACGCTTTGAGCACGTTCCTCAGAAAGTTTCTGATTATATTCTGTATTACCAACATCATCAGTATGACCCACAATTTTAAGTTTTTGCAGATTGTATTTATTTAATTGCTTCGCAAGGCGAGAAATCTCATTAGCATGTTCTTGTTTGATGTCGGCTTGATTAAAATCAAAGAGTAAGCGTTCAGGTAGACCTAGACTCCAGCCTTCGTCTGTTAAAACGAAACCTTCTTGTTTTAACATTTTGACCTGACGATACTTTAAAGGCCCAAAACTCAAACAGCCAGCCAGTGTTAGGCAAAGTAATGCAATAAATGAAATTTTAAGGGTGTGAGTGCGCATAACATATCCTAAATTTCTGGTTTATAAAGAAACCAATGAGGGTTTAAGTTTTTAGCTTTATACATGGCTTGATCGGCTTGCATCACCAAATCTTCAGGATTCTCAGCAAACTGAGAAAAAGCGATTCCCAAACTAAAGCCAAAATGAATCGTTTGATCGTTAAAAATTAATGGTTCTTTGCAACTTGCAAGTAGATTTTCGGCAATCGCTTGTAAATGGTCAGCGTGGTGGATGGCATGCAAAATGATTGCAAATTCATCACCACCTAAGCGAGCAATAAAGTCTTCTTGGCGAACAGATTGTTGCAAGCGTAAAGCCATTTCGGCTAAAACTGCATCTCCTGCTAAATGGCCATATTGATCATTAATAATTTTAAACTTGTTATTGTCTAAAAATAAAAGTGCAGAGTTATGACGGTATTGCGGGTTTTCAAAAATATTAAACAATTCTTGATAGAAATAATTGCGGTTCGGTAGACCAGTGAGTTGATCATGATGTGCTTGAAATGAAAGCTGGCGATTCTCCTTCTGTAAATGTGTATGCCAAATTTGAATTTCCTCCAAGAGTTCGTTAAATACCGTGTTTAAATTTTGGAACTCTCTAATCGGATTGTTTGGGAAGCGTAAATTATAAGCCTTTTGGTCGCTCACCAATTGAGCAATATGTGTCAATGGTTTAATCGCTTGCATAATTTGACGATAAGTCAAGTTGATTGACCACAATAAGGCAATCACAATAAAAAGCATTGAAATTGCTAAACCAATGATGATGGTTTTTAGAAAATGTAAAATATTTTCAGAACTACCATAGAGCACCAACTCACCAACTTGCTTTTTATGATGAATAATACTGAGCTGAACTGGATCATGTAAAAACCATTTATCCAATAAATCTTGTAGAAAAGACGTATGTTCTATGGTTTTGTGACTTTCGGCGAGTAATTGTTTCTGAGGATCGTAGACATGGATACTGCGAATTGCATGTCCCGTTGTATAGTCAGCTAGGATTTGGTCAATCGTCCCTTTATCTTTAAAGACAACCGCTGGTTGAATCCGCTCGAGCACCGTTTGGCTTAATAGTTGTAAATTCTGTTTTGCGTAAGTTTCCATGGTAAACATAGAAATCGTAGCAAAAGTAAATGAGCAAATAACAAAAGTAATCGCAAAAATTGTAAATTGGGATTTACGGAATAAAGCATGTAAAGAAGTGGATTGGTATAAACTTGAAATCACTCGGTTTACTCCGTGTTCTTTGCCAAGAGTAAAACTCGAGGATCAATATGAACTTTGGAATCACTCAAAGCATCCAAGTTAACCTTAAATGTTGAAAACGTTTTTTTATTATATAAACAAAAAATACTCCCAACCTCACAAGCTGGATTGTTGGTGCTTAATGACAGCAACGAGCGAGAAGGGTGTGATTGAATTAAATTATGCTGCTGTTGTGGGGATGTCGTAGAAAAGTACACGACATGGCAATCTGTTTTTACAAAGTCTCTCACGTTGATCGGTTGCACTTGATAATCATATGCAAGCTGTCGAATATTCACTTGAAATTGAGCTGCTGCTTCAGAATTGTCGATGACGCAGATCGTTGGGCGAGTTGTATTTGACCATTTACTATAACTTAATATTGATAAAGCTAACTCATAGAAGTTATGACTTGATGAGGCATAGGAAAACTGGCTCGTAGAAAATAAGACTACAAGCAATAAATATTGCGTTTTTTTTAAAACAGACCGTATCTTCAATCAAAAAAGCCAAAAGTGTGAACCAATCAACATATTCTACTTGACTTAATTGTTTAAAAATAGTTCTTAATTACAAAGAAAAGGCATTAAAAGTAACTCGTCAGTTCAAAAAACAGCCACTCGTCACAATAAATTAAAAAAAGGGGTTGTGTGGAGTTAGAAATGCTGTAGAATGCACATCCATCGGCGGTGATGCAGATAAAAACTTGTTGAGAAACAAGGATTTGGATTGAAAGATTTAAATCTTGGATTTG
>NZ_JAVDVH010000010.1:0-118863 GCF_031456775.1 Acinetobacter sp. 3657 | reverse complement strand
TGAAGGCTTAGGTAGTGACCTAAAACAACGGCACCCACTGAATCCTGTTCTAGATTCAGTGCCATACCAAATAAGCCGCCGTCGAATTCGATCATTTCACCGTACATTGCATCTGCAAGACCGTGAATACGCACGATACCGTCAGATACCATGACGATGGTACCTTCATTCTTAGCGGTCGCGCTGGTGTCCAGATCGCTGATACGCTGTTTAATGAGCGCACTGATCTCGGATGGATTCAGTTGTTGCATTGCGCTATTCCTCAATCTTTTTTAAGTTCAGTCTTTTTGCTGTTAGGCAAGAAGACGAGTCCGCATTTTTTCAAGCTTGTTAAGCGCAGAGTCATCTATCACTTGGTCGCCTGCACGAATCACAACACCTGCGATGAGCGTTGGATCAACGTTCACAGTAACATGTACTGTTCTGTTAAAACGTTTTTCTAACGCATGAGCTAAAATATGCTCTTGTTTCGCATCCATTGGGAAAGCAGATTGAATCTCTACTTCCAACGTGTTGTTGTTCTGCGATTTAAGTAATTCATATTCTGCTGCGATTTCAGGTAACAATATTAAACGATCATTATCTGCAAGCAGTGTCAGAAAGTTCGACACCGATTGAGTTTGATCTTCACCTAGAATCTTAGCAAAAAGACCTACTTGCTCCGCAGGAGTCAGCTCAGGACGATTTAAATAAGCGGAAAATGCCTCATCTTGCACCGCAGCACTGAGCACTTGTAACGCATTTGACCAAGAGTCAGTTGCATTGTGCTCAGATGCATAAGCAAATGCTGCCTTAGCGTATGGGCGTGCCAACGTCAAGAATTCAGCCATATTTCCCTCGCTTAAAGTTTAGCAGCCAGCTGAGTCAGCATGGCATTATGAGCTTCTGCGTCAACTTGTTGGTTCAGAATTTTCTCTGCACCATCAACTGCCAAGGCAGCAACTTGTTGACGTAATTCTTCGCGAGCAGCATTGATGTCTTGATCAACAGTTTCTTTCGCCTGTTGACGAATACGTTCACCTTCAGCCGCAGCTTGGGTACGCGCTTCTTCGATCAATTGCGCTGCACGACGGTTCGCTTGTTCAATCAATTGAGCCGCTTGTGCTTTTGCTGCGTCGATCTCTTGCTTCACTTGTGATTGTGCATCAGCAAGGTCAGCTTTCGCTTTTTCAGCAGCATTTAAGCCATCAGCAATTTTACGCTGACGCTCACTAATTGCATTGATTAATGGTGGCCAAACAAACTTCATACAGAATGCGACAAATACCGCAAATGCAATCGCTTGGCCAATCAATGTGAGGTTGATATTCATTTCGCTATTCCTCAATATGTGGATTTAGGAATTAAGCTATTAACCTACAAATGGATTAGCGAAGATGAAGAACAAGCCAATACCAACACCGATCATAGGCACAGCATCAAGAAGACCCGCGATTAAGAACATACGAGTTTGAAGTTGTGGAGCCAATTCTGGTTGACGAGCTCCCGCTTCTAAGAAGCGGCCACCTAAAAGACCGAAACCAATCGCAGTACCTAAAGCACCGAAAGCGATCAAGATAGCAGATGCAATTGCAACTAGACCTAAAGTGAGTTCCATGAAAAATTCCTCAGAGGTTAGGTTATTACCAAATTAAACTAAAATTTAAGCCCAACCATCAACTGATGATCAGGCAATACCATTAATGCTTTTCGCTTGCCATGCTCAAGTAAACGATGGTCAGCATCATAAAGATAAATGCTTGCAACGTGATTACAAGAATGTGGAAAATAGCCCAAGGCACAGATAATGCCCACTGGATCCAGAACGGTAATAATGCGATCAAGATGAAGATCAACTCACCCGCATACATGTTACCGAACAGTCGAAGAGCCAACGAAACTGGACGAGCAAGGAAAGTTACTAATTCCAAAATTAAGTTCACTGGAATCAATAACGCTTTTGCAAATTTATTACTTGGGTTGAATGGGTTAAGTGCCAATTCACCGACGAAACCGCCGATCCCTTTCTCACGAACACTATAGAACAAGATCAATGCAAATACTGACAAGGACATACCTAGGGTAATGTTCGGGTCAGTAGTTGGTACGATCTTGAAGTAAACGTGGTGAGGGTCCATACCAAATACACTTGCACCAATCTGTTGAGCTAAATAAGGAATCCAGTCAACAGGGATTAAATCCATTAAGTTCATGAGGAAAATCCACACGAAAATGGTTAATGCCAATGGCGCAATTAAACGCGATTTGCCGTGGAAAGTATCACGAACACTTGAGTCCACAAACTCGATAATCATTTCAATTGCAGACTGGAATTTTGTTGGTACGCCTGCATTTGCAGCTTTCGCAACGATCCAGAACATTAAGCAAAAAATGATGCCAAGTCCGATAGACCAACCCATTGAATCCAAGTGAATTGCAGTGAACCCCATCGATTGAGCTTCTTCAGCAGTCTCAGCCAACTTCCATGAGCCGTCTGGCATTTTGCCATAGGTCATATTGGTCAAGTGATGCTTGATATACTCGGTCGAAGTCAGGGCATGTTCTTCAGCAGCCATAAATCACACCTGGTCAATGTCAATCATTAAAAGAAGGGCAATGAATATTGCGAACTGCGAATATCTCACGCTACCCTCCAAAAATCTCAAAAAAGTGTCTTACACTTGTTTTTGCAGACGTGTCACCCAAAATGGTGCAACCCACGACATCGCTTGAACAAGGATAAATCCACCAAACAATGCAACCGGTGATAGTGGTTCAACATTGTTTAAAATTAAAATAAAACCCACGATCACAATTGCAAACTTGCCGAGTATTCCTCGATACATGTTGAGCATGACTTGTTTTGATGCTCTTGCGCCCGCCGTTCTAAACGACTGCCAAGCAAAATAACAGTGTGCTAACCAACAAACCGAAGCCCCAAGCGCAGCACTCATCGCAGCAGTTATATCTTTCATCATCCATGCCAGCAAAGCTGCAATTGGAATCATACATGCTTGTAAGAAGACCAAAGCTTTTGCCAATCGTCGGTCAATCAATCGACTAGTCCGGCTCATTTTTTATCCACTCACAACATAACTGCTTGACAAGTTTTAATACGGATCGTTTCGAATCGCAGGCATTATAGAGTTACACCCCTGAACATGCAATCTTTTCTCGACCTAAGTCTGCTTTTTTCGTTACCCTATTTTCTGACGATAGAGTCAACGCTTTTTTAATTTTCTGATTAATTTTGGGTACTTAATACACATTTATCAGTTTTTGTAGCCAATTTCTTCCAAGCGGAGATAAAATTGTCCTCACCATTCATACTTTCATCCACAGTCTCAAAAATGACAGGATTCAGTCTTCGATACTGGCTACTGCTGGCTGAAATTTCAGCCAATAAACACATTTGTGTCTTAGGTCGACTGTCTTTTAAGTATTTAATTTGTGCAGCTGTAGGCGCAATATGTGGGTCATTGGTAAGTGCACCAGCAAACTTTAAATTCAATGCGCGTTCCAAGTATTGATAAGCATCATGGTATGACCAATAAGGTTTTGCTTTATTGCTTCCTTCATACTGTTGAGCAGCTTGTCGCATCTGTTGTGCGAAATCTCTAGCATTGGCTAAGTATTTGGCTTTATTTTCTGGGCACTGCTGTGAACGTAATGTCGCGATAAAAAAAGCAATACGTACTGCATTATTTGGTTCTAACCAAACATGACTGTCAATGGTATTTTCTAGTGACGCGCCACGTAAATTACGTTGCGGTAATATCGTTAAGATCCCCATATCTAATAACGCAACGGCTTTACGATTTTGATGTAGCAATCTCTCTAATGGGGCTTCGTGTGCTTTACCAAGCCACACCACCAAAGAAGCCTCTTGAATTGCTTTGCGATGTGCTGGTGTGAGTTGCACATCATGCCCAGTTTGATCACTGAGTAAAAGAACAGGTGTTTCTATCCCATTGGTGACTTCTTTTGCAATCAAATAAATAGGATGCGTTGAAACGACTAAACTTTGTGTCCAGCCCCATGTGCTTAACATTGAAAATGAGACAAACAGAAAAAGGCGCAACATCACAACACTACTCAACTTAGCAAAGCATGTTATAATATAACAAAAGTTAAAAAATACCTATGTCTATTTTTATATTCATCACGCCATTGCTTGCTCAGGCGACTTATATAGTTAGTTCCAAATGAATTGCATGTTATGATATACGGTCCGTTGACACTTCATAGATACTAGGCATCCGTCATCTATAGCGTAAGGTATTTTGACAACAAGCTTATCCGTGATAGATCAACCGACTCAAGGCAAACAATGAGGTCCATTTATGAGTTCTTGCTCACATGAACATGACAACGCTTTACACGGTGTTCATGGTCATCATGATATTAAAGCTCGACTCGCAGAGGCAGAACTTTTATGTGCTGCAACTGGCGCTCGACTGACTCCTCTACGTAAAGAAGTCCTTGAACTGATATTAAATGCATCTGCACCTATGGGTGCTTATGACTTATTGGCAAAAATTAAAGGTCAAGCAGACCGCCCTGCTGCGCCGCCGACGGTATACAGAACATTGGATTTCTTATTAGAAAAGGGACTGATCCATCGTTTAACGTCGATTAATGCTTATATTCCGTGTTGCCACCCACGTGAAGGACATCAAGCTGCGTTTTTAATTTGTACTGAATGCCGCTCTGTCAAAGAGGCTTCCGCACAAGGGCTGCTTCAACAACTTGATCAACTTGCTCACTCTGATCAATTTTCAGCTCAACACAGCATCATTGAAATTTCGGGAAAATGTCATCAGTGCAGCACATCGCAGTAAGCTCTCCCCTGATTCAGTTGGAAAATATCTCTGTCCAACGTGATGAGCGCGTTATTTTGAGAAATGTTGATTTTGCACTACAAGCAAAAGAAATTGTGACGCTGATTGGTCCGAATGGCGCTGGTAAGTCAACACTCATCAAAGTATTACTGGGCATCATGTCGCCCAATCAAGGCAAAGTTCACTTTGCTAAAAAACTTAAGATGGCCTATGTTCCACAGAAGTTCAATCCATCTGCTAGTCTACCGTTACGTGTTCAGGACTTACTCGATTTAGAAATTTGTGCAGCAAGTTTACGCCAAGAAATCATGGCGGATACAGGCATTCTGCAATTACAACATTCAAAAGTACAACAACTCTCTGGCGGTGAACGTCAACGCGTGTTACTGGCGCGTGCTTTATTGCGCCAACCTGATATTTTGGTGCTGGATGAACCGATGCAAGGCTTAGACATCCAATCTGAAGCAGAGCTATATGAATATGTCCGCAGCTTGCCCGAGCGATTTGGTTGTGCCGTACTCATGGTTTCGCATGACTTACAATGGGTCATGCAAGGGACACATCGTGTTGTGTGTCTGAATAAACATATTTGCTGTAGCGGTTTGCCTGAAAGCATTCAACAGCATCCTGAATACCAAGCTATTTTTGGGACGCAACGCATGTTCTATCAGCACCATCATGATGATTGTGCACATAGCGATCATGTCGAACCATGTACACATGACCCACGCCCTCACATTCACCCTGAACCAAAGGTCTAAGCAATGATGGAATGGTTACAACTGCTGCTCCCTGCTTGGATTATGGGTACACTTCTGGTATTTCTAACCGCCCCTTTGGGCTGCTTGATGCTCTGGCGCAGAATGTCATTCTTCGCCGATACCATGGCACACGGCACCTTACTCGGTGTTGCCATTGCAGGCATACTGAATTTACCTTTTTGGCTTGGTGTTGCGTGTTTAGCCGTCTTGCTGGTTGCTATTTTATGGATTTTGCACGATTCGCGCCTGCCCAATGATGCACTGCTTGCTTTATGCTCAGCCACCTTACTTTGTTCAGGTTTATTACTGATCCAACAAATTCCAAGCTTACGCCCAGAACTATTAAGCTACTTGTTTGGTGATTTACTCAGTGTTGAATGGGCTGAATTGCCAATCTTTGCTGTGGTGATTGCGGGCGCACTTATCGCGCTATATCGCTCTTGGTCGGCACAGATTCAAATTGCGATCGACCCAGATGTTGCCATGAGTGAAGGCGTAAACGCACACTGGCAACGTTTGATTTTCATGTTGCTACTGGCATTGTTTACCGTGCTGGCATTACGTGCAGTCGGTTCGTTACTGATGGGCGCACTATTAGTTATTCCAGCGCTGAGTGCTCGCTTATTGGCACATTCCCCTAAACAAATGGTGATTTGGGCATTTATATTGGCTCAATTTGGCATCACGGTTGGCCTATGGTCAAGTGCGGCATTAAACATTGCCACTGGCTTAAGTATTGTCTTATGTATGGCACTTTGTTTTGCGCTAATTTTCACAGCACAAAAATTGAAAAGTCGATCACAATCAATTTAAACCCTGTTTAGCTTGATTGCTGAATCGCACTAAGCAATAGTGCGGCACAACCAAACATCATCGCAAAGCCTCGATTTAAATACTTTTGTTGCCTAGGCGAACGCAATAATCTCAATACTTTTGAAGCCAAACCGGTATATCCCGCCATCACCATCAGATCAATCGCCACCATCGTTGACGCCATGATCAAGTATTGCAGCCATTGTGGTCGAGATAAATCTAAAAACTGAGGCAACACCGCCAATAAAAATACAATTGCTTTGGGATTACTGATATTCACCACAAAACCATTGAGCATTAGATTTAAGGCCGATTTATGCTTTTGTTCATGTTCAATTTGAATCGCTTTAATCGGTGCAGTCCATTGTTGATATGCTAAATAGATCAGATAGCCCACCCCAAACCACTTCACCGCTTGAAACGCCAATGGCGTCGTCGCAAAAAGCACCCCTACCCCAGCCGCAACAATCATGATTTGAATCAGCAGTGCAATCTGTAATCCAATCACATTCCAATACCCATGCTTAAACCCATAGTTCAAGCCATTGGACATCGAAGCAATTGCACCTGCACCCGGCGAAACACTAATCGCACAGCATGCCAACATAAAAGCAAACCAGACCTGTAAAGACATAATCAAAGAGCAAAATAAAAGTTGAATTATACCGTTTTATTGAGTGCAAGCAGTACTTTTTTTAGTCGATAAAAAATGAACAAAAAAATTGTTAAGTCCTACTTAGATCAGGCACAATGACTCCCTTTTTTGCCGCCTTAAAAATGACTAAGGAGATCTTAATGGCTGCTCAATCTGTCATTCTTCCACTACCTTCTGATCATGCGCGTTTTATTGTTCTCCGTTTAAAAGATTTAACGATCGCTGAATTAAAACGACAAATTTCAGCGCTGCTTTTAACTCGTGATCGCTTGATCACCCAACACCCAGATGCTCAGATCAAAACTGCGATCGCCTTCGGTCCTGAACTTTGGTCCAAATTGTACCCACAAACACCTGATGGGTTTAAACAACTTGATCCTGAGCAAGGTGCTTTCAATATGCCTGTGGTGCCAGCAGATGTATTTATTCACATCGCAAGTGCACGGGCTGATTTATGCTTTGCAATGAGCCAATCGTTCTTTGCAGGTATTCAAGATAAAGTTGAAGTGCTCGATGAGCGTGCTTGTTTCCGCCAATTTGATGGTCGTGATTTAACTGGTTTTATTGACGGAACTGAAAATCCGCAATTCCCCGATGATCGTGCCGAAGCAACATTGCTACCCGAATCCGCTGGTATCTTCCAAGCGGGTAGTTTTATTTTCGTACAACGTTATGTACACGATTTAGCGAAATGGCAACAACTGAAAGTCGATGCACAAGAACATGTGATTGGACGCACCAAGCTTGAATCAATTGAGCTAGATGACGAGATAAAACCTGAAAATGCGCATGTTGCTCGTACAGTGGTTGAGGATGATGAAGGTGAGGAAATGGAAATCTTGCGCCACAGCTTGCCTTATGGTGATGGAAAAGGTGAACAAGGCTTGTTCTTCGTTGCTTACACCAATAATTTAACGATTATTGATGCGATGTTAAAACGCATGTTTGGGACAGCAGGTGATGGTATTCATGACCGTTTACTGCACTTCACAACGGCTGTGGATGGTGCTTATTATTTCGCACCAAGCCATACCTTACTGGAACAAATTCTAGAAGATTAAAACAGTAAGATGCTATGCCATTGGCTGGTGTAGCATCTTTATGATCGCCACCAAACAAAGCGCTCAAAAAAGATTGACGGAATATGCGAATTCCCTGCATAGACTCTCCCCTTAAGCCATCAAAATTTGCTATATTTAACGTTTTTCCGCGACATTTATTTCGGTAACTATGAATACGGCAATACAAGCAGCTCTTGATCATGCGGTACAATCCCTTCAACAACAAGGTGTACTCCCTTCAGATTGGACAAACACGAGCCATTTAACCCGTACCAAAGACCGAAGTCACGGAGACTTTGCTTCCAATATTGCCATGATCGGCTCTAAAGCAGCAGGCATGAAGCCACGTGATCTTGCTGAAAAGATTTTAGCAGCACTGCCTGAAGTCGCTGACATTAACAAAGCAGAAATCGCAGGTCCTGGTTTTATTAACTTCTTTTTAAATGCAGACCAGCGCTTTGCTGTGCTCGATCAGATTCATGCACAAAAAGATCAATATGGTCGCAGCCAAGCCAATGCAGCCAAAAAAATTCAAGTCGAGTTTGTGTCTGCAAACCCAACCTCTAGCCTACATGTCGGGCATGGTCGTGGTGCAGCGTATGGTATGACGGTTGCAAACCTATTAGAAGCCACAGGTGCTCAAGTTGACCGTGAATACTATGTTAACGATGCAGGTCGTCAAATGGATATTTTGGCAACTTCAACCTATTTACGTTATTTAGAACTTACGGGTCAAACACTGGTCTTTCCTAAAAATGCTTATCAAGGCGATTATGTCAAAGAAATCGCACAAAGCATTATTGACCAAGATGGTGATGCGCATGTTCGCCCAGTCGCTGACATCTATAAAGATGTGCCAGAAGACGTTCAATACGCAGAAGAATTAGATGCTGAAGGCAACAAAGTTGTGCTTTCTGGTGATAAAGAAAAACATATCGATGGTTTAATCGCAAATTCACAACAACAGTTAGCTGAAGGTTATCGCGTTTTCCATCAAGCAGCATTACATGCCATTTTAGATGACATCAAAGATGATCTTGCTGACTTTGGCGTAACCTTTGATGAATGGTTTAGTGAAGCATCATTGGCCGACAAGATTGATGAAGCGCTCACAACTTTAGATCAACGTGGCTTCCTCTATGAAAAAGATGGCAACATCTGGTTTAAATCAACTGAATTTGGTGATGAAAAAGACCGTGTTGTAAAGCGTCGCAATGGTCAAACCACTTACTTTGCATCAGACATTGCCTACCACCTCAATAAATTACAACGTGGTTATACTGATCTGATTGATATTTGGGGTTCAGACCACCACGGTTATATCTCTCGTGTGAAAGCGGCGATTGATGCGATGGGTTATGACTCGAAGAAGTTAACTGTTCTTTTGGTTCAATTCGTCAGCTTATGGCGTGGTGGCGAGATGGTACAAATGTCATCTCGTTCAGGTCAGTTCGTGACTTTGCGTGATTTACGTAAGGAAGTCGGTAACGACGCTGCGCGTTTCTACTACGTGATGCGTAAATCTGAGCAGCACATTGACTTTGACTTAGACCTTGCAGTTTCACAAAGTAAAGACAATGCGGTGTATTACATTCAATATGCATATGCACGTGTAAACAGTATTGTGAATCGCGCTAAAGAAAAAGGCATTGCATTTGATGTGACATCTGCACGACAAGTTGCTGATCTGTTAACTTTAGATACTGAAACAGAAATTCTTGCGAAATTAGCGGCTTATCCTGAAGTTGTGGTACGAGCTGCGAATGTATGTGAACCACATCAGATCGGTACTTATTTGAAAGATTTAGCTGCGCTATTCCATGGTTGGTATGCACAAGATGGTGTGAAGTTTGTAGATGAAACAAATATTTCATTATCACAAGCCCGTTTATTATTATCAATAAACGTACAGCAAGTGATTCGAAATGGTTTAACATTACTAGGTGTGTCCACTCCTGAGACCATGTAAGCAAAGCAACGCTTTGCATGGTCGCAAGACGAGAGCTATGCTCGCAGTAAAGATGTAAGCAAAGCAACACTTTGCACATTGTCGCAAGACCTTGCGCCATATATGGCTCATATGCTGGAGTAAGCTGTAACAAGCAAAGCAACACTCTTACACAAGAGTAAGTAAAATACAGTAAACAAAGCATTATTTTAAATATAATGCTTTGTTTCCCAGAAGATTCAAGCTAGAAATAACATAATAGAATCAAGAGGAATTTCAGGTGTTTGGAAAAACGCAACGTGGTGTATCTGAACGACCAAATAAGCCCAAAAAACCGCTTATTCCGAAATGGCTAGGCATGTTTGTCGCCATTCTAGCGATCCTATGTGCCGCAGTCATGTTGATGCTCTGGCAGCCATGGCAACCTGTCCCTACAAAAACTCAGGTGCCTGCTGAACACTATCAAGAAGAAAACACCAACAAAGATTATCGTTTCTACGACTTGTTGCCACAACAACAAGTGACTCCGATTCCACAACAAGCTGTGCCTGAAACCAAACAACAAGGCAATATTGTGATTATTGAATCACCTAGAGTCGAAACAACAGAAGATTCAGCCAATCTCACCGCAAGTGAGCAAACACCGCCTGCACCGACCACCTATATTCTACAAGTCCGTAGCTATCCTGATCCTGATAGCGCAGATGCGCGTCGTGCAGAAATTATTCTAAATGGATTGTCTGCCGATGTGGTGAGAACTGTTGAAAATGGTCAGACATGGTACCGCGTGTTTTCTGGTCCGTATGATAGCCAAGAAGCTGCTTTAGCTGCACAACAAACACTACAGCATAGTGGCATTGATTCGATTGTCATTAAACGCTAGTCACATGATTTTAAATAAAAAAGGAACGAAAAATCGTTCCTTTTTTGCATCTCAACCACTCATGCACATTCAGAATCTAAACTCTTTTGCTCTGTGCGTTGAAAGGCTGCACGCTCCTGAACACGTTGTACAAAAGCTTGAATATGCGGATATTTGCCATGTAATCGATTTTGAATAGCAATGAGTGGGAATGCCATCTGAATATCAGCAAAAGAAAAATCCCCTGCAAAATAATCATGTTCTGACAAATAATTCTCAAGATAAAGAATATGCTCTTTTACACGCGGGCGAACAAAACCGGCTTTAACACCATCTGTAATCTTCTGAGCAATTGGGCGAATCACCCACGGCACGTGTTTACTTACACTATTCATCACCAAAGTCATCACCAATAATGGCATCAGAGAGCCTTCTGCATAATGCATCCAATAAGCATATTGCATCTGATCTTTAGCACTTTGTGGTTTGAATCTTTGCTGTTCATCATACTTTTGTTGCAGATAATCCAAAATCACAGCAGATTCAACAATCACCTGCCCATCATCCACTAAAATTGGCGCTTTGCCCAATGGGTGAATCTGTTTTAGGCTTTCTGGCGCGGTATAACTGGATGACCTTTGATAATATTCAACATGGCAATCCAAACCCAGTTCTTCTAATGCCCACAATATACGAAATGAGCGCGAGCATTGTAGATAATGTAAGGTAATCATTTTTGTGCCTGCTTTTTTGCTGTGTGATTGCTGTTTTGATCCCTCTAACAATCACACTTAGAATTATGTTTTGCCCAAGCACAATAGCACTTTAGTCTTAAAGAATCACGGTCTCTATGTCTAAACTGCGTAACAAAGTTTTAGTCACTGGTGTTTTGCTACAGACATTGAGAAGCTTTTCTTTTAAGTCTTGTGAAATAGGTTGCGTAAAGATTACGCGGCGCTGTATTTTTTCCTGTTGTTCGCGATTAGTATGAAAATCGACCTCAACTTGAAAATCATCCAACTCTATTTCCTTGTGTTTGGCATACATCCGCAAGGTAATCATGGTACATGATGCCAAACTCGCTGTGAGGAAATCATAAGGTGCGGGACCAGTATCGTGTCCGCCAGCAGCTTCTGGCTTATCGGTGAGAAATTGATGTGTACCACTCGTCACCTCACCTTTCCACGGTGCTGCCAAAGTCTGTACTTTTGCACTTGCAATCACACTCATTTCGACGCCCTCATTTGATCAGGTAATACTGGTGCTTCTAAGCGTTTGCCTTGATAGTCAGTAATCTCGCCAAAGCGCGCATCGTGATTAATCCAATCTTGGCGTGCTTGTTTTAAATCATCCATAGTACGTGCTACAAAATTCCACCACAGTAAAATAGGTGACTCAAAGGGTTCACCACCAATCAATAACACACGATGACCTTTTGTCAGCTCCACTGATATTTCAGTTAAACCTTTTTCCAAGACCACCATATTGTCTATGTTTAGCTCATGACCATTGACGCAAGCCGTTCCCTCAAGTGCCATAAAGGCATATTCAAACTCTGGGTTTAACGGAATACGTGTTTTGGTATCGGCTTGGGCGGTGAGATCTACACCCACCAAAGGGGTATGCACTTTCACAGGTGATAACGTTTCTAAAAAGTCACCGACCAACACCGTAAACTCGACTTGGTCTTTGGTGACCACAGGCAATTCTGGATAATGTTCAAAGTTCGGTTCCATATCACGCTTATCATCTGGCAATGCAATCCAGAGCTGTGCCGCATGCATTTTGGTTTCAGTATCAGGGGCAACTTCAGTATGCGAAATCCCACGCCCTGCCGTCATAAGGTTGACTTGTTTTGGACGGATCAATTGTTTTGAACCCAGACTATCGGTATGCATCATGGTGCCTTCAATCATCCATGTGAATGTCTGCAAACCAATATGTGGATGTGGCCCCACATCTAAACCATCACCTGCGGGAAACGTAACAGGCCCGGCATGATCAAGGAAACACCACGCTCCCACTAGGCGTTTCTGTCGACTTGGCAAAGCACGCTTAATCACGGTGCCCTTGCCAATTTCAGCCGAACGAATTGTAAAATCTTGAATAAATTGATTGATATAAGTTTCGCAGTCTTTTGAATCAGAAATATCGTAATCGTTGTTATTGCTCATGATATCGCTCTCTTTTTTACCTATGCTATTGCAATGAGTTGTTTTATTGATCTTAACAATACACACACCAATCAATATAGTCTTTTAGTAATACGCAGAGTGTCATGAATGAGATAATCTATTTTTAGAGGGCACAAGAGAATACACAATGGGGTTAAGCGATTTCTGTCTGCCCCACTTGATGATAAGCGCGATTGAAATAAACTAAACTTTGATCGTGCTGACTTTGTTGAATCGCAACAATAGGACAAATAAAAATAGTGTGCGTTCCGACTTGTTGAATTTGCTCAATCTCACAATCAAAACTCACCAAAGCATCATTTAAAACGGGTGCACCAGTTTCCAATTCTGTCCAAATCCCATGTTTAAATCGTTCTTCTGGACCTAACTTAGACGAAAATACTTTGGAAACATGTTCATGATGTGCACCTAAAACATTCACGGTTAAAATTTTGTTTTCTACAAAATGCACATGTGAGCTAGAGGCTTGATTCATACAGACCAACAATGTCGGAGGCGTATCAGTAACACTACACACGGCAGAGGCAGTAAATCCATATCGACCAGATAAGCCTGCCGTAGTCACGACACTAATTGCACTGGTTAACAAAGACATTGCATTTCTAAAGTCTGTTGCTTCAATCATCACATTGTTCCTAAATTGCACCTTAGTTTTGAGATTTAGTGATACCAAGCTATTCCGTCACGCAAGCACTTCATCTTTATGGAGTGGGATGAGCAGTTTGATCATGAAAAAATCCAATCAAACTGCCTCATCCCTTTACACATACGATTTTGGTAAGTATTAAGCAGAAAGTTCTCTACGGATGATTTCCGCACCTGCACTTAAAGCATTGAGCTTGCCTCTTGCGACTTCACGTGCTAAAGGCGCCATGCCACAGTTGGTCGATGGGTAGAGCTTGTCAGCATCAACAAACTGAAGCGCTTTACGTAAGGTATCCGCAACTTGTTCAGGTGTTTCAATTTGATTGGTTGCCACATCGATCGCACCCACCATCACTTTCTTGCCTCGAATCAATTCAATCAGATCCATTGGCACGCGTGAGTTTTGGCATTCTAACGAAACGATATCAATCTTGGATTTTTGCAGTTTTGGGAATGCTTCTTCATATTGACGCCACTCTGAACCGAGTGTCTTTTTCCAATCAGTATTGGCTTTGATGCCATAGCCATAGCAAATATGAACTGCAGTTTCACACTTAAGACCTTCGAGCGCTCTTTCTAAAGTGGCAACACCCCAATCGTTCACTTCATCAAAAAACACATTAAATGCTGGCTCATCAAACTGAATGATATCTACACCTGCGGCTTCTAACTCTCTCGCTTCTTGATTAAGAATTTTGGCAAATTCCCAAGCAAGTTTTTCACGACTTTTATAATGCCCATCATAAAGCGTATCAATCATAGTCATCGGACCAGGCAACGCCCATTTGATCGGTTGCTTGGTTTGCTGACGTAAAAATTTGGCATCTTCAACAAAAACAGGTTTTTGACGACTCACTGCACCTACAACTGACGGTACACTCGCATCATAACGATCACGGATTCGAACCGTCTCACGTTTTTCAAAATCTACACCGTCAAGATGTTCAATAAAAGTGGTGACAAAATGCTGACGGGTTTGTTCACCATCGCTAACGATGTCAATGCCTGCATGCTGCTGTTCTTGCAACGACAAACGTAACGCATCTTGTTTGCCGTGAATCAGTTCTTCATCTTGTAACTTCCAAGGTGACCAAAGCTTTTCTGGTTCTGCAAGCCAAGATGGTTTTGGTAAGCTGCCAGCTGTTGAAGTCGGTAATAATATTTTCATCGTCAATCATCTTCTCAATATGAATAGTTAAACAGCAGCACAGTTTTGATCAGCGTAGTTCTTCGCCCACTGCTCAAGAATATTCTGATAGGGTTTGATGAACTGCTCTTCAACGAATTTGCCTTGTTCAATCGCCAATCGGCTACGCTCTTCTCGGTCATACACAATGCGAGTAAGTGAATAATCTTGGTTCTTCAAACTCGGTTGATAAGATGTTCCTGCCGCAGCGTTAGCGTTGTAAATCTCAGGACGATAAATTTTTTGGAAGCTTTCCATGGTACTAATTGTGCTGATCAACTCAAGATTGGTGTAATCACTTAACAAATCACCTGAGAAATAGAATGCCAAAGGCGCAACGCTATTTGGCGGCATAAAGTAACGAACTTTTAAGCCCATTTTTTGGAAATATTCATCGGTTAAAGAGTATTCATCTTGCAGGTATTCGACACCCAAAACTGGATGTTGATTATCACTACGTTGATAGACCTTACTGCTCGAAACACTGAGGCAGATCACAGGCTGTTTTTTGAAGTTTGCTTTGTAAGTATCAGAGTTAATAAAGCTCTTAAACAAGTTGCCATGTAGATCACCAAAGTTTTCTGGTGTTTTGAATTCAGACTGATTTTTATTATGATCAAGCAATAACACACTAAAATCATAGTCACGTACGTAAGAAGAAAAATTATTCCCGACAATGCCTTCAATGCGCTGATTGTTTTTTTTATCAACAATATTGGTTTTTAATATTTCAATCAAAGGCAATGCATTTGTATTGCTTTCAGCATCAATTTTCATTTCAACGGAAATAATTTCAAGTTCGACAGAATAGCGATCGCTATTTGGGTTATCCCAATGTGCCAAAGTATTGAAACGATTGTCGATCATTTTTAAAGTATTGCGTAAATTTTCTTGACGACTTTCGCCTCTAGCCAAATTCGCAAAGTTGGTGGTAATGCGAGTATTGTCTGAAGGGCGATAGTCTTCATCGAAACGAATACTCTTAAGCGTAAATTTAAATTCTTTACTCATTGATCTGACACCCTAATTTCCGTGATAAATCTAATTTCTTTATGATGTGATTTATACCCGATTCACAACATGAATAAAAATGATTTAGTTTCATAGAAAAGTGAGTAAAATTCATCTTTTTAGATTTATTATTTATTAACAATCTCTTGCGTAAATGTAGAGCCGCTTAGATTAGTAATTAAGGGTGTAATTAAACAGGTTTCATGTTTGAAGTGATGGGGTGGGGCTTTTTAGGTGCAACTTTTTTACTGTAATGTCAGATTATTAAGAATAAGAAAAGTGGGGAAAGTTTCCTATAGCCCCATTATGTAGAATAGTTCTAACTTTTCATTTTTTTAAATTAGTATTAATAATATAACGAAGTAAATGTAACTTTAATTGAAAGGTACAAAGTGAAAATTCTCAAACTTACATCTATTGTTTTAGGACTAATCTTTTCTATGGAAACTTCAGCTAATCCAACTTTTTCAAATGATTTATTAGCGAAAGCTAAAAATGGTGATTCATCAGCGCAACTAGAATTAGCCGATGTATATATACATGGTTACGGAATTGAAGAAGATGAGGCTCAAGCAGAAAGCTGGGCTATTAGGTCAGCGGAAAGTGGCAATGTTAATGCGATGTATTGGCTCGGTGATGGCTATGCGACATATGCTGGTCTAGTTGAAGATATGAATCCAACTGATGCTGATGAACACTATAAAAAAGCTTTTGTGTGGTTTTCAAAAGGGTCTGACCTAAATCATACTGATTCTATGGTGGGTTTAGCTACACTATATCGTAATGGTGAGGGAGTTACCAAAGATACTGATAAAGCATTAAATTTATTTAAAAAAGCTGCTTCTCTTGGCAGTAAAGAAGCGATGAGAGATCTTGAGTTTATGTATCAATATGGAGTAGGTGTAGAAAAAAATTTAGATACCGCAAAATTTTGGGAAGATAAAGCAAATCATTAATTATGTCTAAAATCAAAATAATACGCATTATACAAAATGATTTAAAAACTCATTAAACTCTAAAATAAAAACAAAAAGCCGACTTTTCTAAGTCGGCTTTTCTTAACGAGCTTTAGCAATCCCTAATACCAAGCGCAGAGCGCTTGACGTAATTCAGGCAAGAAGCTTCGCTTCTTGAAATCCCTGAATTACTCCCATTCAATCGTCGCTGGTGGCTTAGATGACACGTCGTACACAACACGTGAAACATCTTTGATTTCGTTCATGATACGTGTTGAGATTTTATCAACCAAGTCATACGGTAAATGAGCAAAACGCGCCGTCATAAAGTCAACGGTTTCAACCGCACGAAGTGCAATCACCCATGCATAACGACGGCCATCACCCACCACACCTACTGATTTTACAGGTTGGAATACCGCGAATGCTTGAGCTGTTTTGTCATACCAACCACTTGCACGAAGCTCTTGCATGAAGATGTCATCGGCAAGACGAAGAATATCTGCATATTCTTTTTTCACTTCACCCAAGATACGCACGCCCAAACCTGGACCTGGGAATGGATGACGATAAATCATGCTGTGTGGCAAGCCAATGGTGGTTCCCAATTTACGTACTTCATCTTTGAACAAGTCACGTAATGGCTCAACCAATTCAAACTCTAAATCATCAGGTAAACCACCCACATTGTGGTGAGATTTAATGACGTGTGCTTTACCTTGTTTGCTTGCTGCAGATTCAATGACGTCTGGGTAAATCGTACCTTGCGCCAAGAATTTCACGCCATCCAATTTACGCGCTTCTTCAGCGAAGACGGCAATAAATTCACGACCAATGATTTTACGTTTTTTCTCAGGATCAACTTCACCAGCCAATGCAGATAAGAAACGTTGTTCCGCATCGGCACGAATGACTCGAATCCCCATGTTTTCTGCGAACATTTGCATCACTTGATCACCTTCGTTTAAACGAAGCAGACCATTGTCTACAAATACGCAAGTTAACTGATCGCCAATCGCTTTGTGCAACAATGCAGCCACAACAGATGAATCGACACCACCAGATAAACCTAACAGAACTTTTTCATTACCAATTTGTTGACGTAATTGCTCGATACGCAAATCAATGATGTGTTCAGGTGTCCACAAACCACGGCAACCACAAATCTTGTGCACAAAGTTTGAAAGTAACTCAGCACCTTTTGCTGTATGCGTGACTTCAGGGTGGAACTGCACACCATAAAAACGGCGGGTTTCATCACTCACTGCGGCAAATGGACAGCTCGGCGTACTTGCTGTGACTTGGAAACCTTCAGGAATCGCACCGACTTTATCGCCATGGCTCATCCATACATGAAGTTGGTTTTCACGATCTTGCAAATGACCAATTAACTGATCACGCACCACAATATCAACTTCAGCATAGCCAAACTCATGAACTGTACCGGCTTCTACTTTTCCGCCCAGTTGTTCAGACATGGTTTGCAAACCATAGCAAATACCCAAAACTGGCACACCCAGCTCAAATACAACTTGAGGTGCACGTGGACTACCTTCTTGATGTACGCTTTCAGGGCCACCTGATAAAATAATCCCGTTTGGATTGAATGCACGAATGTCTTCTTCAGACATATCGAAGGCATACATTTCAGAGTAGACACCTGCTTCACGCACACGTCGTGCAATCAGCTGGCTATATTGAGAGCCGAAATCCAAGATAAGGATACGATCTTCAGTAATTTGAGTATTGGTCGTCATAGCTAAACATAAAAGCAAATGAAATAAGCGCCCTATTCTAACATTTTTCATGCTTTGGCGCACCGCAATTCATCACCTATCTTATTTTTTAGCGCTACTCATCAACGGCCGCTAATATTTAAATTAAATTTTTGCTGCACAACATCGAAAAAGAGAGCTAAATCAACAATTCTTGCCAATTCTGCTCAACACAAAGCAAAAATTGGTGCTAATATGATGAAGCGAAAATTTGCATTACCATGGAAAGGTATTCAATCGACGCCATCGTTTGCTTATTTTTTTGCGATTTCGATGTCCTTGAAAAAGGAAAACTAACAAAAGGGGACTCAAAGCCTAATACATACATGTATAGGCGAATCATCAACATCTATCCTCAAATATTTAACTCTTTATCTATGGCTTGCCCGATCACGAGCAACAATTAGGACTTGAAGGACCAATAAAATAATGTTTCAAGAAATGATTGCGGATTTTCAACAGAATTTCTGGTTATATATTTCCATCCCGTTTATTAGTGGCTTTATTGGTTATATAACCAAAGTCATTGCGGTTCAAATGATGTTCGGGCCACTTGAATTTAAAGGGCTTAGATTATTTGGCTTACCGCTGGGATGGCAAGGAATTGTACCCCGTAAAGCAGAAAAGATGGCAACCACAGCCGTAGAGCTGATGACCTCGAAGCTAATTAAACCTGAAGAAATTTTTGCCAGACTCGACCCAAAGCGTATCGCCCAAGAAATTGAAAAACCATTAATGGCGGCCGCAGAAGACATTACCCGTGAAGTAGCTCAACAGTATCAACCTGGTTTATGGGAAGGTATGCCAGAGTTTGCACGTCAGAGATTGATTAAGCGAGTTCAAGCTAAAGCGCCTGAAATTGTTGAACATATCATGGGCGAAGTACAAAAAGATGTCACTAAGTACTTCGATATTAAGCACATGGTGGTCAACAATCTGCTTAAAGATAAACGCTTACTCAACGAAATCTTTAAAAAAGTCGGCAAACAAGAGTTCAAATTCTTTAGTAATGTCGGCTTTATTTTTGGTTTCGGGATTGGTGTAATTCAGATGGTATGCTGGGTAGTGACCCAAGGTCAGTATCCATGGATGCTCCCTTTGTTTGGTGGTTTTGTCGGCTTTTTCAGTGACTGGATTGCTTTACAAATGATGTTTAGACCACTGCACCCGAAAAAAGTTATGGGTTTTACATTCCAAGGGCTTTTCATTAAGCGCCAAAATGAAGTCGCAGCCGATTACGCCGCTTTAATTTCAAAGCAGTTACTCACTTCTCGCAACATGATGGAAGAGCTTTTTTCTGGTACACACTCAGATAAAGTCATTGATCTGGTCAGTCGACATGTCAAACAAGAAATTGACTTACAAGCAGGCGTGGTTCGCCCTCTCGTGGTCTATGCGATTGGCGGTGAGAAGTATCAAAATATCAAAACAGAAGTAACTGAACGTATTTTGCAACAACTACCAGAAACAATGCGTTATGTAGAATCTTATGCTGAAGATGCAATGGATGTCCGCAATACGCTGGTCAAACGCATGCAACGACTCAGTCCTGAAGAATTTGAAGGTATGCTACGCCCCGCATTTAAAGAAGATGAATGGTCATTGATCATCGTGGGTGCGGTACTTGGTTTTATGGTCGGCGAGATGCAAATTCTCTTTATGCTCTAAATTTTTCCCAATCAAAAAAGGAAGCGCTCGCTTCCTTTTTTTATTTTTAATCAGTGCTGATGTTTCTCAATGCTAATCACTTCAATATCAGTCGGCTTATACCGATGAGTATCCACCTCACCCACGAGTCGTACATGGTCACCGACCTTTAATCCTGCTTGACGCCAAATATCATCATCAATTTCAACACCAATCGTACCACTGGCATCTTTGAACTCATAGTGATCACTTTTGAGATGCTTGGTAATTTGACCCGTCAAAGTAACGCCTGTTTCATCTGCCATTTTTGCTGCCTGACTCACTGTCACGACATTCTTAGCGGCTTCTTGTACCAACACATGATCATCTTTACCTGCCCAAGCACTTGAAGATAATCCCAGTACAATCAAAAGCCCACAACTCACCATCATTCTTTTCATTTCAAATCCCGCTGTGTTTAACATCTTATGATCTAAGCAGATATTTCGACTTTTGTTTGTAATCATCGGTAAAATTTATAGGTAAAAAAATAACCCTCACTGGTTTAAGTGAAGGTTATTTGCATCGATGATTATTTTTCAATGGCATGATCAAGACTAAAACGACCTGCGCCATGCAGCATCAGATAAAATAGACCGCCTGACATCGCTAAGTTCTTCATAAAGTTAATTTGTTGTGCTTGATCATCGGCAGCATGAAAAAGAAATGCAGTCAAAATACTAAAGATCGCTAGGCCAAATGCGGCAAAACGTGCTTGGAAACCAAATAACAGTGCTAAACCACCACCAAATTCAACCAAAATAGTCAGCGGCAACAATGCAGCAGGCACACCCATGGCGTCCATATAGCCTGCGGTAGCGCCATAGGCGGTAAGTTTACCCCAGCCAGCAATGATAAATATATAAGCCATCAAGATACGAGCAATCAGCGCCACGGTATTTTCTACACCAGACTGCGTTACGATATTTTTTACAACAACATTCGGATTTAACATGCTTTATTCCACGTGATTTTTTTAAGATAGGAACAGTTTATGTATCTTTTATTTTGCAATAAACACTATATTTGTTCACGCATCGTTCTGTATTTGAAACAAAGAGACTTTTTCTCTTCCTCTAGCCGTTTAAGTGTTAGCGCAAGTAAAGTTACCAATTAATTTGCTTTTTATACTGACATTCCACACACGCGCTGTTAGGATTTAGCTCAAATTTATAGTGTTAACATTTTCATGGAACTCATTGATTTTATTCTGCACGTTGACGAGCACCTTTTAGAGTTTATCACCAATTATGGCGTATGGATCTATGCCATTTTGTTTCTGATTATTTTTGTCGAAACTGGCTTTGTGGTTATGCCATTTCTACCGGGTGATAGTTTACTTTTTGCAGCCGGTGCACTTGCCGCTTCAACAGGTGTCATGGATCCATGGGTATTAGGTGTGTTGCTGTTTATTGCGGCTGTATTAGGCGATACCGTCAATTATCATATTGGTCACTATATCGGCCCACGTGTATTTGAAACTAATTCGCGTTTTATCAATAAACAGCACTTGTTTAAAACACAGCAGTTTTTTGAACGTCACGGTGGAAAAACCATTATATTTGCCCGATTTATTCCATTCGCACGTACCTTTGCACCCTTTGTTGCTGGTGCGGGTAGCATGAATTATAAATATTTCCTCACCTACAACGTCATCGGCGCTTTCTGCTGGATTTCCTCATTTATTACGTTGGGTTATCTATTTGGTAACATGCCAATTGTGAAAGACAATTTCACCTTTTTGATTTTCGGCATCATTATTCTCAGTATTTTACCGGGTATTATCGGTTTTATTCGTCAAAGAATGAATCGTCGCAAAGCCTAGCCAGCTCTGCTACTACTTGAGTTTAAAAGAAACGAAATACCATCGGTAGCATACAAATCAGCAATAACATCGCCGATCCTTTATATAAATGGTCGGCTTTAATTCCAGCCAAACTTCCCGCTAACAGAGCACGTCCAAAGACCATCCAGAAAATAGAAACTGGAATCAATATCAACGTAAAAATCGTAAATACTAAAGCCGCATTTTGCACCGAATTCCATGTCTCAAGCGGAAAAATCCCTGCTGCCAACAGCACCGTTTTTGGGTTTTTTAAGGTCGATATAAATAACTGTGTCTTGCGTATATGTTGATGATGTTGAGAATGTTTTTGTAGATGAGAGCTTTTCCAGAGATGGAATGCCATCCAAAGCACGTAGAGTAAACCACCAACATGGAGAATCACCCCCAGCGCGGGCCAAATAGGTTCAAAAAGATGGATAAACAATGCCCATAAACTCACACCATATATATAGCCTAACCATTCTATAGGGATAAACGCGAGTGTTTTAGGTACACCTTGTTGGTGTGTTGCACTGGCAAGCATAGCATTGGTTGGACCGGGAATAAGTAACACCGCCAACATTGCCAAAACAAAAAACCAACTCTCTATCATATATATACCGAATGACTGTTCGTGGTCGCCACCTTAAACGAATTTAGGGGGAATAGACAAGTTTTAAGCGACTGCCTGAATAGACAAGATGAAGATAATAGCACGGGGAATAAATACAAATTATTGATTTTTATAATTTTTACTTGAAACATTTTGCTAAGATTTAGTTTTTACTGCCGTAGCGAACTACGGCAATAATCGCTAAAAACTATGATTTCGGTCGTGGTTTCACAATAATTGGACAGCCTTTAAACTGTGCTGCTTGCACAATTGCGTCTTGCTGACCTAAAACTTTTGCGAGCTCAGTATTTTTGGTATTCATCGACTGGCCCATATTCACAGAAACTGATGGACCAAAGCCCCAACCGCTTTTGCCTCCCCAGCCACCACCAAGTCCCACGCCAACTCCGACACCAGTTCGTTTCGGCGTTTGTACACCATTGTCAATATAATGCTGAATACGGTTGTATTCCGCTTGTAGTTGTTGACAGTTTAAAGCTTGGTATTGTGTTGGCGAGACATAAGCGGGTTTAACCGTTGATGCACAAGCACCCAATAGCATCGTCGCGGCCAAAACAGGCATCCAATATAAGCGTTTCATAACGTTCTCTTATTGCTTTGATTCAATCTCATTGAACAAGGTGACATAAGCAAGCGTCAACTTATGTTCAGATGCCAAATGAATCAAGGGTAGATTCTTTTGATGTGATTCTTTCATCAATACAGATGGGGGCAGCATGCTTGCTAACACAGGTAAACCTTCATCTTTTAACTGTTGAACCACTTCACGCGGTAATTTTGCTTGAGCTTGGAATTGATTAACCACGATTCCTTCAATCTCCAAGCGATCATTATGATCATCTTGGGTTTCGAGCACATTTTCAATCAAAGTTTGTAACGCACGTTTTGAAAATACATCACAATCAAATGGAATCAACACACGTTGTGCTGAAATCAGCGCGGATAATGTAAAGAAATTAAATGCAGGAGGCGTATCAATATAAATACGGTCATAACGTGAACTTAACACCTGAATCGAATCACGTAACTTATAAATTTTATGCTTACTTTCCAAAGCATGTTCAAGCGCACCTAAACTTGGACTGGCAGGAATCACATCCAAATTTTCAAAAGATGTGCGATGAACATAACTGTCCAAACCTTTGCTGCGAGGCGCTTTAAGAATTGAGCCGATCGCATTGCCGATCAAGCCCTTTTGCTGTGTTGTCGCTAAAATATCGTCAAAGAAATTTTCAATGTTTGGCTCTAATGCGGCTTTGTCCGCAGAATATGTCGCATCTTCACCTAAAAGGTATTGGCTTGAATTTGCTTGTGGATCTAGATCAATCACCAAGGTTCTATATCCTTGTTTAGCGCTAATCGCCGCTAAATTTACAGTGATACTTGATTTCCCCACACCACCTTTTTGGTTAAATACCACACGAGTTAACATGATTTCCCTCTACACGATTTTTTTTGCAAATTGCACACAGTTTAACCTAGTGCCCCAACAATTACTAAAACAATGTCAGACAATTACCCAAAAACGGGCTTCATCATCACCAAACCAAGAATCCCCACCAATGCAATTGCACCGATCAAAACACCGATACGACGCTGTACCAATAAAATGCTGCTATCCTCTCTATACGTTTTAAGCATAGACGACCAAAGCACAAAAAATAGAATCACTTTGGCATAGAACCAAGGCTGTACTTCAAAGTTATTCATCACCAGTAATATTGCGCCAGTGATAATAATCAGCGTCAGCGACAAATGTTGTAAACCCACAAAGCCTTTGCGCACTTTAGGGCTAGGTTGTTGCTGTTCCGTGCCCACAAATAACGTTGCGGCACGTGCAACAAAGACCAAAATCAACAGACTGACTGCTGACATATGAATAATCTTGGTGATTAAATGTGCATCCATAATCTATCCTTAAGGTTTTGGTGCATGTGCACATTCAGGGCTTACTGGCGCTTGACCTTGCCATTCACTTGGCACATAGGCGTGAATGGCTAAAGCGTGAATCTGTCCTGGACTCATCAGCTCAGCGGCAACCGCATAAATTTTTTGATGGCGTTGTACCAAACGTAGGCCTTGGAACGCATCACTGACCACGATCACTTTAAAATGTGATTCTTTCCCAGGAAAATAACCGCCATGCCCTGCCGACTCATTGATCACTTCAAGATGGCTCGGAGCGAGGGTTTGTAAACGTTCAATCAACTGTTGTTCTAATTTCATCAGTCACTCTGTAGGTTCAGATTGAGGTAGTCCACTAGTATACATGAGCGTACCTTGAGTAAAACGCTTATACAAAATTTCGCTTTTTTGCTTTTTAAAACCTAGAAGTGCTTTTATTTTATGCAATTAATCAATTTCTTTGCATAAAATTATTGACCCTATTTTTGCATAATGTATTATACACGGCATGCGGGAATAGCTCAGTTGGTAGAGCATAACCTTGCCAAGGTTGGGGTCGGGAGTTCGAGTCTCCTTTCCCGCTCAAATTTTTTAGTGTAAGTTTTAGAAAAAACTGCTCAATAAGCGGGAATAGCTCAGTTGGTAGAGCATAACCTTGCCAAGGTTGGGGTCGGGAGTTCGAGTCTCCTTTCCCGCTCCAGATTCAAAAAAAGCCCTAGTCGAAAGATTAGGGCTTTTTTCTTATCTTTTAAGCAAGATTACCAGCTAGCCTTAATTGCATTTTAAAGCCGACTAACTTTTCATATTCGTAGATTTCTTCCAGAATGATAAAGTTTTTACGCTCATAAAATTTTTTCGCAGTTAGCGTAGATTCAAGCGTAATTTTATCGAGTTGGTGAGAAAGAGAAATGATGAAATCAATCATTGCACTTCCGATGCCATCGCCTTGATAATCAGGTAAAACATAATTTAGAAGGATGACTCCCCCTTTAGACATCAAAATAAAACCTACAATCTTATTGTCCTTTTTGTACACATACGAATAAGAGTTGTTTATCCAATTAATGATATTTTCTTCAGTTTTATTTGATAACCATTCATCAATAACATTTTGATTATCTTGATGATCTAGAGAGCAGGACACTATACTTTTTTTGATAACATTTAAGATTACTTTTGCATCTTGCTGTTGAGCAATTTCAATCATATTCAAACCTCAAAACAACGATTAGCAATAAATGGTAGTTCTATAGATTATCATCTAGCATAATTTATGTCCGTGACTATAGCTAAAGTTAGATTGGGTGTTCGAGTCTTCTTTCCCGCTCCAGATTCAAGAAAAGCCCTAGTCGAAAGATTAGGGCTTTTTTCTGTCTATACATCTATTCGCTATGATTGTTCAGTGATTTTGGTTTTCAAATCTAAATCTTCTGATTGCATATACGCACCATTCGCTCGATAAACTCGATCTCGTGGCATAAAGGTAGTGGCGACAATCGCCACCAGCGCCATCGAGCCAATATAAATCATAATCAGATAAGGATTCCCACCTCCGACGCTCAATAATTTAGTGGCGATTAATGGTGCGATTCCCCCACCCAATACGCCTGCTAATTGCACTGAGATCGAGATGCCACTATAACGAATTTCAGCAGGGAACTGACGTGCGAACAGTTGTGCTTGTGGTGCGTACATAATTGGGAAAACCACACCGATTGCCAAAACAATCGCAGTCCAGACCAATACAGGATCTTTGGTGTTTAACATACTAAAGAATGGATAGCTAAACAGTGCCAACACACATAAGCCAAACATAAACATATTGCGCTGACCAACTTTATCTGACAAATGTCCACACAACGGCGTCATAAATAAAATCACCGCTGCACCACAGATGGTGGCAAATAAAATATCTTGGCGTGGAATCCCCAATTGGGCCGTGGTGTATGCCAAAGTAAAAGTGGAAGCGATATAGAACCATGCATTTTCAGCGGCACGCGCCACGATAATGGTAATGAGTTGTTTAGGATGACGTTTAAACACTTGTAATGCAGGGACTTTGACTTGTTCGGCTTGCTGTTTTACTTTTTCAAAGTCCGGTGATTCAGGCACTTTGACACGGATATACCACCCCACACCGAGTAAAACAATGCTCGCTAGGAAAGGAATGCGCCAACCCCAACTAAACAATGCTGGTTCAGGAAGCAAGGACACAAGCCCAAGTGCAATCGAGGCCAACATCAAACCACCACCCGTACTGGCTTGAGGCAAACTGCCCCAAAATCCTTTTTTGCCTTCAGGTGCATGTTCAACTGCCATGAGCACAGCACCGCCCCACTCGCCACCCATCGCCATACCTTGAATAAAGCGCAAGATCACCAAGCAGACCGCAGCCCAATAACCTATTGTTTCGTAAGTGGGTAATAGCCCGATCAGAATCGTTGGAATACCCATGAGCATCAAGGTCAGTAACAACATGGATTTACGACCGATCTTGTCACCAAAATGTCCGAACACTAAACCACCTAACGGTCGTCCAATGAAACCAACGGCATAAGTACCAAATGCAGCCAACACACCTGTCAGTGGATCAAGATTTGGGAAAAATAACTTATTAAAAATCAGCGCTGCCGCCGCGCCATAGATAAAAAAGTCATACCACTCAATGGTGGTGCCGACCATGCTAGAAATCCCTGCCAATCGATGTGACGACTTTTTAGGGGCTGAACCGTTTCCATTTGCTGTTTGCATCACAATTTTCCTTTCTTGGATCTTCTTGTTTTTGCGTTTTGATGCTTATGGGCAACCCTGACCATAAGCATTTCAAATCCCGCTGTCTTTCTGTACGCTTTTTTATTTTTTTTTATAATGTGTTTAGCTAAGTTTTTCTAAAATTTGCTCCAGTTCAGGATTGGCTTTCTTCCATTGAGGTTGTTTGTCTTTATCAACAATCAGCGCACGTACCCCTTCAATAAAGTCGCCATGCTCAAACCAAATATCCTGCAAATCACGCTCAAGTTGCATACATTGCTCTAATGAAAGCCCACGCCCTAAATGTTGCAGTTTTAAACTGGTTTGTTTGGCGACAAAAGAACGTTGTTGCAGAAGATGGAGCATTTTGTTTGCCCACGGTTGTAACTGCTCGTCTTGTTCATTTGCAAGACTCTGCTCAATCTCATCCAAGTGTTGAAAACCAAAATGTTTACGAATCGCTTCCGCCAATTGTTTTAATTCACTTTCAACAGGACGCGTAATAAAACGGCTGACAATTTGTTCTATGTGTTCTTTGCTCAAATCTGACGCATCGATCAGTGCATCTTGCAGCGCTTGTAACTTCTCGCTCGGTACGTGATAGTCAATCAAATCAAGATAAAGGGCATCACTACTACTGATTTGCTCGCCCGTGATCGCCATATACACGCCAATATCATCCAGTCTGGACAGGAAATGCGTTGCCCCAACATCTGGGAAAAAGCCAATCGCAGTTTCAGGCATGGCAAAGCGTGATTTCTCACTACTCACAATAATGTGACAAGCTTGCGCTAAGCCAAAACCACCACCCAGCACATAACCATCGAGCAGAACGATGACGGATTTTTGGTAGTCACGGATGGTGATGAGCATCTTATATTCGGCACTAAAATAGCCTTGATGATCGGTTGTTCCCTGTTTATAGCTGTCATACAGATAGCGAATATCGCCACCTGCACAAAAAGCTTTTGGGCTATTCGATTTGATCAAAACCGCTTGGATAGAAGCATCATCTCGCCAAAGTTCGAGTTGTGCTCGAACCCCATCAATCATTTCAAGAGACAAAGCATTGAGATGGGTCACTCGATCCAATGTGATCATGCCAAGACCAGCTTGTTGCTCAATCATTAAGTGATTTTCTTTGTTCATTTTGTTGATCTCTTATTGATTTTTAAAATTTGCCTGCCGCTTTTCAACAAAAGCTTGCATGCCTTCTTTTTGATCCGAAGTCGCAAAAATCGAATGGAACATGCGTCGTTCAAAACGTAAACCTTCGGTCAAATTGACTTCGAATGCACGATTGATGGTTTCTTTCAGCATCATGTTTGCAGTCAATGAACGTGTCGCAATTTGTTCTGCTGCTTGTAGGGTTTGTTGGAGTAGGTCTTCTTTGTTGAATACACGTGCAACCAAACCACTCAACTCAGCTTCAACTGCCCCCATTTGTCGTGCAGTCAAACACATTTCCATGGCTTTGGCTTTACCAATCGCATGGGTTAAACGTTGTGTACCACCGATCCCCGGAATCACACCTAAAGTGACTTCAGGTAAACCAAACTTGGCATTGTCAGCGCAGTAGATAAAGTCACACATCAGAGCCAACTCACAACCGCCACCCAAAGCATAACCACTGACAGCAGCAATCAAAGGTTTACGGCGTTGAGCAATACGATCTGCGAGATGGAAAAAATCATCAAAATAAATATCAGGAAAATTCAACTCTGCCATTTCCTTAATATCCGCACCTGCTGCAAAGGCTTTTTCAGAACCCGCTAACACGATACACCCAATCTCACGATCTTTTTCTAGTTGGTCGAGGGCTTGATTCACTTCACTGATCAATTCACTGTTTAGGGCATTCAACGCTTTAGGGCGATTGAGGGTAATTAACCCAACACCATTACGCTTTTCCAATAAAATAGTTTGCCACTGCATCATTCATTCCTTGTTTTGGTTTTATAGGCTACGTGCGATCACTAAACGCTGAATGTCGCTAGTGCCTTCATAAATCTGACAAATTCGTGCATCACGGTAGATACGCTCAATCGGAAAATCTTTGAGATAGCCATAGCCACCAAAGACTTGTAGCGCATTTGAGCAAACGCGCTCCGTCATTTCCGAGGCAAACAGTTTCGCCATGGATGCTTCATTCAAACAGGGTTGGCCTGCTTCTTTCAGACGTGCGGCATAGTGCACCAACTGTCGTGCTGCCTCGATTTCGGTGGCCATGCTGGCCAAGCGAAAGGCAATCGCTTGATGCTCAAAAATCGGTTTGCCAAAAGTCAGACGTTCTTTGGCATAACGCGTTGCTTCTTCTAGTGCCGCTCGTGCTAAACCCACCGCTTGTGCAGCAATACCAATACGACCACCTTCCAAGTTCGCGAGTGCAATTTTTAGACCTTCACCCTCTTTGCCCAGCATCAAACTTTTGTGCACACGAACATCAGTCAAGGCGATCTGACAGGTATCCGAAGCATGTAAACCTAATTTCTCTTCGACACGAATGACTTCATAACCTGACGTATCGCGTGGTACTAAAAAGGCACTGATGCCTTTTTTGCCTGCACTCGGATCAGTAACCGCAAACACAATAATCACCCCTGCATTATGACCCGAGGTAATAAACTGTTTCGCACCGTTGAGAATGTAATCATCGCCATCTTTGACCGCGCGGGTTTTAAGCGCAGCAGCGTCCGAACCTGTATGTGGTTCAGTTAGAGCAAATGCCCCGATCATCTCACCTTGTGCTAAGGGCTTTAAGAAACGTTGTTTTTGCTCGTCATTGCCAAATTTTAAAATCGGCACACAACCGACCGAGTTGTGCACGCTCATAATGGTCGAAGTTGCACCATCAGCCGCCGCGACTTCTTCCAGTGCCAGTACATAGGCGAGATTGCCAGTATCTGAACCGCCCCATTGTTCTGGCACCAGCATGCCCATAAAACCAAGCTGCCCCATTTGCGCCAAAGCGGTTTTGGGAAAGGTGCCATCTCGATCCCAGTCACTGACATGGGGTTTGATTTGTTCTTGGGCGAAGCTTTTCGCCATGTCACGAATGAGTAATTGTTCTTCGGTCAATTGCATATTTTCGTCCTTTAACCTGCTTTCGCTTGTTGTTTCGCAATTTCCTGATTACGTAATAAAAAGCGCTGAATTTTGCCACTTGGTGTTTTCGGCAGTTCTGTCACAAATTCAACCAGACGTGGATAGGCATGCGCAGAAAGACGTTTTTTCACAAACTGGCTCAGCTCTTCAATCAATGTATTTGAAGGCTGTGCTCCTGCCGCTAAAATCACGAATGCCTTCACCAATTCAGTCCGATCAGGATCAGGTACGCCGATCACAGCAGCTTCGATCACCGCATCGTGTTCAAGCAATGCACTTTCGACATCGAATGGCCCAATGCGATAGCCCGATGTCGTGATCACATCATCACTACGCCCAACAAAACTCATACTGCCATCAGCATGTAATTCAGCAGTATCACCCGTCAAATAGTAATGACCGACAAAAGGCGATTTACGACTTTCCTTATAACCCCCAAACCACATCATCGGTGATTGACTGATATCCACCGCCAAAATTCCTGCGGTGTCTGGCGGAAGTTCTTCGCCTTGTTCATTGACCACCGCAACGCGATAACCCGGACTTGGAAAACCTGCGGCACCTGCACGAATTACATGACTTAGACCGTGATGGTTACACACCACCATACCCACTTCAGTTTGCCCATAATGATCATAAATCGGTGCATCAAGTACCTGTTTAAACCATCGAATCACTTCTGGATTGAGCGGCTCACCTGCACTACTGACCACACGAAATTGACCTTTTAACACTGCCATTTGTGCTGGATCGGCTGCCATCATCATCCGATAGGCCGTTGGTGCGCCTGCTAAGTTGGTGATCTGATAATCTTTGACGATTTGACACAGACTGTCGGTGCTAAAACCACCTTCATAAAACAAAGTGGCATGACCCAAGAATAACGGCCCAGTAATCGCGTAATACAAACCATAAGCCCAACCCGGATCGGCAATATTCCAAAAGGCATCGTCTTCAGTTAGACCAATCGCATCTAGCATATACCGACCAAATGCAATCAAAGCTTTTAGCGGCACTTCGAGGGGTTTTGCAGGTCCCGTTGTGCCTGAAGTAAACATGAGTAAGAACGGGTCTTGGATATTGCGCATGACCAATTCACATTGATCAGACTGCTGATTCAGCTCATTCCAAAAATTAAAATCACCCACTGTAAGTGCTGTGCCTTCAGCATCAGCAACCGTCACAATCGCAGGACATTGCTCAATCTCATCCAGCTTGCTACGGTTTGCTACATCCGTCACCACCAAATTACTTTGTGCAAGCTGTATACGATGTTCAATCGCTTTAGGGCCAAAAGCGGTAAATAGCGGCTGATATACGGCTCCAATTCGCCATGCGGCTAAAATCGTCACGATCAGTTCAGGTGTTCTTGGCAATAATCCCGAAATACGATCGCCTGCCTGTACACCTTGTGATTTTAAAAAGTTGGCAAATTGACTGGACCACTGTTGTAATTGAGCAAAAGTGTATTGCTCCTTGCGTCCATCTTTGCCTTGCCAATACAAGGCCACTTTTTCACCGTCTACATGTCGGTCACAACACTCATAACACGCATTGAGTGCATCTAATGAACCTGACAGCATGTGTTGAGCTGTGCTTTCTAAATCAAAAGCTTGTGCGACATCTTTATAATTTAACATCTCTATTCCCTCAGTCTGGATTTGTAGTTATTCACGACAGAGTTTCATGATTCAAAGCCATCCTATGGCTTCGTGCCTACAATAATGCTTGGTACTTAGACTTCTTCTGGAAGGTACTGCTGGATAATGCTAGAGAAATCAAGGTGAGCATTACCACGCATACACATTTGTTGATATAGCTGCTGCACCATGCCGCCTAACAAAATCGGCTGTTTAACCTGCCCCGCCGCTTCGACTGCGAGACCTAAATCTTTCAGCATTAGCTGTGTGGCGAAACCATCTTGATAGCCACGAGAGGCAGGTGCATTTTCATTGATGTGGGGCCACGGGTTACAGACCTCTGAACTCCAGCAACGACCACTTGAAGTATTCACCACACCAGCTAATGCTTGCGGATCAATGCCAAGTTTCGCACCCAACGCCATGCCCTCTGCCACAGCAGCCATCGAGATCCCGAGAATTAAGTTATTGCAAATCTTGGCAATTTGCCCTGCACCGACATCACCACAATGGATGACATTTTTGCCCATATGACTGAGTACAGGTTTGACTTCCTCAAAGGTCTGATCATTGGCACCCACCATAAACGTTAAGGTACCCGCTTGCGCGCCAATGGTGCCCCCTGAAACAGGTGCATCGCAAATGTGAATATTTTTACTTTGTGCAAGCGCAGCGATGTCTTTAATGGTCTGTGGGTCAATGGTACTGCTGTCTATACACAAAGCACCTGCTTTCAAGACCTCCAACACACCCTCTTCACCGAGATAAACCTCTTTGACATGCTTGGCTGCTGGTAACATGGTGATCACCACATCTGCATGTTTAGCTGCGGCTTGTGGACTGTCACAAACGATGCCACCCGCGTCAGCGAAGTGCTGATTTGCCACGTCACTGAGGTCATAACCATAGACGGTAAGCCCTGCTTTGAGCAGGTTATGGGCCATTCTGCCGCCCATATTTCCGAGACCGATAAAGGCGATATTCATCCGTGATCCCCTTAACGTAAACTAATGGTGGTGTTTACACTGCCCACTTCATGGCTGTCTTCAAACCAACGACTGGTAATAGTTTTGGTTTGGGTATAGAACTGCACGGCCTGCTTGCCGTATGGTCCCAAATCGCCCAGTTTTGAACCACGCGAACCAGTAAAGCTAAAGAATGGCACAGGTACAGGAATTGGAATATTGATCCCAACTTGACCAATATCAATTAAGTTTTGGAAAGTGCGGGCTATCGCACCGCTTTGAGTAAAGAGTCCAACACCATTACCAAATGGATTGGCATTGATCAGCTCAATCGCTTGCTCCAAAGTGTCTACAGCAATAATTGCGAGCACTGGTCCAAAGATTTCTTCTTTATAAATGCGCATATCAGTGGTCACGCCATTAAAAATGGTCGCACCAACAAAGTTACCTGATTCATAACCTTTAACTTGCACATCACGGCCATCAAGCAACAGCGCTGCACCTTGCTCGACACCGCTATTAATCAAGTCAATCACGCGTGCTTTGGCGCGTTGAGAAATCACAGGACCAATGTCTGTATTCGGCTCATGCCCCGCATTCACAGTTAAAGTTTTGGCTTTTTCAACCAGCTCTTGAACCCATTGCTTACTCTCACCGACCATCACGGCAACAGACAACGCCATACAACGCTGTCCGGCTGCACCGAAAGCCGCACCAACCAAGGCATTGAGGGTTTGTTCTTTGTTCGCATCTGGCATCACCACCACATGGTTTTTCGCACCCATCATCGATTGCACACGTTTGCCATGTTGTCCTGCGAGGTTATAGACATGGGTCCCCACCGCAGTTGAACCGACAAATGAAATCGCTTTAATATGATGATGCGTGCAGAGACGATCCACCACTTCTTTGCCGCCATGTACCACATTCAGCACACCTGCTGGCACACCTGCCTGAATCGCAAGTTCAACCAACATCATGGTGCTTAAAGGATCTTGTTCAGATGGTTTCAATACAAAGGTATTGCCACAGACGATTGCCATTGGGAACATCCACAATGGAATCATGGCTGGGAAGTTAAATGGGGTAATACCTGCACAAACACCTAACGGTTGTTGCAAGGTATAAGTATCAACCCCACGCGCGACACCTTCGATGTACTCACCCATTTGCAGTGTACCGACGGAACACGCATGCTCAACCACTTCTAAGCCACGTTGAATATCACCTTCAGCATCCGCTAAAGTTTTACCCTGTTCAGCGGTAAGTACCTGTGCAATTTCTTTCATGTTGGCACGAATCAAATCTTGCAACTTGAGCATGATGCGCATACGTGCCTGAATCGGGGTTTGACGCCAAGTCGCAAAAGCATCTTGTGCAGCTTGAATGGCAGCATCCACTTCCTGAATCGTCGCAAAAGGCACACGACCAATCACTTCCTGAGTTGCAGGATTGACGATGTCTTGCCATTGCTGTGTTTCAGATTCGATGAATTGTCCGTTAATGAGTAATTTAGCGGTTTCCAATTCGATTTTTTGGATTGTATTCATAACCTCTCCATAGGCACTATTTTTATTGTGTTCAGATGTTCGAAAATAGCGATTCGTCGTATTTTCTTTTTTTAACCATTGGTTGAGACTAACAAACAAATCTTTGACCACCAATGCAAATTAATGCACGATTGGTGTGCAAATATGCACAAGGGATACAATAACAATGAAAGTGGATTGGGATCATCTGCAATTTTTTTTGGTTCTGGCACGGACCAAGACCTTGACCAGTGCTGCACGTATCATTGGTGTCGAACACAGTACCGTGGCACGGCGTATTCAGGCTTTGGAACAGGCTTTAGGCACCACACTCTTTAAACGTGAAGCCACTGGATATGAACTGACCTTCGAGGGACTGGCACTTGTTCCTCAGGTTGAACAAATGGAACAAGCATTCTTACAAATCGAAAAACCACATCAGCCCTTGCAAGGTCGTGTGCGAATTGGCACACCTGAAGGCTTTGGTACGGCATTTCTTGCACGTTTATTGGCAGAGTTTTCGATTCGATATCCGTTACTGACCATCGACCTGATCCCCGTTCCCAAAATGATCAAGCTTTCACATCGTGAAGCCGATATCGTGGTATCGATTGAGCGCCCGACCTCTGGCCCTTATATCATCACGCGCTTGTCAGATTACTGTTTAAAAATTTATGGCAGCAAAAATTATCTGTCGCAAAACCCACCGATCCGTCGGCTGGAGGATTTAACCCAACATCGTTTTGTGAATTACATTGATGATCTGGTGTATAGCCCTGAATTGTATTGCCTAGAACGCTTACCCTTAAAACTGAATGCGAACTTTCGCAGCAGCAGTATTTTGGCGCAACAGATTGCGGTGAGTGCAGGTGCAGGGTTGGCGATTTTACCCAAATTTTTGGCAGACGACAAAGCTGAGCTTGAAGAAGTTTTAGAGCAACAGGTTCGCTTTAACCATACCTTCTGGATGCTGACCTTTGTCGATTTACAACATGAACCACGGATTAAACTGGTTTGGGATTATTTGCGTAAACAAGCTGATCAATATCAACATTTGCTCATTGATTAACGATTTAAATGGCAGATAAAAAAAGAGCGAATCCTTTAGGATCAGCTCTTTTAGCTATCGTTTGATACCTAGATTATGCCAACTCACGTTGCAGTTTTCGCATCCGTGGTTTGTACACGAACTGATAGGTCACAGCTAAAATCAGCAACCAAACTGGACTGACATAGAGTGCTTTTAAAGTATCTGGTTCAAGTGCCAAAATCACCAAGGCAAACAGCAAGAATGCAATCACTAGATAAGACATCCAGACCCCACCCGGCATTTTAAAATTCGATTGCAAGTGTAACTCAGGGCGTAACTTACGGTAGCGGATATAGCACACCATAATCAGGCTCCAAACACTGATAAATAAAATCACACACAGTGCGCTCGCCAAAGTAAAGGCTTCTAGCGTATTCGGTACAAAGTACTGTAGCACTGCCCCGCCCATAATAAAAACACAAGAGAAAAATAAGCCATTGGCAGGTACGGCTTTTTTCGACAATCGCCCTAATGCCGCAGGCGCTTGACCATCTTTAGATAAACCAAACAACATCCGACTGGTCGAAAACACGCCACTGTTCATGGATGACATCACCGAAGACAGCACTACTAAATTCATAATAATCGCAGAGGTGACGATCCCTGCATTCATGAACAACTCAACAAATGGACTTTTATCCGCACGAATACTGTCCCAAGGCGTGACCGCCATCACCACCAACAATGCCAAGACATAGAACAAGATAATCCGAATCGGAATCGCATTAATCGCTTTCGGGAGATTCTTATGCGGATCTTTGGTTTCAGCCGCAGTGGTTCCAACCAGCTCCACCCCAACAAAGGCAAACACCGCAATTTGGAACCCTGCTAAAAAGCCATCCAAACCTTTCGGGAACATGCCACCATGTGACCAGACATTGCTTAACGATGCCACAGCACCTTCTGGCGCTTGGAAATGACTAAAAATCATATAACCGCCGACACCAATCAAGCCGATAATCGCGAGGATCTTAATCAAGGCAAACCAAAATTCGATCTCACCAAACAAGCGTACTGTCAGCAAATTAAGACCCAGTACAAACAGCACACAACCCGCACTAATCAAGGCTTGCCCCATCGGTGTAAATGACACTCCATCTGGCAGCCAGAAACCCAGATAATTGATCACCGCAGCTAGATCTGCTATCCCAACCAGCACCCAACCGAGCCAATAGGTCCAACCGATGTAATACCCTGCCCATGGTCCAATCAGATCATGTGCCATATCTACGAAAGATTTATACTGTAAATTGGCAAGCAATAACTCACCAAGTCCACGCATCAGAAAAAAGAACATCGTCCCGATGATGATGTAAATAAAGAGAATCGAGGGACCTGCCAGAGAAATGGTTTTGCCTGAACCCATAAATAGTCCAGTGCCAATCGCACCACCAATGGCAATCATTTGTAAATGACGATTGGAAAGCTTGCGTTGTAAATCGTTCGGTGCGTGTTGATCTTCTGAATGCTGTTGCGTAACCGTCATAAAAAGTTCCCTTTTTCTTATTCCTGTATGAGCCAGCCTTTTTATTCTGTTGCGTTGATTCACGCTCTGTTAAAATGGCTGGCGCATATTCATTGCAAGAAAATACGCATCTGCTGCTGTTTTATCTACAATAAATACGTTACTTTTCATCTTTTTTAATATTATTTAAGCAAAACGATCACTGTTTGCTTTATTTTTGTGCTGCAATCACTGCAATCTCAATCAGCCAGTTCGGATTGACCAAATCGGCTTGAATCGTGGCACGCGACGGTGTGACACAATCTTTTAACCAATCGACATAGATCGCATTGACCGTTGGAAAATCTGAGAGATCTTTTAGAAACAGTTGGACCGACAATAAACGTGATTTATCGGTATTTGCCGAAGCCAAGAGCTGCTCAATCATCGCCAGAATATCTCGCGTTTGTCCTTCAATATCGAGGTCTGGATTTTTAGGCACTTGTCCTGATAAATACACCACCTTGTTAAAAACAGTGACTGCACTCATGACTTCAGTTGAGTTGATTTTCTGAATATCAGAATGTGACATGATGATTTCCTTCGTCTTGTTAGATATTAGTCTTGATTGATAAATGTGACACGGGCAGTTACGCCACACATCAGTTCATAACCGACGGTGCCAGAGGCTGCTGCAACATCATCAATGGGTAAAATACTTCCTGTTTTTGAGGTCCCCCAAAGCACAACTTCACTGCCAATCACAGCATTTGGGATGGGCGTTAAATCCACCGCCAACATATCCATGCTGACTCGGCCAATGGTTCGGGTACGAATGCCATTTACTAAAATAGGTGTGCCTGTCGGCGAAATACGTTGATATCCATCGGCATAACCACAGGCGACGATGCCTATGCTCATCGGCTGTTCTGCGACAAAACTAGAGCCATAACCGACGCTTTGATGGGCATTTAATTGTTGTATTGCAATAATTTCACTGCGTAGACTCATGCTTGGGGCGAGTCCCCAATCTTGAATCGTGTTTTTTGGATAATCAGGCGAACTGCCGTAAAGCATAATGCCAGCACGGACATAATCAGATTGCAGTTGGGTGGCGTATCTGAGAATGGCAGCACTATTGCTGACCGATCTTTCACCGGGCAAATCTTGAATATTGCTCTCGAATTCGGTCAGTTGATAATCCACCCCGACTTGGCCGAATCGCTCTCCATCCGCATCAGAAAAATGCATCATATGGGTGATTTTGGCGACAGTGCTGAGATGCTGAAGATGTCGCCAAACTTGACGATATTGTTGTGGATTGAAGCCTAAACGATTCATCCCACTGTTCATTTTTAGGAAAATATCGAACTGCGCAGGATAGATATGTTGTTGTAACCACTCCACTTGTTGCTCACTATGCACCGTGAAACTGAGTTGATATTGCGCGCAGTCAAACAAGTCTTGGGGTGAAAAAATGCCTTCAAGCAACAGAATCGGTCCTGACCAACCCAATGCGCGTAGACGTTTGGCTTCATCAATATCGAGTAAGGCAAAACCATCCGCTGTTTTAAAAGCGTCATAGACACGTTCAATCCCATGTCCATAAGCATTGGCTTTCACCACAGCAAAGACCTTGCTATTCGGCACAGATTGTCGAACACGCTCAAGATTTTGGCGTAAAGCTTGGTTGTGAATCACCGCAGTAATTGGACGAGGCATGATTAACTTCCTTGTAAACTCAACTTATGCCGCGTGTGAATAACGCTGAATCGACAAACCATCGGTACTAATCTCGGTACGATGATTCATGACCAAATCACTGATCAACTTGCCTGAACCACAAGCCATGGTCCAACCTAGCGTGCCATGTCCTGTATTCAAAAATAGGTTCTTATATTTGGTCGCACCAATGATCGGAGTACTGTCTGGGGTCATCGGACGTAAACCTGTCCAGAATGATGCCTGTTCTAAATCTCCACCGGGGAATAGATCTCGTGTCACCATTTCTAAAGTGCCACGACGGTCTTCATTCAAGCCCAGATTAAAACCGCTTAACTCCGCCATACCACCGACACGAATCCGTTGATCAAAACGCGTCAGCGCAACTTTATAGGTTTCATCCAATACAGTTGATTGTGGCGCAAGGCTAGGATCAACAATCGGCACAGTGAGTGAATAACCTTTCACTGGATAAACAGGTAAATTCAGTTCAAGTGGTTTCAGGAAGTCACGTGAATAACTACCAAAGGCCAGCACAAATCGGTCTGCGGTCAGGATTTCACCGTTCACCATCACGCCTTTGATCTGATCGCTTTCAACAATCAGTTTTTCCACATTTTGATCAAATTTGAATTCAACACCCAAGTCTTGGGCGATTTTTGCCAAAGCATTGGTAAAGAGGTAGCAATCGCCTGTTTCATCATTCGGCAAATGCAAACCACCCACCAGTTTATCGCTATGCGCTAATGCAGGCTCAACACTGCCCAGTTGTTCAGCATTGAGCAAATTGAAGTCCACACCACATTCTTTTAACACTTGAATATCACGTTGTACCGCTTCAAGTTGTGCCTCATTGCGAAACACTTGTAGCGTGCCCTTAGAACGATTTTCATAATGAATACCAGTTTGCGCTCTGAGGTCACGTAAACAGTCACGGCTATATTCAGCCACACGCATCATGCGTTCTTTGTTGACCGCATAACTTTGTGGATTACAGTTTTTTAGCATTTGTGCCATCCACTGTAGCTGCCACATACTACCGTCCACACTTATTGCAAGCGGTGCATGATGTTGGAACATCCACTTCACTGCTTTAAATGGAATACCGGGTGCAGCCCACGGTGTTGAGTAACCCGGCGAGATTTGTCCTGCATTACCAAAACTCGTTTCTTGGGCAGGGCCAGACTGACGATCAAGTACAGTCACTTGAGCACCTTGTTGCGCAAGGTAGTAAGCACTTGCAACACCAATAACACCACTTCCTAAAACGATAACGCGCATAATAGGTCCCTCTCGCCCACTAGTTTATTTAACTAGTATATTTTCGTATCAATAGTTTTTTTGACTGTTTTTAGGCTTATAATCTAGGTAATTTAATCGATTTGTCATGAAAAAATTAAAATAAAAGGAAATAATCTATGCGTACATTAGATCGTATTGATCGCCTGATTTTAGAGATTTTGCAGCGTGAAGGTCGTATTGCAATTAGTGAGCTGGCCTCACGTGTCAATTTATCGACCACGCCCTGCTCAGAACGTGTGAAACGATTGGAGCGTGAAGGTGTGATCATTGGCTATTACGCTCGGCTCAACCCTGCGTATGTGGATCGCAGCTTATTGGTATTTTTAGAAATTAAGCTGTCTGCCAAATCAGGTGATGTATTTGATCAGGTCGCGAGAGATCTGGTCGATATTCCTGAAGTATTAGAATGTCATTTAATCTCAGGTGAATTTGATTATTTAGTCAAAGCACGACTCAAAGAAATGAGTGCTTATCGACGCTTATTGGGTGACTTATTAAAAAAACTACCCGCATCTGCATCCTCACATAGTTATGTGGTGATGGAGGAAGTAAAAGAATCTTTATATTTAGATATGAGTAGGAGCTGACGTTCACAGTCGTTTACGACAGCCCTGATACAAAGCGTATCCAATCGGACACGCTATGCTTATGCAAACCGAGGCAATTAAAAATATTTTAAAATCGCGATGTGTTTATTCTGATGTTTGAATGTTGAAAACCACTTCACCACAGGATAAAGCGCAAAAGACAACCCAATCGAAATCAGCCACAGCATCCATACATGCGCAACCGAAAGATAAGCGCCTTGATTGACACCCCAAATACTTACCGCAAGTACATAGAGTAACTTCAGCACATACAAATGCAGTAAATAAAAGAACATCGGCACTGAACCGAACACCACCAAAGGTTTAAACCACTTTTGTTGCTGCCAACGATCGAAAGCCACAAGCAGAATCAATCCCACGCCAACATTCCATAAAATAAACAGTAATGACGGCGGATATTTAGTCAGATTAAAAAAGCTCATGATACTGAGTTGTAAACTATCAAAATGCTGCCAAGGTTGATCGCCATAGATATTGATCAAACGCAGTAAAATAAACAATCCGAGACTGATCAAGCCGATGCCCAATAAATACTGATTTCTCTGTTGAGCCGTATATTTTTGACTAAAGAAATGTCCCAAGACATAGCCCAATAAAATCACCCCAATCCACGGTAAAATAGGATATGAAGTACGTAATTTGATTCCTGCAAACTCGATCCAACCACGCTCATGCAAAACCAGCCACAATGTCTGCATTGCAGTTCCTTCGGAGAAATGAACCGCGTCCAATAGGTTATGCCCAAAAATAATAATCAAGCCGCTCAGGACCATCACAGGTAAAGGCAAACGAATACAAGCCGCCAAGACCACCATACTGATTCCGATCGCCCAAATCACTTGTAAATAAATCACGTCAGGTGGGAATGTTGCAGTCCAAGCAAAATTCACCAAAGTCAGTTCCAGAAAAATCAGAAATAAACCTCGCTTCAGTAAAAAGGCACGTGTCTCATGCAAACTTTGGGTTTTGGAATAAAACAAAAAAGCTGAAATACCCGTTAACAGCACAAAAATAGGCGCACAAAGATGTGCCAATATTCGACTGCCAAATAAAGCGGGTTCAGTCGCAGATACATCCATTGGATCTGGTACTTGTTTATGCAGATAGAAAGTTTCTCTGACATGATCGAGCAACATGATCAGAATAACCAAACCTCGCAATGCGTCAATCGACTGTAACCGTTGGCTCGTTTTCACTAAGGACATAACAAAAAAAGATTTAAAAATTAATGTAATGTTATACTATTACAAAATACTCCTTTTGTCTTTCTTTGGTTGATGATTTATGCAACGCACACTTGGATTTTGGTCTTGCTTGGGGCTTGGTCTTTTCTCTACAACAACATGGGCAGATGACCCGACCACGGTACTTGAAACCATCCGTATTCAAGCGGATACATCTCAACAGGATATCCAGCAAAACAGTAGCGCAAGCAAATTCTCCCACGATGTCCTCGATATCCCCTTTAACCGGTCATTCATTTCTCAACAAGTGATCGAGCAACAAGATGTGCAACGCATTGACGATGCCTTAACCTTGGTCAGTGGTGTGTTTCATCAAAATAACTATGGCGGTGGATTTTGGGATAATTATTCCTTTCGTGGTTTTAGTAGCGATCCCAATCTCGGTGCTGCAACCATTCGTAATGGTTTAAGCGTGAATCGTGGGGTGAGCGCACCCAAAGATATGGTCAATATCGAATCACTGGATTTTCTAAAAGGACCGATGGCTGCACTGTATGGACGTGGAGAAACAGGCGGGCTACTCAATATCAATAGTAAAAAACCACAGTGGCAAAGCGAGAGCGAAATTAATCTTCGTGCCAATAGCCAAGAGCAATACCGCATCAGCCTCGAACACACTGCGCCAATCAATGATGCGCTGGCTTATCGTTTTGCTGTTGCTCATGAAGACAATCAAAGCTTCCGTAATCATGTCAGTAGCGAACGTTGGTTCTTTTCACCACAACTGACTTGGAAAATTTCAGACCAAACCCAACTCGATTTTGATAGTGAATTTACCCAACATTTGGGCACCTTTGACCGCGGCATCAGTACTGTTCAGAAACAGTTTGTGATGAATCCAAAAACCTTCACTGGTGAACCCAGTGATGGCGATATGCGCGTCAAAGACCATTTTTATCAATTGCGTTTAAGCCATGAATTTAATGATGCATGGAAACTCAACAGTGCACTCAGTTATAAAGATGCGCAAATGGTTGGTTTCTCAACTGAACCTCGGCGTATGCAAGCCGATGCTCGAACATTGGAACGCCAACGTCGTTATCGTGATTATCAAAGCGAAGATGTACTGGCACAAACCGAACTGCTGGTAAAATTAGACAGCACATGGGCACGTCATGAAGTTGTTGTTTCAACAGAATTGGGACAATTGGACTATCGTCAATATCAATTACGTCGCAATCATAGTGCTGACCGCCCCAATATCATTGATATTTATCAGCCAAGTTATGGACAGTACACACCAAGCTTAGCGCCATTTACAGATACCGATGAGCGACAACGGTATTTTGCTCTCAACCTACAAGATCAGATGTTCTTCAATGATCAATGGAGCGTCTTAGTCGGTACTCGCTTTGATCGAGTCGAACAAAACTTTGAAAATCATCTGAGCCAAACTCAACACAAGCAAAGTCTTAACCAAGCCAGTCCACGCGTCGGTGTCAATTTCAAAGCATCGGATCAATGGTCGTTTTATAGTAATTATGGGCGCTCATTTGCGATGAACAGTGGTATGGATCGCAATGGCGAAAACTTTGCTCCTGAAAAAGGTCAAAGCTATGAAATCGGCAGTAAATATAAGATCAATGACCACAGCTTGCTTAGTCTCGCATTATTCAAAATGCAAAAGCAGAACGTACTAACCACAGATCCGATCGACAATGGTTTTCAAACCGCTGCGGGTGAAGTCAGCAGCCAAGGTATTGAATTGGATCTCAACAGTCAATTCACGGATCGCTGGTCACTCAATGCCAACTATAGCTATACCGATGCCAAGATCGAAAAAGACCAAGACTTAGCAAAAGGGGCACGCCTCAGCAATGTGCCTAAACACCAAGGCTCTATCAGTACCAATTATGAATTTTTACAACAAGATGCGAGAACAGCAGGTGTAGGAGCCAACCTCACCTATGTCGGTGAGCGTAGTGGTCATAATCTTGATAATGGTTTTAATCTGCCAAGCTACACACTGGTTAATTTAAATGCCTATTACGCACCGTCTGATCGCTTACGCTATCAATTCAACCTGAATAATCTGTTTGATAAAACCTATTATGTTTCGAGTTATAGTGATTTATGGGTTCAGCCAGGTGAACCTTTGAATGCCTCAGTATCGGCACAATTCAAGTTTTAAACACGATGACTCAGCCCTCCACCAAGGGCTGAGTCACGCTTTATCCCTGCTTATTCATCTTCTTCATCATAGATGTAACTCATACAGCCCCAACCATCATACTCACCCTCAAACTCTTGGGCGATACGGGTCATCCACTCTTCCAAATCTACAATATCTTCATGTTCAAGCATCATATTGACATGAATATTCAGCACCCACATGTCCGAACCGTCTGAGTGCAATTCTTCTTGAAACATTGAGATTTTTTGCTCTTGATGTAAAAGATGCAAAGCACATTTTTCAATTTGTTCTTGTTTCTCAAAAACAATCGAAAACTCCACCTCATGGGGTTCGCTCAGGTCGTTGCCATCTTCAAACATTTGCCACAGCACATTGCCGTTGTCGTCATCGGGAAATTGTTCATGGTCGCGTGTCATAAGAATATCCTTTGTTATGTATTTGACTTGATTGTTTGGCTATAGATTAAACCATTTTTATGTCAGTTTTTAGACGCATTAATATAATTATTGTAGCCAGAACTTGAGCCAAATCATCGCTGTGAATTATCGTGAAAGGTGATTAAATTCGATTGAAAGAATCACTTGATCAAGACACCGAATGCCATTTTCAAAAATAGGTTCAGGATAGTTTTTAAAGGCATCACGCTCGATACGCGATATGCGAAAACCGCATTTCTGATACAGTCCGAGTTGATTTAGACTCGAATTCCCTGTTTTCACCCATAAAGTTTGCACTGCCAATGGCGCGACATATTCAATCGCAAATTGAATTAAAGCCTTCGCCAAACCTTGCCCTTGCATCCTTTGATCTACTGCCAGATTTCGAATCTCTGCCTCACGGTCATTTTGAGTTAGACACAGTTGCGCAATGATATGATTCTGCTCATCAACAATCAGAAAGATATTTGCTTGTTCTAGATAAGTCGAGATTTGTGCCCAATTGGGATCAGCTTCCAATAACAACAACTTTAATTGTACTTGTTGTTGTGCGGATAATGCGACCCACGATGTATGCTGAATTGAAACCATCGTCTCACCCTTTTATTTTTTAGAATTTTACCTCAGCATGAATCTCAGTATTCTGCTTATTAAAGGGATGTTGAAAAGCCAGATAAGCGGCATGCAAAGCCATCCGTTTTAAATGAAACTTGGCAGGTTCAGGATGATAGAGTTTATCCCCCATAATTGGATGACCAATATGCATCATATGAACCCGAAGTTGATGCGAACGTCCTGTCACAGGCTCTAAACGCACACGGCTTTGATCCGTTTCTGCATCATAGTGCAACGATTGAAATAAGGTTTTGGCAGCCTTACCTATTTCAAAATGCACCATCTGACGCGGACGATTTTCCCAATCGGTAATCAATGGAACCTCGACACTGCCCTCAGCCTGAATCTGCCCCTGCACCAAAGCCACATAGTGTTTTTTCACACTACGCGCCTGAAACATTTTACTGACTGCAACTTCGGCATCACGATGCTTGGCAAACATCAACAAACCAGAAGTCGCCATATCCAGACGATGGGTGACTTTGGCGGTCGGATATTTTTCCAAAACACGCAAATAGGCACTATCTTGATGTTCAGGTAAACGCCCCATCACCGACAATAGCCCCGCAGGTTTATTCACCACCACCAAGTCTTCATCTTCATACAAGATTTCTAACGGATCTTGCGGTGGCATATAAACAAAGTTGTCATTTAGAGGCATAAGGTCGCAGTGGGCTAGCAAATATCAGCGCAAATCATAAAGAAATTCCCGTCATTCGGCAAAAGCATTTTGGCGGGGTCACAATGATAATAGAAGGTGTTCCACGTGAAACAAGCTCAGCTAATGCTCTGCTCAAGAACGCGTTGGCTGTATGTGCATACTGCTATCGGACTCATCCAACTTAAAAAATGGCAATAACAGCGCTTCCATACTATAAAAACCTTTAGGCTTATCTTTTAGGTTTTCGATGGCAAATAAGATGCCATTACCAAACGCTTCACGGGTAATTGACTCATGTTTGAGTCGAACGGTTTGAAATGGAAAACCAAATAAGATTTCATGCACCCCCACAATCCCACCAGCCCGTACTGATTTAATCGTGTCTTCAGACAGCCCTAACTCACGTGTGATCACTTTGGCTGTGCCTGACACCTCAGATTTGGCTTTAAAGTGTTCTTCAATGACATCAATATCGGTATAAGGGGCGATATTTTTTAAAATCTTGGCGGCAAGAATCAGGAAGTTGATCCCGATGGTGATATTTGGGGAATGTAAGACACAGGTGCTTTCAGCCAACTGATGGAGCTGATTGATGCGAGCATCGGGATACTGGGACACGGCACTGACAATGGTAATGCCTCTTTTTGCCGCTTCTTCAGCGTAATAATCTAAGCCTTGCTCTGAGGAAAAATCGACAATCACATCAACTGGATAGCGATCGAGAAGTTCAACGATAGAATACTCATCTTTTGAATGGATAATGCCTGGATCATCTGCCTCAACCCCTAAAAATTCAGGAACAGATCGGTGCTCAAGCTGTTTAGACTGACGAATAACCCATTGTAAACTGGTCTTTTTTGACTCTAATAATACGGATGCAACTGCACGGCCTGTTTTACCAAAGCCCATGATACCCACTTTCATTTTAATTGTCCTTTTCTGCACTTAGGGGCTTCCAACTATCCCCCCTATAAAGATCTATCAGATGCGAGCCATCTCATAAATAAATAGTGTAAAAAATCTCCAGCCTGCCAAAGTTAGGCCCAAACTAACAACTCAACATAAGCCTGTCAATCAATGTACCTTCATTTAAACTGAGACAATGAGAGCTAAATGATTGAAAATATTTAATTTATTAAAATGTCACATGATGTTTAGTCAACGGCAAATTATTGACAATCAATCACTTAGATATGGTCATTGAGGAGGATGGGGAACTTTGCAGCGAGGAAAAGTGAGATGGTTTTTTTTCTTATTTATTGTTGTTTCGCAGAATTTTTAAGGGTATCAAGGGAAAACATGTTGTTTACTTCAACACCTATGACTTTGTAAGTCACAACCTTTGCCTATAAACTTTTGGTTTATAGCGTCCTAAGCCGAATCGAGACCTTTTGGGTAAGTACACACTTGCTTTGTAAGCTTCGGCGCATGCTACTCTTTTCGATCCCTTTCACACCCTTGAGACATAGTTTAGGGGGATCGCTGTGGGATTGTTTTCCTAAAAAAATGGTATTTTCCGCCAATTTTGGAATAATTTTGCATATTTATTTTTAAAAGCAGAATTATTTACCATTATTACGATTTAAATACAGTTAAAATTCTCTATAAACCATATTTAATCGAAATTTTAATCAAAAATAGACATATAAAAATGGTACGTTTTCAAGATAAACAGACTCTACGCCCAAATCACCATAATTGCCGCTACAATAACTAACCACAATCCGAGATGGTCTGTTCTTGCCAGTTTCTCTTTAAAGAAAAACGCCGAGATGAGTAAACTAAATAAAATCTCAACCTGCCCGAGCGTTTTAACAATCGCGACGGTCTGCATACTCATGGCACTAAACCAACCCAATGAAGCAAGGAAGCTACAGACACTGACTTTAAAAGTTAGCCCGAGTCGTTGCCACATGCTATACAAAGTTTTTCGACTAAACAGTCCGAGATACAACAGCATAATGATGCATTGAAAACTGATCAGACTGCACAGCACCCAAGCTGCACGATGTAGAAATGGCAACATACCCAGTTCCAAACTGGCTTCACGCACCAACAATGACGTAATCGCAAAGCATAAACCACTGCCTAAACCAATCATCAAAGTTCTGATCGATAATTGGGCCTGCTGATGCCCTTTACTCAGTAGAAAAACCGCCACAGCGCCGATTGAAACGCCAATCCAGCCCCAAACGCTTAAATGTTCCTGTAAGAACAACACACCGACTAAAGCCGCCAAGATCGCTTCACTTTTGGCCAGTCCAACCCCAATCGCATAGTTTTTTTGTTGAAATAATTTGACCATCAATGCTGTGGCATAGATTTGGCTAATGCCTGCAATCACTACATAGAACCAAAATTTATTAGAAAAATGAACTTCAGTAGCAACAGGTTGGTGAAAATAGAGAAAAGCCAGATAACTGAAGGCAAAAATCGGAGCAAATAAGAACCGCGCTAATGTGGTTCCATACACATCAACAGTGGTGCTGAGCTGTTTTTGAAATGCATTGCGCCAAGCCTGCATAAATGCAGCCATAAGGGTGAACAAGATCCAAGTGATTGCCATAAGCTTGAGCGCAAAATCAAATATGCGTGTAATTTACTCGCTTCACTGTGATTTTTCGAGCGTTACTTTAGAAAAATCACCTTGATTGATACGGTTTTAATTGCTTGTTTTTAAGTGAAAGATCACCGAAAGTACAGCGTTACTAAAAATCAAAAATAGCGGGCTGATGCTTAGTTTTGCCATGGAAACTTTTTAAAACGATGTCGGAGTCGATACATTAAGCCACCATGAAGATTGCCTAGATGCCACGCCAATTTTGAAGTTACGGTCATATCTGGAATCCAGTAACGCGGCTGCACTTGATCCAAAGGCTGCGGCTCAGCGATTTCAACTTCTGCCGCAATATAGCCCTCGCCATCCTCCAAACTCATCCGTGCCAACACCTTGCCTGATGCATCGCAGATTTGAGTTTCACCCACCATTTCAGTCAACCATTTCACGTGTGGTAACAGAGGCATATCACTCATTACCTCCCCCACATGTGCGGCATGTACCACAGGTATCCCTGTCAAACGTGCCATTTGGGCAGGCAAAGCTTCACTTTGTTGTTTATAGATTTCATGTTCGTGTCGCATCCACTTGCCTAACACTCCATACCAGTTGATCGGCATGGAGTACCAACACATGCCGCCTAAAATCAGTTGTGCGTGCTGAGCTCGAATGCGTTTCACAGTACCGTAACGTGCCCACTCCCACCCTGACACTAAAGCAACTTTGCATTTCAAGGTGGTTGAATCGACAACGCCATCATCGACACCTCCACGATAAAAGTTTTGCTCCCATGCCGTTGGGATATCTTTGTCATGCAGATGATAGTCACCATTCGCCTCGACCAAGATATAAGTGCCGTAAGCGTGCCCATCCCGAATTGCAACAAATCCACCAGTGATAACGACATTGAGCTGCGTTGCTAATCGAATTAATAGTTGTAACGGTTCGCCTTGTAATGGTTGTGGTGTCTGCAATGCCAGTGGTGAATAAACATTTGGGGAAGTCATGGACTCAGGCAGCACGATAACATCAGGTTGATGCTCCTGATATGCCGCTAAAATCAGTTGTTCAAGCTTTTTTAAATTTGCTTCGACTTGTCCAAGTTTTAATGCAGGTTGAATCGCTACAATTTTCATTAGAACCTTTTTTTGTCGAAATTTTATTCTCAAAAGATTAGCATTAAATCTTAAAAAAACTGTGGCACTGCTCGATACATTTTCGGCTTATTTATCTAATACTCCAGCAATGACCATAAATTCTAAACTCATCGCACCATATATAAACTTATAATGAGGGGCTTATATTTTTTCGCTTATTTGCCCGTACCCAACGCACCGTCACCACCACAAAAACAATCACCAATACCGTAATCGCCACAGGCATCACAAACGCCAAAACTGACAATAAAATTGAGCCAATCAACTCCCCTGTCGCCACTATAAAGTTACCGAGTCCGCCTGTGGTTGCCGTTGAGACCCCACGTGCTGCAACAGTACTCATTTGCACCACACCTGCTGTTCCACCACCAACAATAATCGCGGCTGCCCAACTTGCAAACTGAGACATTTCTCCACTACTCACCGCCATCGTGGTCAATGTTCCAGCAATCACTGCCGCAGGTGTTGCAACGGTATCCAATAGATTATCGACCCATGGCACATAGTATGCAGCAATTTCACAGATCGTCGCAAAACCGAGCGCCGCGCAAACGGTAGGCATCGCCAACCATTCAAAACCTTTTGCAGGTTCATACCATCCCATTAAGGTCGCAATACTCATCACCAATAAAGGAACAAAAACACGAAAACCACAGGCGGCACTTAATCCTACGCCTATACAGAGTCCTAAAATTGTTTCCATGTTGGTTTTCCTTGTTTGCTGTATAGGGTCGATCTATTTATTTCATATTTTAAGCCAACAAAAAAGCCCTATCGCGTGATAGGGCTTTTTTTAAAACAGTGGATAACTGTTTGTTGTTTGCGGCTTAGGCATTCTTGCTGTTGAATTGATTGCCAAGGCATTTGGTACACGGAGGTAAACGATCAGTACCAATTTCTAAATAAGCGCGATGTCCGCATTGGACACAAAAATAGAAACCAGTTCCGGGTTTTTCGCCAGCAGTTACCATCTTTGCTCTCCATAGATTTTAGAAATGGTACATATACTATAACTTGATAGTATTGATTATTTATTGACCTTTTTGACGAGTGGGTGTGGCGGGAAAGCTAAAAACTTAAACATCTTCATTATTATGTTTGATATCACAAAGATAGATAATATAAGAATATAGAAATTCATAAGAACTTTATTATATTCATCATTTTGTACCAGTACGTCGATTAGATAAGTTCGGTACCTCGCTAACCTCTTTAATTAACGCAAATGCATGTTTTCCATCTGAAGAATGGCAATCTAACTGATATTTTTGATTAGGTTTCAATTCTACCTGAATCGTTGGTTCTGAGTATTTACTCGAATAAAAACTACAATGGACTTTAATATCATGCTTGCCAGGAAGTACATGCGTTACCAATGGAAATCCTAAAACAATTCTATCTCCATATGTTTTGCCATCTACATTAATCAAATAGGTATGACTTTCATCACCTTGTCGATTCGAATAAATGACAGCGACTTGATCCAAAGGTCTCGCTTCTCCTTGATAAGCCTTTGTAACTCCCCCCATTGTTCCATATACTGAAACACATGCTGGAAGCTGAATGCAGACACACAGCACTATTACACTCTTTAAAAAAAATTTAAACTTATTCACTTAAATTAGCCTCAAAATTGGTCATAAAAACTTTTATATTCTAATGAAAAATAAATCGATAACTAATAATGTAACAACATTTACCTATCTGAAAACTCCCCTCAAAATTCAATCACATGCTTAGTATTTCGCCACCCTAAGCTGAATGAATTAGCCAATAAAAAGCCCTATCGTTTCGACAGGGCTTCTAATTTAGATAAGTCTAAGATAAGTCACATGCTTAATACAAGATGATGCATTTTAAGTCGTTATAACTAAATCTTATTATCGTGTATACACGCCATCACAATAAATCATATCTATTTGATTACCTTTATTGTCTACTTGATATGCAGCTGCCATAACCAATAAATCATATTGAAAAAGGATTTCCACACGCTGGTTTCCTTCAGCGAGTAATAAGGTATTCATGACTGGATAACCATCTGTGATTTTGTCATTTTCTTGCTGATTTATTTTGACCTGATAATTAAATTGACCACTTTTAATTGAAAGGGTATTTCCTATCTTTTGGATCTCACAAACTTGCTTATCTTTTTGTCTTAATTTTTTAGATTTAAAGTCTGGCAACAAGTCTGAAGAACAATGCGTCAATAATTTTGTACTTCCCTGGTATTGTTCCCCTGCGCAAGCCTGATAGTTAATTTTTAAACGTGCATAATCTTCTGGTATTAGTGGAATTGCATCAACTTGACCTTTAGAAATTAAATCCACTAGATCAGAGTAATCCTTAAAACCTGTCGCACCATGAATCGATTCTTCTAACTTTTCTAATACAGTATAATAAGAAGCGTTACTCCCCATATCATTTGTTATCAGATTCAAATCTTTGTCAAGAACATAGCCTTTCTTAATTAATTCTTGTTTTATTGCTTCATTAGCTTTGTTTAAATCCATTGGAGTAAAAATATATTTAGAATTAAACCAATCTTCAGATTTTTGCTGAGATGCCAAAGCAACGACTAAGGTTGTAATAGGGTTAACATTAACAAAAACGTCTTTATCAAATACATAAGAGTAGTATGTGTCTTTTACTGAAACGACTTTTAACTTACATGGGAGTTGTTTACGATCTACCTCACCAGACCATGATCCATAGAGATCACTTACAACATCTGTTTTAAAACCAGTGCCATTCACACATTTAGCAGTGACGTTCAGTCTAATATTATCCAAAACATTGCCATATGCACGAGCATTACCTTTTAACGTAATATACTCAACTTTTGTTTCTGGTTTTGTTTCTGGCTTTGTCTCTGGCTTTGTCTCTGGTTTTGTCTCTGGTTTTGTCTCTGGTTTTGTCTCTGGTTTTGTCTCTGGTTTTGTCTCTGGTTTTGTCTCTGGTTTTGTCTCTGGTTTTCCAGTGGAATTATTTGAATTACCGCTTCCACCGCCACCACATGCTGTAAGAAAAACAGTACAAAGTAATGGGAGTATTATTTTTTGTTTAGAAAGCATTTTTGTATCATCTTAGGGAGTTAAATATACTGTGCAGTATAATCTATAGTATTTTTATTTCAAAAAAATAAATTTAGCCTTCATCATCATTAAAATAATCTAATTTTTAGCTTTTTAATCACCAAGAAAAAAGCCCTATCATAGCGATAGAGCTTCTTCATAAGAACCACAAACCCAGTAATCTAAGCCACTTGACCTTCTAAAAAGTCTTGTGCAAAACGTTGTAATACACCACCCGCTTCATACACAGAAACTTCTTCTTCTGTATCTAAACGGCACGTCACAGCAACTTCAATAATTTCTTCACGACCATCAGCTGTCGAGCGTTCGATCACCAAAGTTAAGTCAGAACGTGGCGAGATATTACCAATCACACTATAAAGCTCAGTACCATCTAACTTTAAGGTCTTACGGTTGACACCCGCTTTAAACTCCAGCGGTAAAACACCCATACCCACTAAGTTCGTGCGGTGAATACGCTCAAAACCTTCAGCCACGATCGCTTCAACACCTGCGAGACGAACACCTTTCGCAGCCCAGTCACGACTAGAACCCTGACCATAGTCCGCACCCGCAACGATGATCAACGGTTGCTTACGATTCATGTAAGTTTCAATCGCTTCCCACATCCGCATCACTTCGCCTTCAGGCTCGACACGCGCTTTTGAACCTTGCTTAATAGTACCGTCTGAACGAACCACCATTTCATTAAACAATTTCGGGTTAGCAAATGTCGCACGTTGCGTGGTGAGATGGTCGCCACGATGGGTTGCGTATGAGTTAAAGTCTTCCTCAGGCACACCCATTTTTGCCAAATACTCACCAGAAGCACTGTCGAGGACAATCGCATTCGATGGAGACAAATGATCGGTGGTGATGTTGTCACCCAAAATCGCAAGTGGACGCATATTGGATAATGTACGTGGCGCAGCCAATGCCCCTTCCCAATACGGCGGACGGCGAATATAAGTACTCATTGGACGCCAGTCATACAATGGGCTTGCTGCTTCTTCATTGACACCCAAATCAAACATTGGAATGTAGATTTTACGGAACTGTTCAGGCTTGACCGACTCTTTCACTAAGGCATCAATTTCAGCATCCGATGGCCAGATGTCTTTCAGGTAAATTGGATTACCGTCTTTATCTGTGCCTAAAGCGTCTTTTTCGATGTCAAAACGAATCGTCCCTGCAATCGCATAAGCAACAACCAGTGGAGGTGATGCCAAGAATGCTTGTTTTGCATATGGATGAATACGACCATCAAAGTTACGGTTACCCGAAAGTACCGCAGTCGCGTACAAGTCACGATCAATAATTTCTTGTTGAAGGACTGGATCTAATGCACCTGACATGCCGTTACACGTGGTACATGCATAAGCCACGATACCAAAACCAAGTTTCTCTAGGTCTTTCAGTACGCCCGCTTCTTCAAGATATAGCGCAGCAGCTTTTGAACCCGGTGCAAATGATGATTTCACCCATGGCTTACGTGTTAAACCAAGTTCATTGGCTTTACGTGCCAATAGACCTGCCGCCACGGTATTACGTGGGTTTGAAGTATTGGTACACGAAGTGATTGCGGCAATGATAATTGCGCCGTCAGGCATTAGACCATCGGTACGGTGCTCAACCACGCCTGCAATGCCTTTGGCTTTCAAATCAGCCGTAGACACACGCGCATGCGGATTCGATGGACCAGCGATGTTGCGCGTTACGCTTGAAAGATCAAAACGAAGTACACGTGGATATTGTGCTTGGGTCATATCCGATGCCCAAAGACCGATTTCTTTAGCGTATTGCTCAACCAGTTTGACTTGGTCTGCTTCACGACCTGTCAAGGTTAAATAATCAATGGTGTTTTGGTCGATGTAGAACATCGCCGCAGTTGCACCATATTCTGGGGTCATATTGGAAATGGTCGCACGGTCACCAATCGACATGGTGTCTGCGCCTTCACCGAAGAACTCAAGGTAAGCACCGACCACACGTTCTTTACGCAAGAATTCTGTGAGCGCCAATACGATATCTGTTGCAGTGATGCCTGCTTGACGTTGACCGACAAACTCAACCCCAATAATGTCCGGTAGACGCATCCACGAAGCACGACCCAACATGACATTTTCAGCTTCTAAACCGCCGACACCAATCGAAATTACGCCAAGCGCATCGGTATGAGGTGTGTGTGAATCTGTACCCACACAGGTATCTGGGAATGCGATTCCATCACGCGCCTGAATCACTGGAGACATTTTCTCCAAGTTGATTTGGTGCATGATGCCGTTACCCGCAGGGATCACGTCGACATTTTTAAATGCTGTCTTCGTCCACTCAATAAAGTGGAAACGGTCTTCGTTACGACGGTCTTCAATGGCACGGTTTTTTTCAAACGCGTCAGGATCAAAACCACCAAACTCAACTGCAAGTGAGTGATCAACGATCAACTGTGTCGGAACCACTGGATTGACTTTCGCTGGATCGCCACCTTGCTCCGCAATGGCATCACGCAAACCTGCGAGATCAACCAAAGCGGTTTGACCTAAGATGTCATGACAAACTACACGTGCAGGATACCAAGGAAAATCCATGTCCTGACGGCGTTCGATTAACTGAGTTAAAGCATCGTTGAGCAATGTTGGGGCGCAACGACGTACCAATTGCTCTGCCAATACTTTCGAGGTATACGGCAAAGTTGCATATGCGCCTGGCTGAATATCTTCAACGGCTTGACGCACGTCATAGTATTCGAGCTGGGTATCGCCATTATAATTTGGCAGCGGTTTACGGTATTGTGTGTTATTCATATTAGTCACGCTCCGCCAAAGGTTTGAATTCTAGATTTTCAGGACCTGTATAGTTCGCGCTTGGGCGAATGATCTTACCGTCTTGACGTTGCTCAATCACATGCGCTGACCAACCTGCGGTACGTGCAATCACGAACAATGGCGTAAACATAGCGGTAGGAACACCCATCAAGTGATAGCTCACTGCACTGAACCAATCAAGGTTCGGGAACATGTTTTTCACTTCTTTCATCACCGCTTCTAGACGTTCAGCGATCAAATACATTTTGTTATTTTCTTGTGCTTCAGCAAGATCATACGCCACTTTCTTGATCACTTCGTTACGTGGATCAGAAATGGTATATACAGGGTGACCAAAACCGATGATCACTTCTTTCTTTTCAACACGACTACGAATGTCTGCTTCTGCTTCGTCGGCATTGTCATAACGCTGTTGGATGACGAATGCAACTTCGTTTGCACCACCATGTTTTGGTCCACGTAGCGCACCAATACCACCTGTAATCGCTGAGTACATGTCTGAACCTGTACCTGCCACGACACGTGAGGTAAATGTTGATGCATTGAACTCATGCTCTGCGTACAGAATCAATGAGGTATGCATCGCTTCAATCCATTCTTCAGATGGTTTTTCGCCATGAAGTAAGTGCAGGAAATGTGCAGCAATCGAGTCATCATCAGTTTCGACTTCGATACGGCGACCATTGTTGCTGAAGTGGTACCAATACAACAACATTGAGCCTAGGCTTGCCATCAATTTATCAGCAATGTCTTTTGCGCCCGCTTCGTTGTGATCTTCATGTTCAGGCGTTAAACAGCCCAGAACTGAAACACCAGTACGCATCACATCCATCGGGTGTGCCGAAGGTGGAAGTTGCTCAAGTGCCGTCTTAAGTGCAGCAGGTAAGCCACGTAATGCTTTTAATTTTGCTTTATAGGCTTTGAGTTCGGCTTTGTTTGGCAGTTTGCCATGTACTAGTAAGTGTGCCACTTCTTCAAATTGGCTGCCCACTGCGAGGTCAAGAATGTCATAGCCACGATAGTGCAAGTCATTACCGCTACGCCCTACAGTACACAGTGCCGTGTTTCCTGCAACTTGACCACTGAGTGCAACTGATTTTTTTGGTTTGAAGCCTGTTGTTGGCGTTTCATTACTGCTCATAAGATTGTCCTTTTTTTATATCTTTGGGTTAAAACTTGCCAATTCCCTAATCCCCCTAAATCCCCCTTTTAAAAGGGGGATTTCACATTCATCCTAGACAATCTAAGATTTATGTTATTCCCCTCTTTTTCAAAGATGAGGAACATGGTTCCGCAAGGGGGGGGGGAGATTTATTACTTATTTCTTTTCAAAAGTTCCATCTAGATATTGTTCAAACGCGTGGTAGTTAATACGCTCATACAATTCTTGACGAGTTTGCATGGTGTCCACCACATTCTTTTGTGTACCTTCTTTGCGTAAAGTCTCATACACATTTTCTGCGGCCTTATTCATCGCACGGAATGCAGAAAGTGGATATAAAGCAATACTGACATCGGCAGAAGCCAATTCTTCCGTGGTGAATAATGGTGTAGAACCAAATTCAGTAATGTTCGCCAATACAGGCACTTTGGTCAAATCAGCAAACTGCTTATACATGGCCAATTCAGTAATTGCTTCAGGGAATAACATATCCGCCCCTGCTTCAATATATGCACCTGCACGATCAATCGCTGCTTGTAAGCCTTCAACCGCCAAAGCATCCGTACGTGCCATGATCACAAAACTGTCATCAGTACGTGCATCAACCGCTGCTTTGATGCGGTCAACCATTTCTTGTTGTGTCACGATTGCTTTATTTGGGCGGTGACCACAACGTTTAGCACCGACTTGATCTTCGATATGCATCGCTGCTGCACCGAACTTAATCATCGACTTGGTGGTACGTGCAATATTAAATGCAGATGCGCCGAAACCCGTATCCACATCCACCAATAATGGTAAGTCACAAACATCAGTAATACGACGCACATCTGTCAATACATCATCAAGGTTGCTAATGCCTAAATCAGGTAAGCCCAACGAACCTGCCGCGACACCGCCACCTGATAAATAAATGGCTTTATAACCTGCACGTTTTGCCAATAAAGCATGGTTTGCATTAATTGCACCCACCACTTGTAATGGTTTTTCTTGTGCGACCGCGTCGCGGAATAGCTGACCAGCAGACTGTTTAGCCATGTTGATATTCTCCTTGAGTTTGCAGCAATGTTTGCTCAACAATTTTGTAGGATGCATTGATGTGACGGTGCATCAGCATTTCGGCGAGTTCACCGTCACCTTCAGCAATCGCATCTAAAATGCGGATATGTTCGTCCAAAGCCTTGCTTGGTCGATCAGTGGTATTTGAAAACTGGATTCGATACATGCGAATGAGGTGATATAGCTCATCACACAACATTTTTTCGAGGGTCTTATTGCCACTACTTTTAATAATGCAGTAATGGAAATCATCTTGCCCTTCTTGCAAATAATAACCTTTACCTGCTTTAAAATTTTCATCTTCAGCATGCAACCGTAATACATCGCGTAATGCCAAGATTTGTTTTTTATCGATATGTTGCGCAGCGAGTTTACACGCCAACCCTTCTAAAGAAGCACGAATCTGATATAGCTCTTGGAACTGTTGCAGCGAGAGAGAGACCACACGGGCACCAATATGTGCAGTCCGCTCCACCAATTTCTGTCCTTCGAGACGATGAATCGCCTCCCGTAAAGGCCCACGGCTAATCCCATAAATACGTGCCAGTTCAGGTTCAGAAATCTTACTTCCCGCAGGAATCTGCCCCAAAACGATCGCAGACTGAATTTGCTTAAATACGTGTTCCGTCAGTGTTCTTCCCTGACTTGTGCTGATGGCTTGTGGAACAAGGGTATCTTGCATATTGTCGACAATCTCTACCGTTTTGATGATTTTATAACGAGATATGACAAAAATTGCAATAGGATTGTCGACAATAAAAATCAAGTCTCGGACAATCTCACCAGCGGCAGTTCCTGTCTAAACAAATCAGCAACCAAATCAAGAGTCATATTAATAACAAATAAAACAAAAACTTATAGAACAAGATCAACTCAATGTTGTTTTGATCCTTGCCACAAAGCTGACTTTATCTTTTTTATTCTACGACGATGGTATGACAGCTTGATTGTCAACAATCCTGATAACCTGCTCGTCTTAGACTGATTTTGTAAGTAAATACTGCACTAGAAATGCAAATAATAGAGTGCTTCATCTGCACTTTATTGGTACATTATTGGGCATTCAAAAACACCTCCATGCCCCTTGTTGAATAAAAGGACATTGTTAATGTTTCAACATATCCCACCTTATGCAGGCGATCCAATTCTTTCATTGATGGAACAGTTCAATGCTGATCCACGCGCTGAAAAGGTGAACCTCAGTATTGGTTTGTACTATAACGAAGACAGCATCGTTCCTCAGCTTGATACCATTATCGAAGCGCAAAAACGCATTGCACCGAAGAATACGCAAACCAAGCTTTATCTTCCAATGGAAGGTTTCAAACCTTACCGTGAAGCGATTCAAGCCTTATTGTTTGGTGCGAATAGCCCAGCAATTCAACAAGGTCGTGTTGCGACGATTCAAACATTGGGTGGATCAGGTGCATTGAAAGTCGGTGCTGACTTTCTAAAAACATATTTTCCAAATTCAGAAGTTTGGGTGAGTCAACCGACTTGGGATAACCATGTTGCCATCTTCAATGGTGCAGGTATCAAAAGTAATTTCTATCCATACTTCGATGCTGAAACGCGTGGTGTCGATTTTGATGGCATGTTGTCTACGCTGAAAACACTACCTGAACAAAGCATTGTGTTGTTACACCCTTGCTGTCATAACCCAACAGGTGCGGATTTGAATCCAGCACAATGGGATCAAGTGATTGCGGTATTAAAACAAGGCAATTTAATTCCATTCCTAGACATCGCCTACCAAGGTTTTGGCGATGGTATGGAACAAGATGCCTATGCAATCCGTGCCCTAGATCAATCTGGTTTAAACTTCATCGTCAGCAACTCATTCTCTAAAATCTTCTCGCTGTACGGTGAGCGTGTTGGTGGTTTGACTTTCGTTTGTGATGATGCAGAAGCAGCAAAATGCACATTCGGTCAGTTGAAAGCAACGGTTCGCCGTATCTACTCTAGCCCACCAACAACAGGGGCATGGTTAGTGGATCAAGTGTTAAATGACGCTGCACTGAACCAACAATGGCAAGACGAAGTCAAAGAGATGCGTGAGCGTATCCTTAAAATGCGTATCATCTTAAGAGATGAGCTGACCAAAGCATTGCCAGAACGTGACTTTAGCTATTTGGTGAATCAAAAAGGCATGTTCAGTTACACAGGTTTAACGGCTGAACAAGTAGATACCTTACGTGAAGAATACGCAATCTACCTCGTTCGTAGTGGTCGTATCTGCGTTGCTGGTTTAAACATGAATAATGTCTATAAAGTTGCGAAAGCGGTTGCTGAAGTTTTAGCGAAATCTGCTTAACTTATAAATTCATCTACACTTCTTTACTTAAGAATGGCTGTTTCAACTGAAGCAGCCATTTTTTATTTTCCGCTGTCTTTGTATACTGCAAGGTATTAATAAACAACAAACAGCGCTTTCAAATATGACACAACTCACTTGCTTTAAAGCCTACGATATTCGCGGCAAACTCGGTACAGAGCTGAATGAAGAGATTGCCTATAAGATTGGTCGCGCTTATGGGCAAATCTATCAACCGAAAACTGTGGTGATCGGGTGTGATATCCGTTTAAGCAGTGAAGGCTTAAAACAAGCCACTATTCGTGGACTCAATGATGCAGGCATCAATGTGCTTGATTTAGGGATGACAGGGACGGAAGAAGTCTATTTCGGTGCATTCCACCTCGATGTTCAGGGCGGTATCGAAGTCACTGCTAGCCATAATCCAATGGATTATAACGGCATGAAATTGGTCCGTGAAAACGCCCGTCCAATCAGTGCGGATACAGGCTTAAAAGAGATTCAAGCCTTAGCTGAATCAGGTCAGTTCGTTGAAGTCACACAAAAAGGGACGACAGAAAACTATAACATTCTGCCTGAGTTCATCGAGCACCTACTGACCTATATTGACCCACAAAAAATTAAACCGCTTAAATTGGTGGTAAATGCTGGTAACGGTGCAGCTGGTCATGTGATTGATGCGATCGAACAGAAGTTCCAACAGCTCAATATTCCAGTGGAATTTATTAAGATCCATCACGAAGCAGATGGTACATTTCCAAATGGTATTCCTAATCCGATCCTGATCGAGAATCGTGACAGCACTCGTGATGCAGTACTTAAACATCAAGCCGATATAGGGATTGCATGGGATGGTGACTTTGACCGTTGCTTCCTATTTGATGAAAAGGGTCAGTTCATAGAAGGCTATTATATTGTTGGCTTATTGGCTCAAGCGTTCCTGATCAAACAATCAGGTGAGAAGATCGTGCATGATCCACGTCTTGTTTGGAACACCTTTGATATTGTAGAAAAATATCAAGGGATTGCAGTACAGTCAAAATCAGGACATGCCTTTATTAAAGATGTGATGCGTGAACACAATGCCGTTTACGGCGGTGAAATGAGTGCACATCATTATTTCCGTGATTTTGCTTATTGCGATAGCGGGATGATCCCTTGGCTACTGACAATTGCCCTACTCTCTGAGACAGATCAATCACTTTCGACTCTCGTTGAAAACATGATTGAAAAGTTCCCATGTAGTGGTGAGATTAATTTTAAAGTCGCGGATACACAGGCAACGGTACAAAAGATCTTTGATCATTATGCCGATCAAAATCCACAGATCGACCGTACTGATGGGGTAAGTCTTGATTTTGGTGCTTGGCGCTTAAATGTTCGCGCATCGAATACAGAGCCGTTGTTGCGCTTAAATATCGAAAGCCGTGCCGACAAAAAACCTCAACCAATGCAGGTTTATGTCGATGAGTTGACGGCGTTGATTACAAGTTAAGTAAAAAAACAGGGAGCAATTGCTCCCTGTTTTTTAGATGGCCTATTGATAACCATTAGGATTTTGTTTTTGCCAATTCCAACTGTCTGCCAACATATCTTCAAGTGTATATTGTGGTTGCCATCCCAACTCTGCAACGGCACGTGCATTATCTGCAAATGACGTAGCAACATCACCCGCACGACGGGGCGCAAACTCAAAAGCGACTGAAGCCTCATTCACTTGCTCAAATGTATTTTTCACTTGTAGAACTGATGAGCCATTGCCAGTGCCAATATTCCACGCACGACAGCCTTGTGCAGAAAGTCGATTTTTCAAGGCACATAAATGTGCATTTGCAAGATCAACGACATGAATATAATCACGAACACCCGTACCATCCACCGTATCGTAATCATTACCATAAATCGATAATTTTTCACGACGACCAACAGCTACCTGTGTCACATAAGGCATTAAGTTATTTGGAATCCCTTGAGGATCTTCACCAATTTGACCACTTTTATGTGCGCCCACTGGATTAAAATAACGAAGTAAGGCAATCGACCATCTTGAGTTAGCTAAAGCCACTTTTTGTAGCATCTGCTCAATAATCAATTTGGTATAGCCATAATTATTACTTGGCATTCCTGTCGGCATATCTTCATTAAGTGGCGAAGTATTGGCTTCATCATAAACCGTAGCTGATGAACTAAACACTAATGTAAACACACCTGCCTTTTCCATCGACTTGATTAACTGGATACTACCAGCAATATTATGATCAAAATATACTAAAGGAATAGTCTGGCTTTCACCCACCGCTTTTAAACCGGCAAAATGAATCACTGCATCAATCTGATGATTTTGAAAAACTTGATCTAATGCAGCTTCATTACGAATATCGGCCTGTACAAAAGCCAAAGTTTTATTTGCTAATCGCTGTACTCGGTTGAGTGATTCATCTGAGCTATTGGATAAATTGTCAAAAACAATAACCTCATGCCCTGCATTCAGCAACTCTACACAGGTATGTGAACCGATATAACCAGCACCACCTGTGACTAATATCTTAGCCATCCGTTTTTCCTAATAAAATTTTAAGCAACCCTTGTGTCGATGCATCAAATACAGATAAATCATCTTGTTCGCGGTTTAAAATTGGCAAAAGCTGATTAGCGATTTCTTTGCCTTTTTCTACACCCCATTGATCAAATGGATTGATATTCCAGAGTACAGATTGCACAAAAACTTTATGTTCATAAAGCGCAATCAACATACCCAAACTATAAGGATTGAGCTCTTTTAATAAAATAGTCGAACTTGGCTGATTACCCTCGTATTGCTTATATGCGGGTAAATCTTTGAGTTCATCTGCTGCAAGTGCCTGATTACCAAATGCCAATAAACGAGATTGAGCTAAACAATTCGATAATGCGAGATGATGCTGTTCAACCAATGCATCGGCACTTTCGACATAGGTAAATTGATTAGCATTATACCGTTTAACAGGTGCAATAAAATCACAGCTGACCGAATGTGTGCCTTGATGTAACAACTGATAAAATGCATGTTGAGCGTTTGGACCCACTTCACCCCATACAATTGGACAAGTTGCCGTCTCTACTTTCTCTCCATTCCGCTGAGTTGACTTACCATTCGACTCCATTTCCAATTGTTGCAAATAAGAGGCAAAATATTTAAGTCGCCCATCATAAGGCAAGACAGCATGGGTCTGAATATCGAGAAAGTTATTATTCCACACGCCTAACAAGCCCATTAATACGGGAATGTTTTGAGAAAATGGTGCCGTTTGGAAATGTTGGTCAATCGCATAAGCACCCGCTAAAAGCTGCTTAAACCCATCCACACCAATCATTAATGCGATGGGCAAACCAATACATGACCACAGTGAATAACGACCGCCCACCCAATCCCACAATAATAATTGCTTATCAGGAGCGATTCCCCATTCCGTCATTTTTTCTGCTTTGGTTGAAACCCCAATAAAATGATTGGTCAGAATTTTGGTATCTGTGCCCAAAGCTTTTTCTAACCATTGACGTACCGTTTCTGCATTAGAAAGCGTATCAATCGTACCAAAAGATTTTGACGAAATAATAAATAAAGTCGTTTCAGGACGTAGACGATGAAGTAATGCTGAAAGCTGACTACCATCCATAGTCGAAACAAAATGAACATCCAAGGGTTTTGCGGTCTTGACCTTAAAATCTGACAGTGCATGCGTCACCATCAATGGACCCAAATCAGACCCCCCCACCCCAATATTCACCACATCCTGAATCACCTCACCTGTTGCACCACGATATTGTCCCGTATGGATCTTTTCCACCAAGGCATACATGTGCTCGAGTTGTGCTTGAACATGCTGATTAATATTAGAAAAATCTGGACTGGTTTTTGGTAACCTTAAGGCCCAATGCATCGCAGCACGATGCTCTGTGAAGTTAATTTGCGCTGATGAAAATAGTTTTTTGATCCATTGCGTTAAATCTTGACTGTGCGCTAAATCCACTAATCCATCTAGAATAGGCTGATCAATCCGGTGTTTACTAAAATCTAAAACAATTTGATCGTATTCCACTGAAAACTTGTGAAAGCGTGACGTATCCGCCGCAAAGAATTGATTCAGGTGCGTCTCTTTAGATTGTGCTTTCAAACGAGATAAGTGTTCCAATACAGTACGCTGATCTTTGACTGGAAATAGATGCATAGGATTCATCATAATTAACGCCCCACGCCCATGTATGCAAAACCTTGTGCTTTCACATACTGTGGGTCATAAATATTACGCCCATCTAAAATCAAAGGATGTGCCATACACTGTGCCAATTGCTTAAAGTCAGGACTCCAATATTGTTTCCATGCCGTCAAGACACATAAACCATGCACATCTTGAACAGCCTCATATTGATCATCACATAAGATAAGATCATCACGCTGACCATACATCGTACTAATTTCTTCTAAGGCTTGTGGATCATGTAACTGAACAGTTACCCCCTGCGCCCAGAGTGCGACCAACATTTGATGAATCGGGGACTGTTGAATACTCGAGGTATTCTCTTTAAAAGAAGCTCCCCAAATGGCAATTGTTTTGCCTTGTAAATCACCGTGGTAATAATTCCAAAACTTACGGAATAGGATTTCTTTCTGCTGCTCGTTGATTTCCCAAACTTGAGCAAGCAATTGGCTTTTGACCCCTGTATTGGCCACAGTATTGGAAAGTGTCAAAATATCATGCGAAAAGTTCTCACCACCAAAACCAGCACCGGGTGCTAAATAAGCTGCACCAATCCGATTATCCGCGGCCATACCCTGACGTACAGAAGCAATATCAATACCCAATTTTTCTGCCACAACCGCAAGATCATTGATATAACTAATCCGTGTTGCCAACATGCCAGAAATACTTAGCTTAGTGAATTCTGCATCTAAAACAGGCATAAACAAATAATGCTGTTCTAATGGGAAGAAAGACCGTAATAGTTCTTTCACTTTTGTTTGCACATCAACTTGTGTACACCCAACAATCAACTGCTTCGCCTGTGTTAAACTCTGTAAAGCATTCCCTTCCTGAACGTTATCTGGCAAATAGACCCAGTGGTCGTCTGACAAGATCTGTTGGAATTTTTCAGTGCCGTGCAAACCGAAAGTTGAAGCGTTGATCATCAATTTTGGATGGATAATTGGACGTTGTTTTAAAGATTGCAAAAGTCGGAAAACTTGTGCTTCTTGCATCTGATTAAAACTAAACAGATAGACATCAATATCTAAAGGGATATCATCCAGATCACGATAGTTGAGAAAACCACTGCTCTGTTGTTTTTCCAGCAGCCGACTGACATTTTCATCATGAAATGAATACTGTAGATCACCTATTACGGCATTGGGATGCGAACACCAATATACAAAATGACCTGATTCCGAGAATAAAGCGGACATTACCCCTGCATATAGGGTATTGCCAAAAATTGCAATCTTCATAACTATTAATCCTGAACTATAGTGCTAATTCACGAATTAAGCCCTTGAAATCTTTGCCCAATTTAGGATGCTCAATACCGTAGTGTAATACCGCTTTGAGATATCCAAGCTTACTACCACAATCAAAAGTCTGTCCTTTCATCCGATAAGCTTCAACAGCTTGCGATTTCTGCAATGCTGCGATGGCATCTGTGAGCTGAATTTCATTTCCAGCCCCACGCGGGGTATTTTCCAATAATTGCATGATTTCAGCAGGCAGAATATAACGGCCAACCACAGATAAATTTGAAGGTGCTGTTCCAACCGCTGGCTTTTCAACAATACCCTGCATGACGATACTTTCGCCTTCACTCGGTGAAACAGTCACATCCACAATACCATACTGATCGACTAAATGATCAGGAACCGCCTCAACCATGATTTGTGCAGCCTGAGACTGTTCAAAACGTTGAATCATAAGTGATAAATCATTTTCAGGAACAGCGTTCTTCACCAACACATCTGGCAATAACACCGCAAAAGCATCGTCACCGACAATATCTTTGGCACACAATACCGCATGACCCAAGCCTAAAGGTTGAGGCTGGCGCACACTGATCACACTGACATGTTTGGGTAAAATCTCAGTAATTTCTTTGAGTAAATCAAATTTCTTTTTTTGCTCCAAGGTCGTCTCAAGCTCAAAATTACGATCAAAATAGTTCTCAATCGAAGCCTTGGAAGAGTGAGTCACCAAAATAATTTGTTCAATACCTGCCTCGACCGCTTCACGAACTACATATTCAATCGCTGGACGATCCACAACAGTAACCATTTCCTTTGGAATCGACTTGCTCGCTGGTAAAAACCGTGTACCTAAACCTGCAACAGGTAAAATAGCTTTTTTAATCATATTCTCTCTCAATTTAGTTAACTCGAACGTCACCACTACGTTTATACCCATCGACATAATGTTCAAGCTGCATTAAAGCCCAATCCACATCATGATCAACTGCTGTCATTTGATTGATTTTAGCAAAGATTGCTTGTATCTCTGGTAAAGGATAATGCTTTTCAAATGAACGTAAAATCCGAGTATGTTGCGTATATTCAGTATTATCCTGATCGATCAATAGTTCTTCATAGAGTTTTTCACCTGGACGTAAACCACTATACGCGATTTCAACATCACCCTCAGTCGAACCAGACTCACGAACTTTTAGACCACTCAATTTGATCATTTGACGTGCCAAATCTTGAATTCGAACAGGCTCTCCCATATCCAACAAGAATACGTCACCACCTGATCCTAAGGCACCCGCTTGAATCACAAGCTGCGATGCTTCAGGAATGGTCATAAAATAACGCGTCACGTCTGGATGAGTCACGGTAATCGGGCCACCCACTGCGATTTGCTGTTTAAACAGAGGAACCACTGAACCAGAAGAACCTAAGACATTACCAAAACGAACAATACTAATTTGAGTGTTGGGTTTAGTTTCAGCAACCGCTTGGCAGTATAACTCTGCCATACGCTTAGATGCCCCCATGACATTGGTCGGTCGAACAGCTTTATCGGTCGAAATCAGAACAAATGTTTCAACACCTTTTTCAACCGCCGCATTCAAACTATTCGCCGTCCCAATCGCATTATTTTTTAAACCTGCAATCGGATTACACTCAACCAAAGGCACATGTTTATAAGCGGCGGCATGATAGACCGTTTGCACCTGATATTGTTCAATAATTCGTTCTAATTTTTGTTGATCTTGCACCGTACCCAAAATCGACACGATCTCACAGTTTGCAGTTAAGCGTAATTCCTTATCAATACTATATAAAGCAAATTCCGTTAACTCATATAAAACCAACAATTTCGGTTGATTCTTAATAATTTGACGACACAACTCTGAACCAATCGAACCACCTGCACCCGTGACCATTACCACTTTATTTTGAATATTTTTTACCAAAAGATGGGCAATAGGAGGAATAGGATCACGCCCAAGTAAATCAATAATATCAACTTCTTGAATATCAGAAACTCTGATTTCTCCGTCGACTAACTGGGTCAAACCTGGTAATTCAGTAATCTTTAAACCAGAAGATTCAAATTGTTGAATAATTTCAGTTTTTCGTACCCGCCCAACTGAAGGAAGTGCAAGTAAAATTTCATCAATATGTTCTTTTTCAAACCGTTGTAAGGCTTTTTCAACAGAATAAACATTTAAACCACCAACGATTTGACCTTGTAACGAAGCATAATCATCAATAAAAAAGATCGCCAGATGATCATCAGAACGATGTAATGCTGCTGCAATTTGTTGTCCTGCATCACCTGCACCATAAATCGCAATCCGTTTACGCCCCAGCTCTGAATAAAATGAAACTTTGACCACAAAACGAATAAGTGCCCGACTCATCCAGACCCACGTAAACATCATAAAACCAAACATAAACGGAATAGACATCGGAATATGTGCTTTGGTGATATATGTCAGTGCATATAAAGCCAGCATCGTCAAAAAAACAGCCAATGCTAATTTGACGATAAAAACCTCATTAAAGGTTCGGACAATAAAACGATAGACACCTGTAAGTGCAAGACTACAAATCGCAATCAAACTAACGAACAAAGATCCATGATCAATGCCTGAAACAACATCTGCTTTCAAATCAAATAAACGAATGACATAACACAGCCACAAAATGATAGGAAAAGCGAAAGCATCCAAAATCACAAGAAACAACTGTTTATACAGCCTTGGCGCTGAGGCAAATTGATGAATAATCTTTTTCACAATGATCTTCTAATCATCCCACATTCAGTTCGAACTTTATACGCACTTCTAATGTAACTGAAAATAACTTTTACACATCAAATACGCAATACTTAAAATAGTAGGATACACGTCGCATATCCTATGGTTTTCTATTACTTAGTTGCTGGTTTGGTCATAGCGGCTTGTACTGTTTGAATAGCATCCACAGTTTTTATCAAACTTTCTTCACTCAAATTCGGGTGAACTAGAAACATTAAACTTGTTTCACCGAGTTGCTTCGCATTTTTCAAACGTTCAACGGGGCGCCAAGGCGTGTTATCAAAAGCATGCTCTAAATAAACCTCTGAACATGAACCACTAAAACATGGCACTTGCTGGGCATTGATTTCTTGCATCACTCGATCACGCGACCAACCTTCAGGAAGGGTGTCCAAATTTATCTGTACATAACATTTATAGTGCGCGTGTACATAGTGATCTGCTGGACGATGTACCGTGAAGTACGGAGAGTTTTCAAATGCCTTTAATATTTTCTCTGCATTTTGGGTCCTATTTTTTGTCCATTCAAGCATTCGTGTTAGTTGAATTCGACCAATCACCGCTTGCATTTCCATCATGCGCCAGTTGGTTCCAAAAGAATCATGTAACCAACGGAAACCTGGTGGGTGCTGTTTGTTATAAATACTGTCAAAGCTTTTACCATGATCTTTATAAGACCACATTTTCTTCCAAAGATTCTCATCATTGGTGGTGACCATACCACCTTCACCACCTGTAGTCATAATTTTATCCTGGCAAAATGACCAAGCTGAAATATGACCAATTGATCCAGCGGGTTTACCATTATATTGCGCACCATGTGCTTGAGCGCAGTCTTCGATGACGTATAAACCTTTTTCTTCAGCAAGCTGCATGATTGGGTCCATATCACACATCCAACCTGCCAAGTGCACACAAATAATGGCTTTGGTCTTCGGTGTCAAAACCGCTTCGATGGTCCGTCTAGAAATATTTTGAGAATCTAATTCAACATCAGCAAATATTGGATTTGCCCCTGCCGTCACAATAGAACTTGCAGAGGCAAGAAAAGTTCGTGATGTCACGATCACATCATCACCAGCGCCGATGCATAAAGCTTTGAGTGCGACATCTAATGCCACCGTTCCATTCGCCAGTGCAATAGCAAATTTTGTGCCCGAGAAGGTTGCAAACTCTTTCTCAAACTCACGACATTCTTGCCCTGTCCAGTAATTTACTTTGTTAGAAAGCAGCACATTTTTGACGGCATCAGCCTCTTGCTGCGTAAAACTTGGCCATGGCTCAAATGCTGTGTTTAACATATTTATATTCCCAGTTCGTATTTACAAAGTCTATTTTTTCTCTAAAATCCGTGCAGGATTTCCTATGACAGTCACACCAGACGGAACACTCTTGGTCACTACCGCCCCCATACCTACAATCGCACCTTTTCCGATGACCAAAGGCTTATCAGGTGTTCCCTGTTTAATCACTGCACCAGTGCCAATATAGGCATGATCTTCAATATGGATATTGCCATTACACTTTACCCCTGGCGCAAAAGTAACATAATCACCAATGATGCAGTCATGTGCCACATAACTATAGATATTGGCATGAAAAAATTTGCCAATTTTAATATTTGAAGTCAAACAAGTGAATGGGCACAGCAAGCTTCCCTCACCCATTTCCACTGCATCCAATATAACTGTATTAGCTGCTATCACACCTAAATGTTGTATTTCATCCTGCTCTAAACGATGAGCTAGTTTTTCACGAACACTACTATTTGCAATAGCAATCGTTACTGCCTTCTGTGTTGCTGAGTTGTTAATAAAATCTGTGTAAGTTAAAATAGAATAATCATTTAAACTTCCACCTGCTTGACCATCATCAATAAAAACAAATTGTTCTTTTTTCAAGGTAGGAAATTGTTGGCGGACTAGCGGCATTACTTCTTTACCGAAACCACTTGCACCGTAAACACCAATAAATTCTGTCATTTATCTAATTCCTTGTTCTTTGTACCTGTAAATTTACTCATTGTTGCCTCTCCAGCTTCACTGATATCATCTTTGGCAATCACTTTTTTAACCGTCTGTAGCATAATTTTAAAATCCAACCAAAGCGATCGATTTTCTACGTACCAAGTATCCAGTTTAAATTTTTGTTCCCAACTAATTGCATTACGTCCATTGACCTGAGCATGCCCTGTCATGCCAGGGCGTACATCATGACGTTTCGCCTGCTCTTTATTATAAAGAGGTAAATATTCCATCAATAAAGGACGCGGTCCTACGATACTCATATCACCTTTAATTACATTCCAAAGCTCAGGCATTTCATCCAGACTGGTAGAGCGAAGCATTTTTCCAAAAGGTGTTAATCGTTCACTATCAGGTAAGACATTGCCTTGCGCATCAACAGCATCTTTCATCGTTCGAAACTTAATCATTTCAAACGGTTTACCATGTAAACCTGGGCGCACCTGGCGAAATAACACAGGCGAACCAAGATTCTTTTTTACCTTGCGAGCAACAATAAAATACAATGGAGATAAAAGAACTAATGCAGTAGTAGCAATAATGATATCGAGTAAACGTTTAATCATAGTATTCTCGGGTAATACACTCAGGAGATATATCCAATTGGTTAATATTGCTTAATAAGACCTGATTAAGCTGACTAGCGAGTTTATCTCTATTAAACTGAGTCTCAGCTAAGTTTTTTGCCTGCTTTCCTGCTTTTTCAATTCTGTCAGGACTCGAAATAAACTCAACAACAGATTTTGCAGCATCGTCTATAGATAATCTCCAAGTGATTAGACCACAATCATGGCGCTCTATAAGGTCGACCATCCATCCGCCATAGTTAATCAATATAGGTGTACCAGAAGCTAAACTATCAAAGAATTTATTTGCAGAGTTAGCCCTCATCTCTGGTTTATCTATAAATAATGCTGTACTTAATGTCGCAGCACTCATAATCACTGGAATCTCTTTTTTGGGTACTTGCTTCATCATAAATAAGTTTTGTTGCAGAACATTCAATAGCTCTGCCTGTTCTGCCACTTTTTCATACTCAACCCCATCCCCAACCAATAGAATACGGATCTCTGGATTAAGTACTTTCAACTTAGCAGCCAACTCAACGAGATAGCCAACACCATTAATGTGACCGAAAGTTCCTGTATAAACAATAAGTGGGCGATCTTGCAACCACTCATATGATTGGCGGAACTCACGAACTTTTATTTCATCAACTTCAAATAGCTCCATATCCGAACTATTTGGAATAACAGCGACTCTTTCCTTCGGATATCCTGTTTTAATAACCCCTGATTTCATCCCAGGAGACAAGGCAACAATAGCTTTAGAATTCCTATAAGCCCAGTCTTCTAAACGATATGCCAACTTCTGAGCTATTTTATTATTTAATGCTCCCATTGCAATTGGCAATTCAGGCCACAGGTCACGCACCTCAAAGACCATCGGTATTTTTAAAGCTCTCGCTGTAAATACTGCTGGAATTGCAATTGTCAAAGGTGTACTTGTTGCAAAAACCAAATCTGCCTGCAAACTTTTGCCTTTTTTGGCGGCATGGTATGCAAACCTAAAAAAAGCTTTGATTCTTTCAGAATATGTCATTTTGTTATTATAAAAGTTGGGAAACCAATGAACTTGAATTCCTGCCTCAATCGTAGTAAACCACGTTTGCTCATCCGTTTCTTTTAACCATGAAGTAATTACATGTACTTCATGGCCTGCTGCAACTAAACGACGAGCCATTTCATATGAACGAGTTCCCCCAGACATATCAGGTGTATTAAAGTATTGGTGAAAATATAAAATTCTCATAAGTGCTCTAGTCAGTATCCAAGAAATTTAGTTAAATTAAGCTGTCACCTCGCCCAATTGCATAATAAGCAAAGCCCATCTCTTTTAATTTTTGGGGGTTATATAGATTTCTACCATCAAAAATAACAGGGTTCTTCAATTGCTGCTTGATCAGATCAAAATCAGGTGCTTTGAAGACTTGCCACTCAGTACAAACCACCAAAGCATCAGCATTTTTTAGCGTATCTTCTTTTGAGGTCATTAGAACTAAATCATCTCGGCTACCATAGATTCTCTTTACTTCTTGCATCGCCTCAGGATCATAAGCTTGCACCTTTCCGCCGTTTTCCCAAATATATTCCATCAGAACACGACTAGATGCTTCTCTCATATCATCTGTATTTGGCTTAAATGAAAGCCCCCATATCGCAAATGTTTTGCCATTCAAATCACCGTTAAAATGTCTGGCTAAAAAATTAGGTAGTTTTTGCTTTTGGTTAAGATTTACTTTCTCAACAGATTGTAATAAGGATGCATCAAATCCTAATTGATCTGCCGTGCGGATAAGTGCCTGAACATCCTTAGGAAAACATGAGCCACCATACCCACAACCTGGGTAAATAAAATGATAGCCGATACGCTCATCAGAACCTATCCCCTTACGAACATGCTCGATATCAGCGCCAAGAAGCTCTGCTAAATTAGCCATTTCATTCATAAAGCTGATTTTTGTTGCTAACATACAGTTAGCCGCATATTTAGTTAATTCGGCTGAACGTACATCCATAAAAATTATTTTGTCGTGATTTCTATTAAATGGCTCGTATAACTCTCGCATTTTTTCTTCGACATAAGCGCTATTACTGCCAATAATAATACGGTTTGGACTCATGCAGTCTTTAACAGCACTGCCCTCTTTTAAAAACTCAGGGTTTGAAACCACATCGTAATCAATATTTTCTACATTTCTTTTTTGTAATATCTCTTTAACAACCCCACTCACCTTATCAGCAGTTCCAACAGGAACTGTAGATTTATTGATGATGATTTTTCTCTTTTCCATATGTTCAGCAATAGTTTTTGCAACACTGAGTACATATTTTAAATCTGCTGAACCATCTTCATCAGGTGGAGTACCTACAGCAATAAAAATAATATCTCCGTGCTCTACACCAGCAGCAGGGTCTACAGTAAAACTCAATCGACCATTGTTATAATTTTTGATAACCAGATCAGTTAACCCAGGCTCATAAATAGGTATTAGACCTTTTTTTAAGTTCTCAATTTTGTTTTGATCAATATCTACACATGAAACTTTATGACCTACTTCTGCAAGCACTGCTGCCTGTACCAGACCTACATAGCCGATACCAAATACAGTAATATTCATTTTTAAAACTCCTAAACAAATCAAAAAATTAACTTAAAATTCTGTATGACTAGATTTCTTTCGGTATTTGAGATATCCAATACTAAGTAATTTAAAAAAACTTAGAAAACTCATACCTGAATATCTATATTTTTTTAAAGAAAACAAGAAACAAATTAAAATACCCTTTTTTCCAAAAATACGATTAATCATCGCACCTTTTGCATAAACTAGTTCTTTATTAGTAAAAGCCCCACCTGATGATTCTTTAGGGTGATATACTATAACCTTTGGAACATACCCAATTTTTAATCCTTTACTAAAAGCATCAGCTAAAAATATATATTCCTCACTAGTAGGGAAATAACTCCCCAAACCAAAATCCTCATCAAATTTTATATTAGTTTTCAATATACTTTCCCTACGAAATGCTATTTCAACGGAAGATACTTTTGCAAGGCTCAGTTTATTATGCCAAAAAAAATTTTCTTTATAATTTTTATATAATTCTCCCTCAGGAGTTTCTACCTGAAATGTTAAAATATCTGCATCAGGATAGTCTGAAAATGCTTTTTTAATGACATCCTCCATATTATCATTAAAAAAAGTATCATTATCCGTGATCAAACAAATATCTGAGTTTGATTTTTCTAAACCACGGTTTCTACTTCTAGACAATCCTCTCTCATAAAAATTTAAAAAACTTTTATTTTCATGAATCTCATCCACACACTGATTGATAACAATTATATTGTGGGGGGGAGTACCTCTATTTAGACATAAAGGTATTGCTCCATACATTGTTGAACATAAGATTTCAATTTTCAACTCTAAAACCATCCGCGATAAAGGTGATATTCATATTCTGCAACAGGAAAAAATAAGACTTTTGCAATATAAAAAATAAAAACATAAACAAGGAGTAATAAAAAAGACAGCTTACTAGATCTAGAAAAAACATAATATATAGGGAAAATAAGGAAAATATTAAAATAAGCCCAAATTCTCAACATCATATCAAAACTCATAGCTTGCAAAAACATAAAATGCGTAAAGCTAAAAATCAAAATAAAAAAGTTATTTAAGCCACTTTTTTCACTGTCTTTATTTTTTAAAAAATAATACCAAAAAACGGCTATAATTGGAAGGTAGTAAAATTTAGTCACTAACTGCATTACATCTCTACCCTCAGTATATTGAGTACCCATATAAGATAAAAATCTTAGATTAAAAAACTCAAGAATATAGATAATTAGAGACTTAAAGTTGACAAGATAAATAAAGAAAGTAGATACAAATATTAAAAACAAATATTTACTACTAGAGGTAATCTTGATTTTAGAAAAAATTAATAAGAGGAAACTAGAAAGCACACTTGATGCATGTAAAAAAAGGCTAAAAACAGAGAAAGCCAAAGCCCTAAAGTTATTTCTCTTATAAAGGTGAATAGCAATAATAGGAACTGCATATATACATATATACTGTCTCAGACCATTCATCTGATTATGATAAATCCCAGTACATAAGAAAAATATCAAAAATATAAGCCAACTTTTATAACCTTCTATTTTTAATAAAAACAGCAAATAAAAAAATAAAAAAGCCTGAATTATACTTACCAATATAAATTGAAACTGAGGGTCTCCAAGAAACCTACCAAGCTCAACAATATAGTAATACAATATTTCATTTTTTTTTAGATAAAGCGCATGCTCATTATTAAAATAATATTGAAAATAAGTTGAATAGTCAGTTCCAACATTATATTGCAAACTTGGGACTACAGCAAAAATAATGAAAGCTGGTAACCAAAGAACGAACTGCTTCCAAAAATTTAATGAAAAAAATCTTTCTACACAGTACAAATATAGCGTTATAAAAAAGAAAACAAACAGAAATATCAAAGGCCTCCTCCACTTATGGTTTTAAAAACCTTCTTCATTTGAGAAAACCAAGTATAATTAATAATGAAATCCGTTATATCACTATCATTCCAACATCTATTTATATACCATTCACAAATACTATTAATATCAATATTACTTTCATCAGCAGGAACTTTATAAACAAAACTTTTCCCATCTAAGTCCCTATCATTTTCTGAGTAAATAATAGGAAGCCCATTTGCACAATACTCCTTATTCTTTAAAGTATTGATCTTAAATATATTAGACCGATGACGCCCCAAACTACCAACACCAATATGTGTATCTTTATATATCTCGTTAAGCTCTTGACTATTCTTGAAGCCTAAATACTCTACAAATTGATTTAACTTATTGTTTACTTCTAGTTTTTTTCTAATTTTTCGCATTTCTTCATTATTTGGACCCACAATATAAAATTTAAACGGGAAATTATTATTATCATGATTTATATGATGTTCAATTGAATCAACAAACCTATCAACACCATGCCAATAATATAATGAAGAAACAGATATAAACTTTAGAATGCCAGTATTTTTAACAGGTATATTCTTTTGAATTGAATCCTCACTTACAGCATTTGATATATTAATACATTTAACATCATAAATAAAATCATCATCAGAAAAAGTAACTATATAGTCAATTAGTCCTTTGTATTGCTTTCTATATATTCTATCTAAGAAATTATACACTTTTCCTTTAAAGCTTTTTGCCTCTTGATCATATGGATATGTTGGAATTTCCATGATTATTTTAACATTTAACGACTTCACCAATCTTAGGAATGAAATAAACCTTGGTGATGCGCCAATCATGCGAATATAAACCACATCAATATTTCTCTGTTTAATCTTCTTGATTAAAAAGTTAAACATAATTTTCTTTTTAGTTAGTAAACTTTGTGCTCTTAAATTAACTCTTTCAGTATCTCCAACAATACCATACAATCCACCTATGTTACCTGCCAATAAGACATTGCAATTCAATTGTTCAATAGCTTTGGTCTGAGCATAGATTTTTTTAGAAACCCCTGAAAATTTATCACTTAGATCATCGCTATAGCTAAAGTAAAGAACATTTTTCATTAATTACAAAATCCTAAAAAGCCTTATCAATTTCCAATTTTCATGTGTATTTGGTTAATCACACTATCCCACATATCATCCACCTGCTTTTTAATTTGATTTGCAGCAGAAATAACTTTCTCAGATTTAACCTTTTTGTAATCCTTGTCACTATATTTAGATACTAAACCTTCTAATGCACCAAGATCCTTCATGTCCGAAATAAGCCCTTCACTATTACAGAAGTCATTGAATAATTCTGGGTACTTATGTGACCATCCTACACCAATACAAAGAACACCTTGCGATAATGCACTAACCAAAGCATGGAATCGTGATCCAACTACAAATTCAGATTCACCTAGAACCCATTTCAGAACTCTAGGATCCTGATCTTGTATAATAGTTACATTTTGATACTTCTCACCCAACTGACTCACCACTTCTCGATCTTGGTAACCATCATGTACGACAAATACAGGGGTTATGTTTCGAGCCTTTATTATATCTACAGCATGCCTTAGAAAAGCCAAATAGTCCTCGGCATTATCCATCTTATCTAGCATTCTGGCATTAGGAACTATGGCAACAAATTTCTCAGGTAGCTCGATCGATTTCTTTTCTATAGATTTTATATTTACTGTAAAATCTGGGCTCTGCTGTAAATTTGACAAATCTGAAATAACTTTTGAAGCATGCATATGTGATTGCGTATCTCTCGCAAATACTAAACTTGCACGATCAAATACCAGTTTCGAATATTCCTTAACAGCACTATTATTAAAAGGTCCTAATGCCTGCGGTAATAAAATTAAAGATTGTTTTTTACGATGGGGATTATTTAACTTATCACTCAATCTTTTTGCATGCTCAACCCCCCATTGATCTGAAAAAGCAAAACCTGATGCATCCAAAACAACATCAACCTCTCTAGGATGAATAATATTGCCTGTTAGTACAGCAATCAAGAGAGAATAAAGTGGTCTCTTTCTTTTAATTTCCAATGCTAAAGTTGTTGTAAACCCATAACGTTTGATATCATTTTGAAGACCAAATGTAGAAGGTACCGCAATTTTAGCATTTGGATATACTGACCAAATCTTCTCCGAAATAGCAATTGCCATTAGCTCAGCACCACGATTATGTACACCAGTACCATGGATTTCAACGATTGGTGATCTATTAGACTTCATTAAGCTTATCCCTCAAAATTATATTTAACTAATTGTGAAATCGATTTTTTTGCAGAATTTGCAACCATCCCTTCAGGATCCGCATAACCAAATGCGATTAACATAATTGGTCTCTCATCATAATCCAGCTTCAAGAAGTTCATCATTTTTTGTTCTAATTCGGGAACTTCTGGCCAGTTAATACAGCACGAACTAATACCCTGAACTTCTAATGCATTAATAAAAGACATTATTGCCAATGATCCATCAATATAAATAACATGACGATCACGCTCATCAAAATAGTTCCTCAACTTTCCAAGAACTACTGCCACATGAGGTACTTGATGCCCGAATCCAGCAGTCCCCATAGGTAATTTAATAATTTCTGAAACCAGTTGTTGATCGTCAAAAACTCTAAATTCGTATGGTTGTCGATTACACGCAGTTGGAGAGTATGCAGCCAGCATTATTGCTTTATTGATGATTTCTCTATCAACTCTGTCTTGTAGGAACCACCGTACAGATCGTCGATATTCTGCTAATTTCATTAATTCTTCATAATCAATATTTGGTTTTTCTGACTCCAAACGAAGATATGGTATTTTTTTTCTTTCACACTCATTTATATCTTTTATCTGTTTAGAAACATTTTGAACAATTATTCGTAGGTGATCAATATTGGCTTCTTTAGGAGTAATCGACATATATTCTATCAATACATCTCTAGCCCAAATTAATTCATCCAACCCCACATTTGAGCTTAATGCACGCTCATAAGCATATACGGTATCTGCTATGTAGTTTAATCCAAATGGAGTTCTACGTGGACGCATTAAAAGACCCTTTTCAAGTCTATGAATATTTCTTCGCAATAAGCCTGTATTTGCTGATGGTTTTACTAAGCCATTGTTAAAATCGACTTTACCTGCCAATACAGCTCTATGTTCCCAAGAAAATTTATTTCTAAATAAATAATAGAAATTAGACAAGAAAAAGCTTTTAAGCGCAAATTTAGTAAAGTTATGATCTAACTTTTTTAAATTTAATTTAATAAATGCTTTAATTACCCTAAGTTTACTCATCACGCTCTAATCACTCTTAATAATTTTCTAAAATCTCTTAATGTTTTTAAACCATCCGGCATAATAATTACCACCACGATGAAAATAATAAAATATATCAGTGCCGAGATAATTAAATTCAAAATTGGAAATGAGAGATTTATAAATAGATTTATGACATATGACCCTAAAGCAGCACTAAGTGACGCGACAATAGGTAATTTAAGTGGTGTAAAGAAATCTCGAGGTTTTAATGGCGTATTTTTGAAAAAATACCATAAAGATGGATACAAAATCGCATAGTTTACAATCGCATAGGCTGTCGCAACACCCTCTGCTCCCCATTGAACACCTACCACAAAACCTAAACTCACAAAAATCGCATTAAATGCACCCCATAAGATATAACGCTTGGAATGCCCCAAGCTTAATAAAACCAATCCCCTCAAACTAGCCACGGCTTGTATAAAACCTGTTATTCCAAGCAGAGTAAAAATAGGAACAACGCCTTCCCAGCCTTTACCTAATGTAACTTCAACAACCTCTTGAGCATTTACAACCAAAAAGGCCATTAAAGGCATCGAAAGAAAGGCTAAAAGTGTTGCAATCTTTTCGTAATACTTCTTAAATTCAATAGGATCATCTTGAAGTCGGCTTAACACAGGAAATGCAATGGCATTAATTGGTTGACGTAAACTCGCGATAGGCAACATCATCATTTGATATGCTCGGCTATACAAGCCCACAGCGACAGCACCCCAAAATTTACCAATTAACACACTATCCAAATTTCGATGGAAGTAATTCAGCATCTCAAACAAAGTAACATTCGCACCAAAATGAATAAGTTGACGCACGCCCTGAGCAGCTTTAGGTTTACTTGGTGTAAATGCTGAACCCTTAAAATAAAGTAATGTAGTCGCTAATGCACCAATCACGGTGCCCCATGCCAATGACCAAAACCCATATCCCAGCATTGCAAGCACAATTGATACAATTAAAGTAAATACCGCACCCACAATATCAGCAATAACTTTGGGCTTTAAATTCAAGTCTCTTTGTAGTAAAGCTGAATGTTGAGCACCAACACTAGCAATAAAAAATGTCATTGCCAATAACATAATGACGGGCTTTAATTCTTCACGTGCATAGAATCCAGCAATTAAGGGGGCTAAAAGTACGGTTAATATCGTGAGTAACAATCCAACAGCTGTATTTAGCCAAAATAACATGTTGATTTGATCATAAGTCAAATCCTTTTTCTGAATAACGGCTGTTGACAAGCCCATATCCCGAAAAATCCCCATAAAAGCCGTAATCGCCATAACCATAGCAATAAGACCAAAATCAGATGGCAATAACAAACGGGATAAAATAACGAGCGATAAAATTTGAATAACAATCGTAACTAGCTTCGATGAGATGGTTAATGCACCACCCTTTACCGCCTTTTTCTTTAAATCACTAGAAGACTCAGCTGTCACGATATTGAGTCCGCACAAAAAATACCATGTGTATAGCTATCCAACATATATAATAGCCCTCCCACCAAACGATTCGATGTTTGTACTTCAGTACAAACATCAAAATCCGATGTAAATTCAGGCAAGGTGGATTCATAAATCATTATTTGCACACCATATATTTTTGATGAACATCAAAACCAACTACTAGAGCGTTGTTCCCAAACACAAGGACCAGCGGCAACCCAATATAGCCTAAACCAATAATTGCTTTTTTTAATGTAGCAAATGTGAGCATATGAAGCCTTACTCTCTTACAATTTTTCGCCGTCGTATATAAACCTTATATAAACAGCCATAAATATTTGCGCGTACTATATCAGAATATTTATTGCTGCCACATTGCAATTGTATGAATGTGTTAACAAGCCGTGCACTGGTTCACATTCTAGTCGGCAGCCTACTTATGTGGATTTCTTTTTAGAAATACTAAACATACAAAGCCAAGACATTTATCTATGCTTTTTTACTCCTTTTCAGCTAGAATTGGACAAATTCTGGGCCTCAAGACGAATCGTTTTGGCAACTGATATTAATTAGATATAAATAATCAAGGGTCGTGTGTGAAGTACTATCAGCTTTTTTCTATTCTTACCATTAGTATCGCTGCTACAAGTTGTGCTGTTACCTCTGGTTTGCAAACGCATGACATTCCAACAGAAGGGGTCTATACCACTGATCTTGGGACAACCGTGAATGTCATCAAAATTGATCAGGAAAACTTAGTTGCGGTACAACCAGCGCAAATCGATTATCAACAGGACTACAAAGCTTTATTTCAAAAACAGCCAACAGGCTATCGTTTAAGTTCAGGCGATGTGCTCTCGATCCAGCTTTGGGCCTATCCAGAAATCACCCCTCCAACCACCACTATTTCCAATGAACAAGCGGTTCAGGCTTTAGGCTACCCAATTGATGCGAGCGGTTATATTCAACTCCCTTTAGTTGGTCGCTATAAAGCCGCTGGAAAAAGCTTGGCTCAACTCAATACCGAGCTACGCGGCCAGTTTGCGCGTTATGTAAAAACACCTGATGTTATCGTTCGCGTCTTGTCGTATCAAGGACAACGCTATTCAGTACAAGGTAGTGTACTTAGAGGTGGGCAATTCTATTTAAATGACCAACCAACCAGTATTTATACAGCACTCGGTATGGCAGGTGGTATCAATGATAAGGGTGCAAATACTTATATCCAGTTGATTCGCAATGGTCGGACCCACGATCTCAATACCATCGAGCTTGAAAAGGCTGGCTATTCACTACACAAACTTTTGATTCAACCCAATGACACCATTTATGTCAGTACCAAAGAAAACCAAAAAATATATGTCATGGGCGAATCTGGTAAAAACCAAGCCTTGCCAATGCGTGATCAAGGCATGACCCTTAGTGATGCATTAGGTGAAAGTTTAGGCATCAACCCAAACTCTGCCAGCGCCAGTCGTATTTATGTACTTAGAAGTAATCCAAATGACCGTAGTACCGCGCTCTATCATATGAACCTGATGAGTCTGGGTGACTTTGGCTTGGCCAATCAGTTTAAGTTGCATAGCAATGATATTGTTTATGTCGATGCAACGGGTTTAACGCGTTGGCAGCGTGTCATCAATCAAGTCATTCCGTTCTCCAATGCCTTATATAATATTGATCGTTTGGGGAACTGATGCAGATTAAAAACATTTTGGTGATTTGTGTGGGAAATATCTGCCGCAGCCCGATGGCAGAGTATTTACTGAAGCAAGCCTACCCCCAACTCGATATTGAATCTGCTGGTATTGCTGGACTGACTGGACATCCAGCCGATGAAAAGGCTCAACATTGTATGCATGCACTCAATATTGATATGAGTGCGCATATCGCCAAAAAACTCACCGCTGAGCATCTTAAAAAAGCAGATTTGGTGCTAGTGATGAGCCAAAATCAGCAAAAGCATATTGAGCAGACCTGGCCCTTTGCTAAAGGTAAAGTCTTCCGTCTCGGACATTGGCAAAACAAAAATGTGTCAGATCCGTATCAACACGACCAAGCTTTTTTTGATAGTACGTGCCAGCTGATTCAGCAGTGTGTGACTGATTGGAAAAATTATATTTAACTTTTAGATTTAAGATTATGAGCCAAAATACCAATACTGAAGATACAATTGACCTAAAAGAACTGTTCTTTTCTTTGCTCGCGCAATGGAAGCTTATCGCGTTATGTATCATTTTGAGTCTTGTATGTGCATTATTGTATCTGCGTACAACACCAGACACCTATGCTGTAGATGCTTTAGTTCAAGTTGAAGACAGCAAAGGGGCCTCTGCGGCACTGTTGGGTGATCTTTCTAAAATGATCGATCAAAAATCTCCAGCTCAGTCCGAAATCGAAATCTTGAAATCGCGATTGGTTTTAGGCTCAGTGATTCAAGCGCTTCATCTTGATCTCAGTATTTCTAGCCCAGATGACAACTTTATTCAGCGTTTACTAGGCAAACCGAGCTATGCCACGGAGTACACTCCAAAAGCTGTTATTTTCCGAGATAGTCAAAAAACTTTTGATATTCGTCAATTTGAAGTACCTCAAGATTTTTTGGATAAAACATTAAGCCTAGGCTTTAAAGCAGATCAATTTCAATTAATTGATACGAGAACTGATGAAATCTTGCTGGCGGCACCTCTAAATAAGCTTAATCAGTTGTCAAATCAATATGGTACATGGAATGTTAGTATTTTCTCCAAGGATCAACTAGACACTGATTATTTAATTACTAAACAATCTTTACCGACTGCGGTCAAAGCCATCAGTGCAAATTATTCTGTCGCAGAGAGAGGAAAGTTAACCGGGATATTAGGTTTAAATTATCAAGGTCAAGATAAGCAGCACATCACCAAAGTACTCAATGCTATCTTATCTGCTTATAGTGCACAAAATGTGGCACGCAAATCAGCCGAAACTGCACAAACGCTTAAATTTCTTGATGAACAGCTCCCAGAGTTAAAACAACAACTTGATGTAGCTGAAAGAGAGTTCAATAAATTCCGTCAACAATACAATACCGTTGACGTCACCAAAGAGTCAGAATTATACCTCACTCAAAGTATTACCTTAGAAACCAAAAAAATTGAGTTACAGCAGCAACAGGCAGATATTGCTGCAAAATATACTGCTGAACATCCTGCAATGCGTGAGATTAATGCTCAAATTGCATCATTAAATAAAATGATTGGTGAACTCAATAGCACCTTAAAACAATTGCCTGATCTACAAAGACGATATCTACAATTGTATCGTGAGGTGGAGGTTAAAACTCAGCTATACACTGCACTGCTAAATTCATATCAACAGCTTAGAATCGCAAATGCTGGGGAAATCGGAAATGTTCGTATTGTCGATACTGCAGTTGAACCTGTTCAACCAATCAAACCGAAAAAGTTGCTTATTCTAATTCTTGCTGTTTTCGTAGGTGGTTTCCTTGGTACTTTAATCGCCTTATTCCGCAATATGTTACGCACAGGAATTAAGGACTCTAGCCAAATCGAGCGCGATCTTGATCTACCTGTCTATGCAACTGTACCCCGCTCACCAGTGCAAGAAACGCGCATGAGTATTCTAAAGAAGAAGAAGAGTATTCCTATTCTTGCGGTTAAAAACAGTGATGATATTGCGATTGAAAGCTTACGCAGTATTCGTACCGCGATCCATTTTGCACTGAGTAATGCAAAAAATAATATCATTATGATCGCAGGTCCATCGCCAGAAGTCGGTAAATCATTTATTTCCACCAACCTTGCAACCATCTTTGCGCAAAGCAATAAAAAGGTTTTATTGATTGATGCGGATCTACGTCGTGGTTATTTGCATAAGTATTTTAATTTAGACGTAAAACCTGGCTTATCTGAGGTGCTGAGTAGCCAAGCTGAGCTAGGTCAAGTGATTCATGAAACTGAAGTCGCTGGTTTAAGTATGATTACGCGAGGGAAAAACCCAACAAATCCTTCTGAGATTTTAGGTTCTGAACAGTTTAAAGTTTTACTCGAAAAACTTAGTTCCGAATATGACCATATCATTATTGATACGCCGCCTATTTTGGCAGTAACTGATGGGATTATCATTTCGCAATATGTTGGCGTCAATTTGTTGGTTGCTCGTTATGCTAAATCACAAATGAAAGAGCTTGAACTGAGCTTAAATCGCTTTGAGCAAGCTGGCGTTAAAGTGAATGGCTTTATTCTGAATGATATTCAACGTGCAAGTGCTGGATATGGCTATGGATATAACTATGCGTATGCTTACAAAGCACAGAAAGATGATTAATTAAGCTGCAAACATGAGCAAAAAAGCCAGATCGTATGATCTGGCTTTTTTATACTTATTTTGAAAATATAATAAAACCGAATAAACATAAACCCTATAAAAAATACACGCATTTTTCAGATCAGTTATTCAATGCTGAAGCGTAGACATGCTAAGATCAGTGCCATATTTTTTACTAAAATCTCACCTTTGGACATCTCATGAGTAAAGCTTTACCTGTTATTGTCGCAGCCGTTTTAGGCGGAGCAGCCCTTATACCGATTTATTATGCAACTCAACACCCTACCACTGAACTTGGCACAAAAGCAGACAAAAATGCAGGGCCAGGCGCAAAAATCAGTTATGCCTTAGGTTATGAAGTTGCCAAGCAAACACCGCCTGAACTAGAAACAGCGGCTTTCATCACAGGCTTCCGTGATGGTCATGCAGAAAAACCTGCGGCCTACACCGAGGAAGAACTACAAGCTGCTTATGTAGAATTCCAAAAAGAATTACAGCAAAAACAAATCGAAGCAACTCAGCAAGCAGAAGCGACAGGTAACTCCTTCTTAGCTGAAAATGCGAAAAAAGATGGCGTGAAAACCACAGCCTCAGGGTTGCAATATAAAATTATTACGGCAGGAACAGGTAAACAACCAACGGCTGCGTCTGTGGTCAAAGTTCATTATAAAGGTCAATTGACCGATGGCACTGTGTTTGATAGTTCATATGATCGTGGTGAACCAATCGAGTTCCCGCTCAATCAAGTCATTCCTGGCTGGACCGAAGGCTTACAATTAATGAAAGAAGGCGGTAAGGCAACACTTTATATTCCTGGCAACTTAGGTTACGGCGAACAAGGTGTACCAGGGTCTATTCCACCGAATAGTACATTGGTTTTTGATGTCGAACTCATCGCAGTAAAATAACAGATATAGGGAGAGCATGTGCTCTCCCTTATTTTTGCAAAAGCACTTTGGAAGAAATAATGAAAAAATTAAGTCTTATTTTAATGACATCCGTGATGGGTACTGCTTATGCAGCACCGATTACTTTAAAAAGCCCACAACAAGAGCAGTTGGGTTATAGTTACGGTTATTTGATGGGTAAAGGCAATGCCAATACCTTGAAAGATTTGGATATTAATGCATTCGTGCAAGGCTTGAAAGAAGCGACACAGGGAAAAGCAGCATCTTTGACTGATGAAGACATGGCAAATGTGCTTAATCAATATAAAAAACGTATAGAAGCAAAGCAACTGGTTGAATTTCAAGAGATCGCTCAAAAGAATGATCAAACAGGAAAAGCCTTTCTCGCTGAAAATGCGAAAAAGGCCAATATCGTGACCAGAAAATCTGGCTTACAGTATCAAGTGCTTCAAGCTGGAAAAGGTAAATCACCGAGAGCTAGCTCTACGGTTAAAGTCAATTATGAAGGGCGTTTACTTGATGGGACCGTGTTTGATAGTTCGATCGCACGCAACCATCCTGTCGAGTTTCAATTGAATCAAGTAATCGCAGGTTGGACTGAAGGCGTTCAAACCATGAAGGTCGGTGGTAAAAGCCGTTTCTTTATCCCAGCCAATCTCGCCTATGGTGAGGTGGGTGCTGGTGATGGAATTGGTCCAAATAGCACCCTGATTTTTGATATTGAATTACTGGAAATAAAATAATTTAAAATCCCCCTTTGAGCTGCGACAACAGCAGTTCAAAGGAGGCAACGTTCAAATTCAATGCTTTAAATGTCTCGGTCTAAAGCCTGTGAGCAATAATCCGACAACATAAGCCACCACACCAAGCACACATAAACCCGTGACTTCAGCAACACGTAGCCATTGGGAAATATCACTTTGATACCACGTTAGACCATACCATAACGCGATAATCATAATCAGATTGGCCACCGCAAACTGGAATGCCAGTTTTTTCCAATGCGCGCCAAATCGATAGATATTGCGTTTGTGCAAATAGAAATAAAGCAGACCTGCATTGACCAAAGCTGAACCTGAAGAAGCCATCGCCAGCGCCATATGCTCTGCTTGCCAACCATTGAACTTAAAGATACCAATAAATATCACGTTTAAAATCGCATTGGTTGCCACGGCGATTAACCCGACCCGTACTGGTGTTTTGGTGTCTTGCTGGGCATAAAACCCCGGGGCAAACACCTTAATCAACATAAACGAGATCACACCAGCACTCATACACTGCAAGGCCAAAGCAGTCATTTGTGTATCTTCTAACGTGAATTCACCACGTTGAAAAAGCGCTTGAATAATCGGTGTGGACAGCATAAATAAAGCAATACTGGCTGGAATTCCTACCAACATGATGATCTTAGCCGCCCAATCCAACATCCCTCGAAACTTACTTTGATCTTGTTCAGCATGGCGTGCTGAAAGTGATGGCAGGATCACCGTTCCGATCGCAACCCCAATCAATCCCAGTGGCAGTTCAGTCATACGCTCTGCACTATATAGCCAAGACACTGAACCATCCTGCATAAAGGATGCCCAGATCGTATTTAGCAATAAGTTAATTTGCGTAACAGATACACCAAATAAAGCAGGTAACATTAACTTTAAAATACGATTCACACCTTCGTGTTTAAAGTCAACTTTCGGTGGAATCAGTAAATTTTTCTTCCAGAGTTCAGGAATTTGGATGGCAAGCTGCAAAACACCAGCCACTACCACCGCCCATCCGAGCGCCATGATCGGCTCTGCCATATAGGGGGTTAACCACCACGCACCTGCAATCATGGCAATATTCAGTAATACTGGAGCAAATGCAGGTGAAGCAAATGAACCATAACTATTTAGAATACTGCTAGCAAAAGCCGTCAGTGACATAAACATCAGATAAGGAATGGTTAGACGAAACAGGTCAACAGCAAGGTTAAACTTCTCAGTATCACTATGGAAACCGGGCGCATAGATATAAATAATCACAGGTGCAGCAACCATCGCCACAAAGGTGAGCAATGTCATTGCAGTCAGCAAACAACCAAAAACACGACTAATTAGAATTTGAACTTCAGCATGGGTACGACTGGTTTTATATTCCGTCAGAACAGGAATAAAGGCTTGAGAAAACGCCCCTTCAGCAAACAAGCGCCGAAAAAAGTTGGGAATACGAAAGGCAACCACAAAGGTGTCAAAATCTTTGCCCGCCCCAAATACATTCAACAGCACGATATCACGTACCAATCCCAGAACTCGGGATAACATCGTCATTGCACTGACAATTACTGTCGATCGCCACAATGCCATCGCACTCACCTACGGCTTATATTTCAAAAGCGTTATTGTAATGAAAGTAAAAACAGATTTCGTTGTGAAATCATAAATTCGATCATGTTTTTTTTAGATCAAGAGTTCGTGGATAATAAACGACGGAACAACGACCAATCAAAGTGTGAACCGGGATCTGTTTTACGTTTAGGCGCGATATCAGAATGACCTGCAAGATGATTTTGGATTTTAGGATAAGCTTGGCGCAGTAGGTTCACCACTTCGACCAGTGCATGATACTGTTCTGGTTCAAACGGCAAGTCATCACTACCCTCTAGCTCAATGCCAATCGAATAATCATTGCATTCTGGTTGGGCTAAATAGCTAGAACGTCCCGCATGCCAAGAGCGATCATTAAAATTGACAAATTGAATCACTTCGCCAGTGCGTAAAATCAGCAGATGCGCTGAAACCTGCATACCTTCGATGCTTTGAAAATAAGGATGTACCGACCAATCCAGCTGATTCTGAAAGAATTGTTGAATATAGCCCCCACCGAATTGAGATGGCGGCAAGCTAATATTATGAATGACAATCAGTTGAATATCCGTCTCAGCAGGACGCGCATTAAAATTAGGTGACGCAATCTGCGTTGCACCTTGTAATATTCCATCTCGAACTTGAGCAAATCTAGACTGCGGCATTGTCACTCGAATCAGCAATTTAATCTTAATATTTCCCATTCTGACATGCTTTATCACGAATAATCGAGATCAAATACTTATTTTTTATGTGGACGGTGCTAATATAACGCACACGTTTTTTGGTTAATAATCTACTGGAAATAGTATGAGCATCCCACAGTCTTTGCTTGAACAATCTATTCAAATCAATATTCAACAAGCATTACAAGAAGATATTGGGGACGGCGACATTACCGCCATGCTTTCACCTGCGGATGAACAAGCCACAGCCACCATTATCACGCGTGAAGATATGGTCTTGGCAGGCCAACCTTGGGTCAATGCCCTCATTCAGGCTTTTGACAGCTCGGTACAAATCACATGGTTAAAACAAGAAGGTGATGTGGTTGCTGCCAATGAAGCCTTTTTAAAACTTGCAGGTTCAGCGCGTAGCTTACTCACAGTAGAACGCCCTGCTTTAAACTTTGTACAAACCCTTTCTGCTGTGGCGACCAAAACAGCCAGCTACGTGAAACAGCTCGATGGTCTACACACCAAATTGCTTGATACCCGTAAAACACTTCCGGGCTTACGTATCGCGCAGAAATATGCCGTTGCCGTGGGTGGTGGTCAAAATCATCGTCTTGGTTTATTTGATGCTTTTTTGATTAAAGAAAATCACATTATGGCGGCTGGTGGTATTGTTCAAGCGATTGCTCAAGCGCATCAGATTGCGCCTGGGAAACCCGTCGAAGTTGAAGTTGAAACGTGGGATGAACTTAATCAAGCACTGGAAGCAGGTGCTGATATTGTGATGTTGGATAATTTCAGCCAACAACAAATGATTGATGCCGTGAAGCATGTTGCGGGGCGTTGTAAATTAGAAGCTTCTGGCAATATCACCATTGAAAATTTGCGTGAAGTTGCCAGCACAGGTGTGGATTACATTTCGATGGGTGTTTTAACCAAAGATGTTCGCGCTGTGGATTTATCTATGCGTTTTAATGCTTAAACCTGTTGGTCTTTTTGCTGCTGAGTCGATTGCGGCGAATCCAGTGCTTGAGATTCGGTCTCTTGCCATGCTGATTTCGCTTCAGTCGATTGGCTAGATCGTGGGTCAATCGCCATTAAAATAAAAGTGACAGCGGTGAGAAATATTAAAAAAACTTGTAACATCATTATCTCTTTTCTTGCAGTGTCCTCAATATAGCAAAGCAAAATGGGGCAAATTCGCATGCTCTGTTACAGTATGCAAAGGCTCAGTGGGATTATGTTTAAGATATGAGTCATCTCCACTTTCGTTTTTACACTCGCAAGCATATAATCTAAACAACTAAATTTATTAAAATAAAAAATGAATTAAACGATATGGATAGTATTTTTGAAACCGTATTTCACATCATTTTTAAAATTGTCCGATTTATCTTTATCGACATCATCATCAGGGCTTTTGTTGAACTTATTGTTGAGGGATTATTCCGTACTACGGGGTATTTTATTGTTCATTTTTATCGTCATCACAAGCGCATAAGTTTTGATAGCGATGAAGTGTGTATAGTTGGCTTCCTCGCTTGGCTATTTATTATTTTACTTTGTGTTTACTGGTTCTTTTTTGGTTAGCTGTTCAACATAAGCAGCCTAGCATCCGCTTAGACTGCTTATTTCAAACAAATATAAAGCCCTTATGATTCAATAAAGCCCATATATGGATCAGAAATGGAATCTTCGTTGGTTTCAATGCGCCCAGCAAAACGACGACGATAACTTGGTTCGTTTTGAATGCTAACGGTGAAATCATACCATCCACCAAATTCGGACATATCCCAACTGAGTTCTTTTTCATTCGCCGCAGTTTCGATTTGCCATGTTTTATTGGGTAAATAAGCATTGGCTGTCACAACCAACTGCGCTGTTTGGGCTGCATCATTTCGCACTTTCAAGAAAAGCTTGGAATCGCACTCCCCCATACACACGCGAATTTCTGGAAGTGCTTCTAACTGCGTGGCTTGTATCAAGTTCCCAGCAAAACTGCGATGGAAACCATTCGGTCCCAACACCCATAGGTCATATTGATGATCTTTAGTCTGCCAGACATCATCAAGTTGCTTCCCTGCTTCCACCATGTAACGGCGTGGGATCGCGTCTAAATTCAATTTGTCATAAACATGGAATACTGCGGCTTGTGCTCCTGTATTGGAGAACATTAATTTAACAGTTTTCATAACCACATCGACTTTGGCACTGCTATGCAAAATATACGGCAATGCACGTGATGGTCGTATTCCCATGTCTTGAACAGGATAGGTTTGGCTTAAAGGACGACTGACCTGTGCCAAGCGTTCCTGAGCTTTACGAATCGCATCAACCTCTGTTTTTGTTTTCTTACCAGCTAAATCAGGCAAAGGTAAAAGATTTGGCGTTTTAAAGTTAAATGCTGAGCTTAAGTCCCCACACACCGCACGACGATACGGACTAATATTAGGTTCTTGTACATCAAAACATTGTTCCAAGAAACGAATCACCGAAGAATGATCAAATACTTGAGAATTGACCCAGCCACCACGACTCCATGGGGAAATGATGTACATCGGTACTCGAACACCAGGGCCGTAGACACCCACGCCATTACTCACTTTTGGATCAGTAAAGTTTGGCTGTCCTGCTGAAGCTTTGGCATGCGTGGCATACTCATAGGACATCTGCTCTGGGCTTAAAGTGGATTTGCCATGTACTGTACCTGAAGCATCCATTGAGGGTGCGCTTGGTGAAGGTAGATGATCAAAGAAACCATCATTTTCATCAAAATTGATGATGAAAACCGTCTGACTCCATACGTCTGGATGCTCGGTTAACGCATTTAAAACTTCTTGGATATACCAAGCACCCTGAACTGGGCTAGACGGTCCCGGATGCTCACTATAAGTTGCTGGTGCAATTAACCAACTTACTTGGGGTAACTGCCCATTGGCAATATCTTGTTTAAATGAACCCAAAAAACCACCATCTGGCATGGTATTGGCGATCCCTTTATACAAAGGCTGAGTGGCGTCAATAGCCGGATCATAGGCTGGGCAAATGGTAATATTATTCACAGGTTTACCTGATAACACATTGGCACGACGGTATTGTTTAAAACCAGCCAAGGGATTGTCGGTAAAATTATCAGGCATGTTTTGATAGACCTTCCACGTTACACCCGCCTGTTGTAAGCGTTCAGGATAGGTGGTCCAGTCATAGCCAACGGTGGATGGCCCGATTGAGTCCAAATCATTGACTACACTGGCAACGTTGGCGCCTGTTGGGCCATTGGTTCCTGTCCAGATAAACATACGGTTTGAGTTGGTTCCTGTATGCATGGCACAGTGATATGCATCACACAGGGTAAAAGCATTGGCTAATGCAAATTGAAATTCAACCTCTTGTTGCTTGTAATAGCCCATTGACTGTGGCTGCTTATATTGCACCCAATTGCCCATCCGTCCATGATCCCAAGCATACTGACCATCTGTCCATGAATGTGGTGTGCCACTCACCCGCTGTGCATTGCCACGGCTACTATCCAAATGATAGGGATAAACTTTATTTTTATTGGCATCATATTGTTCCCACACTGTACGACCTTGGCTTAAAGGAATGGTAAAACGATCACCAAAGCCACGTACCCCTTTTAACGTCCCAAAGTAATTGTCAAAAGAACGATTTTCTTGGGTCAAGATCACCACATGTTTAACGTCTTTAATGGTTCCTGTCTCGACCTTAGCATCAATTGCGAGGGCTTTTTGAATACTCATTGGAAAACTGGTAAGTGCAGCGGTACCAAATAATGCTTTGGTTGAATTTAATAAAAAGTCACGACGGTTCATTGATTATTTCCTTATTGTTATTATTTAGGGTGCACAGTGAATAGTACAGTCTGAAGTCGGCGGTTTTGGATTTGGCGTGGTATTGTTGTTATCGCCATTATCATTTTCATTACAAGCACTTAATAAGAAAATACTACTGGTGAGTAAAGCTAAGAAGGTATTTCGCATTTTACTATCCGTTAAAATATTCGTGCAGATAGTCAATACAATATAAATGACAATTCGATGATCATTTGATAGCAATTCAATGACAGAAAAATAGGCAAAAAAAAGGCGGTCTAAAATTTCCAGACCGCCCGCACTATCAACTGGAGCTTACCAACCGAGTGCTTGCTGTTGCTTCAGAATCAATTCCGCGATTCCTTTTTCAGCAATCTCTAACATGGCATTGCACTGTTGGCGAGTGAACGGTTTATCTTCTGCCGTTCCTTGAATCTCAATAAATTCGCCCGCCTGTGTCATCACCACATTTAAATCGGTTTGGCAATTTGAATCTTCTTCGTAGCACAAGTCGAGGTGAACTTCGTCTTGATACATCCCCACAGAGATGGCTGCCACTAAACCTTTTAACGGGTCATGTTTAATCTTTTTATTACTTAACAACACATTCATGGCATCAACCAATGCCACGGCTGCTCCTGTAATCGCTGCGGTACGCGTACCACCATCCGCTTGGATCACATCGCAGTCGATGTTAATGGTATTTTCACCAAGTTTTTTAAGGTCAACCATCGCTCTGAGGCTACGACCAATCAGACGTTGGATTTCCTGAGTACGGCCCGACTGTTTCCCACGCGCTGCTTCACGATCACTACGGGTATGGGTTGAACGCGGTAACATGCCGTATTCAGCCGTGACCCAACCCTGTCCTTTCCCTTTTAAAAAGCGTGGAACCGAATTGTCGATACTTGCAGTACACAATACTTTGGTATGGCCAAACTCAACCAGAACTGAACCTTCTGCGTAACGGGTATAATTACGGGTAATTTTTACCTCACGTAATTGGTCTAATGCTCTTTGGTCAATACGCATAATGATTCCTTAAAACGATGGCACAAATATAATTGCCCCATAGTATATCTCAATTACACGCACTTTCCCTTTTACTTATTGGTGACGAGCATCGCTTGATCGCTCAAACGATGCTCTATCTTGATTAAGCAGCTTTGCCAAATATACCTTTCACTGCCTCAGTAAAGGTACGCTTAGTCGCCACCAAACGATCTACCATATTGTCAGGCAAAGAGTGAACCGCCAGACGTTTATACACACTCACGATCTGAGATCCAAAGGGAGCGGTATTGTATTGTTGACCATACTCTGCACAGACTTCACGTACCTTAGGTGCCATCTCGATATAACGGTTGGCAGGTACATCAGGGAACAAATGATGTTCGATTTGATGGCTCAAGTTACCGCTCAAGAAATGCATGATTTTACCGCCAGTAAAGTTTGCTGAACCACGTATCTGACGCAAGTACCATTCTGCTTTGGTTTCATTATCAATGTTGTCAGTGATAATTTCAGAGTCTTCTGTGAAATGACCACAATAAATCACGGTCGATGCCCAGTAGTTACGGATCAAGTTGGCAACAAAGTTACCCGCCAATACGGGCAAGAACATTGGACCAGCAATCACTGGGAACAACACATAATCTTTACCAAACTGACGTAGCATTTTTTTACGTAGATTTTTAGATTCTACATATACTTCTTTCCAGGTTTTGGTGCCATCAAACAACACTTTTTCCATCTCTAAGCGTTGCAAAGCCAGTAGCCATTCAAAACCCGTTGACAATACAAAACCTATCGGCACGTTGAACAAAAAGCGTGGTTCCCACTCTTGCTCACGGCTCATGCGCATCACACCATAGCCGCTAATGTCATGATCCATGCCATACACATTGGTGTAAGTATGATGCTTATAGTTATGGGTATATTTCCAGTCTTCACCGGTACACACCGTATCCCAGTCATAGGTTGCACCGTTAAGCGATGGATCATTTAACCAATCAAACTGACCGTGCATCACGTTATGACCCAATTCCATGTTTTCAACGATTTTTGACACGCCTAACATCGCCGTACCAAGCAACCAAACGGGTGGAATCCAGCCACCGAACATCAACATGCCACGTGACGCAATTTCGGTGTAGCGTACAAAGTTACGTACTTTATAGATATAATCAGAATCTTCTTTGCCAATTTTAGCCATGGTTTCAGTACGGATGGCATCAATCTTACGGCCAAACTCTTGTACTTCTTCTGGTGTTAATGCACGGCTTATGTTACCGCCAAATTTGATTGGAGGAATCGTTTTAGTCGGATTTACTGTCATCATGTTCATAATATTATACTCTATCTGGTCAATATGAATTAAAGGTCAATCTCAACGGGACTCACTGCTTCACTCACACACAACTTAATTTGCACATTGTTTTGGTTATCGATTTCACCTGTAAGTTGATTTTTCACTGCACCACTGATCTTGGTACAAACACAGGTATTACAAATCCCCATACGGCAACCAAAAGATGGTTTCAAACCCGCAGCTTCAGCACTGGCCAACAGGTTGCCACGGCCTTCAAACTCTTGCATACTGCGACGGAAATTGACTGGTTGGATTTGAGCATCCACATCCATCGTCACTGGCAAGAAGCTTTCTTGCGTTAAACGGTCTAACCAACCACGTTTCGTCCAGATTTGACGTGTCGCTTTCATCAAACCTGGAGCAGCACACACATAGGTTTGACGTTGAACAGCATCGGCACACAAACGGTCCAAAGTTTCTTCATCAAAATAAGCAGGTTGTTCAGCACTATCGACAATAATGTGTAGGTTAAAGTGCGGATATTCTGCTGCCAGTGTTTCCAATTCAGTACGGAACGCTGGATCACGTGAGTAATAAATCAACGTCACAGGTTGATTTGAACGTGCTAATGCCTGTTTCGCAATCGGAATAATCGGCGTAATACCACTACCCGCAGATACCAAAAGAATCGGTTGTTTACCTTCTTCTGTATCAAAGTCTTTTAGCGTAAATTCGCCCATCGCCTGAGTAATTTCAATCACATCACCAGCACGTGCGCTGTTAGCTAAATAGTTAGATACACAACCTTGTTTTTTGATACCTAACACCAATTTGTCGTGACTTGGTGAACTTACCAAGCTATACGCTCGTTGATGCTGCACACCATCAATACGAACCGTCACCATCACAAATTGACCAGGCTGATAGGTTGTAAATTTATTGTTACTGCTTAAAGTGACCTTGATCATTTCATCTGCAATAGGCTCAATCGCTTCGATTTTTGCCATAATGCGGCGCAAAGTCCACATCGGGTTAACTTTTGCAAGGATAAAATCAACAAAATCTTCTCTAACCCAATGTGGCTGATAGCTTAACTGTGCGCTCATAAGTTCCTCGTTTTGTATCTGGCTATTTATATTGAGTGAACAACTGTTCGTATAGTGAACATGTGTACACTATATTTATTTGTGTTCACTGAGTCAACACTTGTTCACTAATTTTTTGATTATTTTTTCTACTTTTTTTTAAATAATTAAAAAGAATGAAGAAATAAGTAAGGCATGGAGCACATTTAGCCGTTAAAACAAAGCCATTCATTTCAAAAGCCGAAGAATCTATCTGATTTAGCAACCGATTAAGACTAAAAAAAACCTATTTTTTTTGCTAGACTCTATAGTATAAATTTTATGGATCTTATTCATGTCGATTAGAGATGAACGAAAACAACAGAGTCGTCAGGCTCTACTGGATGCAGCGCTCCATCTCAGCACGTCTGGGCGCTCATTTAGTAGTATTAGTTTGCGTGAAGTTGCTCGCGAAGTTGGTTTAGTACCAACCGCTTTTTATCGTCATTTCCAAGATATGGAGGCACTGGGTCAAGAACTGGTTGATCAGGTCTCATTACATCTTAAGAGCTTGATTCACCAATTGGGTCAAAGCTATCTAAAACACAGCGGCGCAGCCAAAACACGTACCAGCATCGAACTTTTTGTACAGGCGGTGAATCATAGCCCGCAACAATGGCAGTTTATGATTGCGGAACGTTGGGGTGGCTCTGAAACGGTACGCATTGCTATTGCACGTGAAATTGAATTTTTGATTGAAGATTTGGCGGTTGATTTATATAAACTTGACACCTTTAAGCACATTAAAGAAGAAAAGTATCTGCAAGTCTTATCAACCATCTTGATCAACATGTCGTTTACATGGGCGATGACATGGATCAATCTACCCAAACAAGTTACGATTGATGATTTATTAGAACAACAAAATCTGTTTATTGACAATGCCACCACTCAAGTGAGTTTGTTATTTCGTGGTATCTCCAACTGGGAACCACAAAACGCTTGACCATATCGAAGACTCGGTTTGATATATAAAAGCATTGCTTAGCGTTAGTATGCATTAGACAATAATGCGATGCCGTTTAGAACACTATGAGGAGCTTATAAGCATCATGAATCCTGATCGTCATACTCAGTTCTTAATTCGTAAAGAAAAAATTTTACAGGTTGCTGAAAAGTTATTATTAGAAAATAACCAAGAAATGACCCTCGATGAACTGGTTGCCGAATTGGACATTGCCAAAGGAACCTTATACAAGCATTTCAGAAGTAAAAATGAGTTATTACTTGAACTTATTATTCAAAATGAAAAAGAAATTTTAAAAATTTCAGACCAATACCATACTGATATCAAAGAGTATGCGCCTCGCTATATGTTGCATCATCTCATGGCCCCTAGTCGTACTATTTTGCTGCATCAGCTAGAAGAACACTTGACCATGACGGAGTCTAAGCTTAAGCATCTCTTTGACGAACTGTATGCGATTCGTCAGCAACGTATTGTTTCACTCAAAGACATGACTGAGAAATATTTAAAATCACAGAGTTATGATATGTCGATTCGTGATTATTTATCTTATATCTGGTCACTAACTTACGGCGCAGCACTATTACTTAATTCGAGCTATTACCAACGTTCCATCGGTTCACGTGAAAAACTGATTAATCTGTATGTTAATCAAGCTTTGTCTTTACCCACTCAAACTGTGAAAATCGACTTAACCGAGCTCCAACAAGAACAACAATAAATGCAAAAAAGGACTGTTGATACAGTCCTTTTTAGTCTAAAGCATTGGTAATTTACTTAGCTTTACGCTCTTTTTCTAATAAATAATCAACTACTTGAGTGACTTTAGCATCCTCACCCTGCACCACATATTTACCATTAACCACGACCACTGGAACACCAGTCAACTGATATTGCTGCGCCAATTTATTTGACTCCGCAATTTTTGCAGTAATCGGGAACGAGTTAAACATGCTATTAAACTTCTGTTCAGGCACACCATAACGGGCAAAGAATTTTGCTTGAGACGCTTGATCAAAGATTTGCTGACCACCGTCATGAATGGCATGGAAAAGTGGAATATGGGTTTTCTTACGCACGCCTAGAGCTTCTGACACATAGTAACCACGAGCACCCTGTTCCCATACCTTATTCATGGCTGCTGGGGTGCGTAGGAAATAAACATCTTTTGGAATTTTCTTTAGCCATGTTTGCATGTGTGGTTCAAGGTTAAAACAATGTCCACAACCGTACCAAAAAAATTCGCGCACTTCGAGTTGACCAGCAGGTGCAGTCGTTTTAACCGGATTTGCCACCACGGTATAATCTTTGCCTGCTACAAAATCTGCAGCCATTGCGTTCATCGAAAATGAGATAACAGCCGTGCTTAAAACACCTAATACTAACTTTTTCATTGCCTTTGCTTTTCCTCTAAGCATTTTTCGTAAGTTTATATGCTAAATATAAAACAAACACGAGCAATTCGTTTTGCTTCTGTGAAGTTTTTTATTCGATTTATCGCTTTTTTTGCCAGAATCGCTACACTAGACTCAGATCATTATGCCAATAAATAGAGGTACGTCCATGTCGCAATTGAATGTTGACCCGCAAGAAATCGCAAAATTTGAAGCATTGGCTGCCAAATGGTGGGATCAACATTCGGAGTTCCGTCCACTGCATCAAATCAACCCGTTACGTTTAAACTGGATAGATGAACGCGTCGGCGGCTTGGCAGGCAAAAAAGTCCTTGATGTCGGTTGTGGTGGTGGCATCTTGGCAGAAAGCATGGCACGTCGTGGTGCAGATGTATTAGGTATTGATATGGGTGAAGCGCCACTTGCTGTTGGTCGCTTACATGCCCAACAAGATAATGTGCAAAACATTGAATATCGTCAAATTCCTGTAGAACAACTGGCACAAGAACAAGCAGGTCAATACGATGTGGTCACTTGCATGGAAATGATGGAGCACGTACCAGATCCAGCGTCTATCGTAAAAGCTTGTCAAACACTGGTCAAACCTGGTGGACACGTGTTCTTCTCCACCATTAACCGTAATCCAAAATCCTATTTATTCGCAATTATTGGCGCGGAATATGTGTTGCGTTTATTGCCTAAAGGCACGCATGACTATCATAAATTTATTCGCCCATCAGAAATGGCACATGATATTCGTAATGCAGGTCTAAGCCTAAAAGAGATGACCGGCTTACATTACAACCCGATCACCAAACATTATTGGTTAGCGCCGAATGTTGACGTCAACTACATGGTTCACACCACGAATACAGGTGCGTAATGAAAGCTGTTTTATTTGATCTTGATGGTACGCTGATTGACACGGCTGCAGATTTTATTCGTATTATTCAGCAGATGTGTCGGGATGAGCAACGCCCAGTCGTAGATGCAGAAACCATTCGTACTCAAGTTTCTGAGGGGGCGCGTGCCATGGTGAAATTGGTTTATCCAGAATTGGATATTACTGATCCCGTGTTTCTCGCACACCGCCAACGCTTTTTAGATGTCTACGGCGACAATATCGTGGTTGATACCAATCTGTTTGAAGGCATGTATCCTTTATTAGAAGAACTGGAAGCACATCAGATTCCGTGGGGCATAGTGACCAATAAACCCCGTGGTTTAAGTGAATTACTGCTCGCTGCCTTACAACTCACAGAGCGTTGTGCGGTGCTGGTTTGTCCCGAAGATGTCAGTAAAACGAAGCCTGATCCTGAACCGATGTATTTAGCAGCAAAGCAGCTCAAGCTCGATGCGAAAGACATTATTTATGTTGGTGATCATCCACGTGATATAGACGCAGGTCGCAACGCAGACATGTATACCATCTTGGCGGCTTATGGCTATTTACCGGTCGAATCACGAGATAATCTCGCCGCTTGGCAAGCAGATGCAATTATTCAAACCGTCCCTGAACTTCATCAACTGCTCAAACAGAAAATCACGGTGTTGTCAGAAAATCAGGGTATGATGAGTTAAATAGGCAAGATAACAGGAGGCATAACAATGAAATATTCAGAATATCAACCTCGTCCAGATCTACTCAAAGATCGTATCATCCTGATTACTGGTGCGGGTGATGGTATTGGTCGAGCTGCTGCGATGAGTTATGCCCTGCACGGCGCAACGGTTGTATTGCATGGCCGAACGCTCAATAAACTCGAAGTCATCTATGATGAAATCGAAGGTTTAGGTGCGCCACAACCTGCTATTTTACCTTTGCAACTTTCAACAGCGTCGAGCCATGACTATGAGCTTTTAGTTGATACGCTGCAACAGCAATTCGGACGTTTAGATGGCATTTTGCATAATGCAGGGATGTTAGGTGATCGGGTTGAGCTGGCAAATTATCCTGTAGATGTGTGGGATGATGTGATGGCGGTGAATTTACGTGCACCCTTTGCCATGACCCAAGCATTACTGCCTTTACTCGAACAATCTGAACATGCTTCTGTGATCTTTACCAGTTCAGGTGTCGGGCGTGAAGCGCGTGCCTTGTGGGGCGCTTATTCGGTGTCTAAAATTGCGACTGAAGCCATGAGCAGAATTTTTGCTCTAGAAAATAGTTATGCAAATATTCGCTTTAATTGCATCAATCCAGGTGGAACGCGTACCGCAATGCGGGCCAAAGCCTATCCCGATGAAGATCCTAAAGTATTGCCAACACCAGATAGCATCATGCCTGCATATCTTTATTTGATGGGCGATGATAGTTTAGAGATGAATGGGCAAAGCATTGATGCGCAAAGTTAATAACGTGATTAAAACAATTTAAAACAACATTGAAAACTGACCTTAAGTCTGCCTTTGTGATCGAAACTGGGAGAGATGCTCCATATTTTTAATTGAATACTGAATCGATCTTCACAGTTTCTCTGCATTTTTAAGGTACAGTTTTCACATGAGAGACATCCGATCTTAGGTGTATCATGAGAAATAAATTCATTATCTTAATCTTAGGTTCAGCCACCCTGTTTAGCAGCATGGTGAGTTTTGCAAATCCGCGTTTTGATCGTGATGACGATTCACGTGGTCATAAACACAGTCGCAATTTTGAACGTCCAGATAATGACAATCGTATGCGTGAACGCCGTATGCGTGAAGAACGTGGCGTGGAGCGGTTAAAACAACATCGCTGGCAAGCAGGCTATGTCATGCCTCAACATTATCGAGGAAACAGCTACAAGATTGATTATAAAGAAAATAATCTACCAAAACCAGGTCGAGACCAACAGTGGTATAAAGTCAATAATGACTATATCTTAGTCAACTCCAATGATAATAGTATTGTGCGTATCATGGGTTTCTAAATACTTTGTGCTTATTAAACTGTAGAAAAGTCGGTTGTTGTTTTAGGAATCGGTTTATCTTTTGGTTTTTTTAGTTAAAATCAGATTCATTGATGTATATCTGAGATCAACATGGCGAATCAAATAACCGAAACTTCACAAAGTACAACACAAGATTATGTACATTGGTTTCGCCATTCTGCACCATATATCAATGCACACCGCCATAAAACCTTTGTACTGATGTTTAGCGGTGAGGCGGTCCAACACCAAAACTTCCAACATATCATTCATGATATTGCGCTATTGCACTCTCTCGGGATTCGATTGATCTTGGTGTATGGTGCACGCCCGCAAATCAATCAGAATCTACTTGAAAGAAAGATTGAAACACCTTTTCATCAAAATCGCCGTATGACCACACGTGAATCGTTGCCTGCGGTGATGAATGCCGTGGGTTCAATTCGTTTAGAGATTGAAGCGCTCCTTTCCATGGGATTGGCAAACTCGCCAATGTACGGCGCTCGCATTGATGTGGTTTCAGGTAATTTTGTCACGGCTAAGCCCTATGGTATCCGTGATGGCGTTGACTTCCAGTTGACAGGGGAAGTGCGTTCCATCGATACCGATGCGATTCAACGACATTTAGACAGCCACAATATCGTATTATTAGGACCTACGGGTTACTCAACCACAGGTGAAGTTTTCAACTTATTGGCAGAAGAAGTGGCAACCAAAACGGCGACTGCCTTAAACGCCGATAAGCTGATTTTCTTGGGCGAAAAACAGGGTCTAATGAATGAAAAGCAACAATTATTACGTGAGTTAAGCCCTCGCCAGCTTGAATCTTATATTCAACAATATCAAGCACACCATCCAGAATTTGCCCTGCATCTCAAACAAGCACAGCAAGCCTCTTTGTCTGGCGTGCATCGCGTACATTTGATTTCTTATACCTATGATGGCGCGTTGATTGAGGAACTCTTTACCCGTGATGGCATAGGAACCATGATCACCGATGCACATTATGAAGAAGTGCGTATTGCCAATATCAACGATGTCGGTGGCTTAATTAATTTACTTCGCCCGCTTGAGCAAGAAGGAATTTTGGTTTATCGCTCTCGCGAACTGCTTGAAAGTGAAATCGAGCAATTTGCCGTAATTGAACGCGATGGAATGATCTTGGCATGTGCAGCACTCTACCCGATTTCATCGGCATTGAATGAAACGCGTTCGGCTGAAATTGCTTGCGTTGCGGTTGACTCTAGCTACCGCAAATCCAATCGTGGCAGTCAAATTCTGCAATTCTTAGAAAACAAAGCCAAACAACAAGGGATTCAACAGCTATTCGTACTCACGACACGAACAGCGCACTGGTTTTTAGAACATGGCTTTGTACCCGCTCATATTGATGATTTGCCCAATTCGCGCCAAGCCCTATATAACTACCAACGTAACTCGCTGGTGTTTAAAAAAGTACTGGCCTAATGAAACTGGAGATATTTTTATTTCTGATAAAGATATCTCCAATTCATCATGATTTCTGTTTAACAACTGCCAGAGTATCTATTTACTTGATCTATAAAAATAATAAAACCGAATTAAAACAATATCTTAATAAATTAAAAATGATTTCCTGTTATTCCATCTAAAGATAAGATTATTCGTTCTTCTTTTTTGCACTTTTCATTATAAGTAATGCCCGATTATTTATTTTTTATGCATTAAAAAAAGTTTTAGCTTGGTTGCTCATCTTATTGAAGTCTTTTTGATTTTTCGGGGAGCACCACCAACATGGTCAATTCTATTCATCGCTCATGGGCAACATACACTTTTCTGGCAGTAAGTCTTGCCAGCGTGATCGGGATTGCAGGTTGTGCAAAAGAAACTGAGCAGCAAGACACCACAAAACAACAGACCACAACATTAAGCATCGGCTTTCAAAAATATGGCATCTTGCCGATTGTTAAAGCAAAGGGTGAATTAGAAAAAAGTCTTGCTGCTCAAGGTGTCCATGTCAAATGGGTTGAATTTCCTGCGGGTCCCCAGCTTTTAGAAGGTCTCAATGTTGGCAGTGTGGTTTTTGGTGAAGCAGGCGAAGCGCCTCCAATTTTTGCGCAAGCAGCCAATCCAAACTTGGTCTATGTCGCCAATCAGCCCCCTGCACCGACGGCTGAAGCGCTCATTGTGCAAAAAGACTCACCTATTCAATCCATACAAGATCTCAAAGGGAAACGTATTGCGCTCAATAAAGGTTCGAATGTGCATTACCTATTACTCAAGCTTTTAGAGGCAAATAAACTCAGCTTAAATGACATTCAACCCGTCTATCTTCCACCCTCGGATGCCCGCGCTGCCTTTGAAAAAGGTGCGGTTGATGCTTGGGTGATTTGGGATCCTTTCTTCGCAGCAGCACAACATCAAATTCATGCACGTGTGCTTGCAAGCGGTGAACATTTGGTCAATAACCATCAATTTTATTTAGCAGATCGCAAATTTGCGGAAAATCACCCTGACGCACTGAAAACGCTGGTCAGTACCCTCAATCAAACCACAGATTGGGTTAAAAACCATCCTGACGATGCAGCAAAATTATTAGAAAAACCGACTGGGCTGGGGTTTGATGTTTTAAAAACATCGATTTCACGTATGGGATTTGGCGTTCAGCCCATTTCTGCACAAGTCGCCAAAGAACAGCAGTATGTTGCCGATGCATTCTTTGCTCAGAAACTCATTCCAAAGCAACTTGTGATTCAAGATGCTGTCTTAAAAAACCAACTTAAAAAATAGAGGCTCAGTATGAAATGGTTCGTTAAAGTTTCGGTTATTGGTTTAGCCTTCAGCACATTTACACTCAGTGGATGCCAAAAACCAGAACAAACGGCTGGAAAGACCACTTCATCAACTGAGATTCAAAGCGTCAAAACCCTTTCAATTGGCTTTCAAAAATCATCACTCAATTTGTTGGTTGCAAGACAACAAAAGCTGTTTGAACAATCATTTCCAAATGCCAAAATTGAGTGGCGGGAATTTCCTGCAGGCCCGCATATGTTAGAAGCCCTCGCCGTTGGCGCAGTTGATTTTGGCTATGTTGGAAACACGCCACCGATCTTTGCCCAAGCCGCAGCAAAACCATTGAGCTATGTTGCTTATGAAATAGTGGCACCGACGGCACAAGCGGTTCTAGTTCACGCAGATCACACGATTCATTCGCTTCAAGATTTGAAAGGTAAACGTGTTGCTGTACAGAAAGGCTCAAGTGCGCATGAATTGTTAGCCAAAACTTTGCAAAAAGCAGCTTTGTCTTGGCAAGACATTCAACCCATTTGGTTAGCCCCAGCCGAGGCACGTGCCGCATTTGATAAACAAGCGGTTGATGCATGGGCGATTTGGGAACCCTACTTAGGCACTGCCGAATTACAAGGTCACACCCGAACGTTGGTTGATGGTCGTGCATTTCCAACCACATATTCTTTTTATATTGGCAATCCTGACTTTATTCAAAAACATCCTGATTCCGTCCAGAAACTGATCAAGACCAACAATCTTGCAGATCAATGGATTGTGCAACACCCAGATCAAGCATTACAGATTTATGCACAAAGCACAGGGCTAAGTATCCCCGTCGCGCAACAGGTACTCGACAAAAGACCAAAGCCCTCACCTGTTCAACCGCTCACGACTGAGGTCATCCAGCATCAACAACAAATCGCCGATTTATTTAAACAATCACAACTCATTCCGATGCAGATTGACATCCAACAAAGTGTTTGGTCTGCCCAATAATCATTGCTTTTATTTTCATGAGGAACCTCGACATGAATATTTTCTGGTTTATCCCCACTCACGGTGACAGTCGTTATTTAGGTACCAGCAAGGGTGCTCGTCAGGTCGATCATGCTTATATGAAACAAATTGCCGTTACAGTCGATCATTTAGGTTATGCCGGTGTTTTGATTCCAACAGGGCGCTCATGTGAAGACCCGTGGATCACGGCGGCGAGTTTAATCGATGCGACCAAACAACTTAAATTCCTCGTTGCATTACGTCCGGGGATCACCACAGCTTCACTTGCTGCACGCATGGCAGCAACTTTTGATCGTTTGTCGAATGGTCGTATTCTCCTCAACCTTGTTACGGGCGGAGATGAGCAAGAATTAAAAGGTGATGGTCTGTATGAAGACCACAGCACTCGTTATCAGACAGCTTCTGAATATGTAAAAATTTGGCGAGAAATTCTCACTCGCTCGCATACGGGTGAATCATTTACTTTTCACGGAGAACGTCTCAGTGTCGATGATGCCAAACTGCTCTATCCACCCGTACAAAAGCCATATCCACCTTTATGGTTCGGTGGTTCATCAGAGGAAGCAACTGAGCTTGCCGCTGAACAAGTGGATACCTATTTGACTTGGGGTGAGCCACCTGCTGCGGTGAAAGAAAAAATCGAACACTTGCGTGCCAAAGCAGCGGCTAAAGGGCGTACGCTCAATTATGGTATTCGCTTACATGTCATCGTCCGCGAAAGCAATGAACAGGCTTGGGCTGCTGCGGATGAACTGATCCAATACCTCGACGATGAAACTATTGCCGCAGCACAGAAAAAATTTACTCAAATGGATTCGGTTGGGCAACAACGCATGGCAGCGCTACATGGGGGACGTAAAGATCAACTTGAAGTCTCACCTAATCTTTGGGCGGGTATTGGTTTAGTTCGGGGTGGTGCAGGAACTGCTTTAGTCGGTGATCCTGAAACCGTTGCAGCACGTATCCAAGAATATGCTGATTTGGGGATTGATACCTTTATCTTCTCTGGCTACCCACATCTAGAAGAATCAATTCGGTTTGCTGAATTGGTGTTCCCATTACTACCGCTTAAAACCCGTGAGAAATTAGCACAGCCGCATTTAACAGGACCATTTGGTGAAATCATTGCCAATAACTATGTGCCTGAGGTCAAGCAACCCAGAAAAGTGGTTAAGGAGAGCGTATGAGTGCACAGACGCTATTCAATGATGTTTCACGTGGAACAAAAAGTTTAGGGAGAGGTATGCTGCCGTGGTTGTTCCCCATTTTATTGGTCATGATCTGGCAAATCGCCTCAAGTGTGGGTGTATTACAAAGTCGAGTGCTACCCGCACCAACGGCTGTCGTGAGTGCTTTTTGGCATTTATTGGTGAGTGGTGAGCTTTGGCAACATGTCAAAGTCAGCGCTGGTCGAGCGTTGTTGGGTTTGTTGATTGGGGGTGGTTTAGGGCTGATTTTAGGACTGTTAAATGGTTCATCAAGGATTGCTTCGACCTTACTTGATACCACCTTGCAGATGATCCGTAACATCCCTGCACTGGCACTAATTCCATTGGTAATTTTATGGTTCGGAATCGATGAAACAGCCAAACTTTTTTTGGTTGCTGTCGGTGTATTTTTTCCGATGTATATCAATACTTATCATGGTATTCGCTCAGTCGATCCTCAACTGATTGAAATGGGTAAAAGTTACGGACTCAATCGCTGGCAGCTCTATAAAGACATTATTTTACCCAGTGCAATGCCTTCTATTTTGGTCGGGCTGCGTTTTTCTTTAGGGTTGGTTTGGGTCTTACTCATCGTGGCGGAAACTATTTCTGCGCAAGCAGGAATCGGCTATATGACCATGAATGCACGCGAGTTTTTACAAACTGATATCGTATTGGTCGGCATTTTACTCTACGCCTTGCTGGGAAAATTAGCGGATGTATTGGCACAAGCTTTAGAACATTATTTATTGCGCTGGCATGCAGGCTATCAAAAATAAAAAGGAGATAAATATGAGCAACTTAAATTTAAATTTCTTTGATGACAGTTTGATCCAACCTGTGGCTGAGCCAGAAACGCCAACCACTCCCGCAAATGGTGCAGACATTCTGATTGAACAACTCTATAAGTTTTATGGCGAGGTCAAGGTTTTAGAGGATTTAGATCTAAATATTCAAGCTGGGGAATTTGTTGCCATTGTAGGACGTAGTGGTTGCGGCAAAAGTACGCTACTGCGTCTGATTGCCCAACTGGAAAAACCAAGTTACGGTGAAATTAAATTCCAGTCGGCACGTAACTTTCGGGAAGGCATCACCAGTGCCGATATTCGAGTGATGTTTCAAGACCCTCGCTTACTGCCATGGAAGAACGTTTTACAAAACGCACAATTAGGTTTAGCCAAAACCCAACATCACCTAGCAGAAACGCTTTTAGCAAAAGTCGGTTTAAAAGACAAAGCCATGCAGTGGCCCACTCAACTCTCTGGTGGACAACGCCAACGTGCTGCTTTAGCACGTGCCCTCTCCCATACGCCACGTATTTTGTTGCTGGATGAACCATTAGGGGCTTTAGATGCACTGACGCGTTTGGAAATGCAAAAGCTCATTGAACAGTTGTGGAAAGAACAAGGCTTTACGGCGATTTTAGTCACCCATGATGTTAGTGAAGCAGTCCAACTTGCCGATCGGATTATTTTACTCGATCAAGGACACATCGCTCACAACTTTCAGGTCAACCTGCCACGTCCACGTAAAAAAAGTATTGCGTTTGCACAACTCGAACAGCACGTCCTAGATGCGGTTTTAGCCACCTAAAACCGCCTTATCAACATTAAAATGTTATTAAAACCATAAAATGCGAAGTGCTTGCCCTTCAATGCAGCAGGAATAATTTACAAATCATGTAATTCAATTTTTAGATATCCATCATTTTCAAACACATCGTTACCGTTAATCTAAGAACTACATTTTTTTTAATAAAAAACTGTGTTCTTGTGCACAAAACCGACAATTTATCTTACAATGTCAATGACATTTTTTGAATCAAGCTCGCAGATGGAACAGAAAAAAAGTACACAAAAGCGCAATCAACTGCTGAATGCTGCCCTAGATGTTTTTTCCGTCTATGGGTTCAGTGGCGCTAGTTTGGATGAGATTGCACAACTCGCTAGTATGCACAAATCTAATATTTTCTATTACTATGAAAATAAAGAGTCTCTATACGTCGAGGTGCTAACCACGGTGTTGCAAAAGTGGCTTGCGCCCTTGCAAACATTAGAATCAGAACTTGAGCCGACCGAAGCACTCACCCACTATTTAATTCAAAAGCTAGAAAGCTCACGCGATCAACCGAAAGCATCGCGTTTGTTTGCACTGGAGATTATCCAAGGTGCACCGCATATTTTACCGATCTTAAAAGGTCCTTTGAAAAAGCTATTTAAACGCAAAACCAAAGTGATCCAAATTTGGCAAGAACAAGGTAAATTGTCTAAAGAGATTGATCCTGAACTGTTTATTATCAATATCTGGGCAATCACCCAAAACTATGCTGATTTTTCCACTCAAATGGAAATGGTGACGGGTAAAACCTTGCGCAATCGCAGCATGTACCAACGCTCTGTTGAACACACAGTTCATTTGATGCTGTACGGCGCATTACCACGTTAAATTTTCTTCACAAGCCTTAATTTTAGCGATTGAAATACAATAAAAAAGCGACTTTGTTAGTCGCTTTTTTATTGTCAAATGGTTAAGGCGATCATTCAAGTGAACTAATCAAAAATGTGGGACATTGATTAAGAAACATACGTGGAACATGAATAGTCACGAAAATGCCGTTCCTGTGCGCTGAACCCTGAACGGCTTAGGCTAAAATATTGATGCTAAAGAGGAAACTTCAAGCATTTCGTATAAGGCGTATTATGTTAATTTTAGATCAATTTAATTTTTATTCTAAACTCTATCCTTAATTAATGAGTGCTATTTCATTAAAATGGCTAATTCTTGCCACTCATCAAAATTAGTACTCCAAGGAATTTCCCAATTAATTTCTTGTTCTATCCTTAATACTCGCATACCTATATTTCTGCGAGATGTAGCAATTTCAAAAAGCTCTAACAATACATCCCATAATTCAATTATCACTTCACGCTTTGGTGAAACGCCTCTATGTGCTAAGTCGTTACGCGCTTTTCGAACTCTGTTAAGTTTATGATAAATTTCATTTTTTATAATTTTAGATAGTTTTAAAAGCTCATGTTTCGCGCTAATTATATTATTATCTATCTTGGATTGGAGTTGATCATGCCGTTTATTCACTTTGGGTGAATAACTACTACTATTTCTAGAATACTGATTTATCCATAAAATCTCTGTAAGTTGTTCGACAACAATCCATAAATTATTAAGAGCATCACTATTATTTTGATTAGTTAAAGATGTATAACCATTTAAGAGGAAAAAAGGCGAAAAGTGAGGAATTGACCTGATAATTTCCTGACCTTCAGAGAAAGCTTTTTTTAAATTATCAACACTCAACACTCAACACTCTCGGATGCATCAGTGGTTCAAGTAGTTCAGTTATAGATGCCCAATTTTCTCTTAATCGCGTATGAAGCGATGGTGTATAAGCGAACAAATTAGTTTTTTTATGTAGGGAACCAATCACTAACTCATGCGAATGTAAAACTTCAGCATGTATTCCACCTAATAATAAAGAACATAGGATTTCATTTAATTTGGCAATTCCTTCAGATCTTGTTGGGAAAGCACTGCACTGGGGAATTGCTATTGCTCCATCGTAGCTTACCAATGCATCCAATCTTTGATTAATTTTTAAAGGAAGTATTCCTACTACTTCTGATAATTGCATTCCAGCATAAGAATTTTCATTAATTTGTTCCAGTGAGAAACTTATTTGTTTTTTTCTATCGCTAACTATTGCTGAATATGGTCTTAAATGAACCATCCAAGCAGGATTATATGACGGCACACTAGAAATCGGTTCGACATAATCAAAAGGAGCATCTGATTTTTCAATCCAATCTTCTCCATACCAAACAGAAGTTTCAGTTGGTTTATTTTTAATTACGTCTGTTAGTGTTTTAGGAATATTACGATTCTCTGAGAGAAATGGATTAAAATCATCCTCAAATGCGTATATTTGACCTGTCTGAGTATCCTGATAGTGCTTCATATTTTTTCTATTTCAAATCCTGAGTTTCGCTATATTTATAACTTAATAAAAAGGATCAATAAAATTAAATAATCCCATTTAACATAATGGGCGTTATGCGTAACCAGCTTGCAAGCTAAAGTAACTTTTAATTTCAACAATCTACCGATACGCAAAAGCCCACCCATACAAACTACAAGGCTAGACCTTTACATTTAAAAATGTGCCTGATACAAAGCCAATAATTTTTGAGCACCCAAGAGTAAGTTCTCTTCCCAGTCTAGATGGGCCGTATCATCCGCCCCATCGGTAATATATTTGACTGAAATCAAACGCACATCCAACTTACGGCAGACTTTTGCCAAGGCATAGCCTTCCATATCCACTAAATTACAGCTTACTTTCGGCTGTCCTGTTTCGAAGGAGTCTCCCGTTCCACAAATCCCTTTGGGTAAATACTCAAAATGGGGCTGCGCATGAATTTCGGCAGGAATATCATCATCCATTGGCGTGACACCCACCGCAAAACCTAAGGGAGACACATCCATATCCCGCTGCACAAATGTGGTCACTTCAACCAGACTATGTGCATTAAAATGCGAACTCCCCGCACTACCCAAATTGATTAAAGTCTTACATCCTGTTTTTTGAATCACCTCAAAAGCTTTAAATGCCGCATTGATTTTGCCAATTCCGCTGTAATGAACATCAATCCCCGCCTGTTCAAACAGACCTTTAGATTCATTTGGCAAAGCCATAATTAAGGCAACATCAGCACGCATACACTAGAACTCGTTTTAGGTGAAATTGAAAACCATATATAAAAAAAGCTGTGGTCATCCACAGCTCAAATATTATTGTATCTTCTGCTGCAATGCGACCAAGCATGGAGAGAAAAATAATTGGCCACTATACGCGCCCGCCACTGTTTTCTTCATTACCAAAGCCCATAAGCCAACTAAAAGTAGACTTAAAACCACAGCAACATACTGTAGCGCATCAATATGTAACTGATGTGCCAAATTAAAGATCGCTAGGATAAAAACCCCAAATGGAAAGGTCAGACCCCACCACCCTAAGTTAAATGGAATCCCAGTTCGCGCATGTCTCAGTGTGGTTAAAATGGCAATACCGAACCACCATACCCCAAAGCCTAACAACACTAGACTCGCTACAATCCCGAGAGCAGGCAATAATATTGCTAAGCTTTCAAAACCCATGGCTTGCATAATCCGTGGTGCTTGTTCGCCCAATAAAAGTAATGCCAACGCCCCTGTGCCAATCGGTCCTAAACACAACCAACTTGAGATCGCCACTTCTTTCTCAGGCAGTTGATGCAAGGCCAAGCGCAACATCAAAATCGTCAATATTGCAAAAGCAGGCAAAACAGATATTCCCCACAACACATAACCCGTGATCAAAATATAAAAAGCATGTTGATCTGCTGCCAAATGTTGTACTAACAGACCCGCAGAGCTTGCTGCAACCTCACACGCCACGATCGGTAATAACCAAACTGCTGTCATACGATGTAAATGATGATCTTGACAGCTAAACATACAAAATGGCACGAGCCACGCAATCACAACCGCAAGGAACACATCGATGTACCAAAGATATTGTGCAATTTGAATAGCAATATCACCATATAACGCTGTACCAAAACTGAGAAAACCATTGGCTATGGTTGCCAAGCCCATCGGAATCGCACCTAAAAATAAACTCATATTGGGATGCATGAAAATCTGCTTGGCTTCTTTAGGAAACAAGATCCAGCGTAGGAGATAAAGAATACTAAAGGTACTAAATAGCAGAATATTGAACTGCCATAATTTGGTCGCCAGCATAAACATGAGCGATGACGCAAAAGGTAACTGTGCTAAAATCATTGCCACGACACCCGTTCCCATGGTTGCAGTAAACCAGTTCGGGGTAAAATGACGAATCACATCTCTGCTCTGTTGTAACTGGTAAAATGGCTTTTTCATCTCTAGCTCTAAGTAAAGCGACGATAAGAGAATCTTAGTCTAATTTATTAATAAGAAAAATTGATTTATTTTTATTTAATAGATCAATTTAATTGATATATAGTTCTTAAATATTGAAAATATCTTGTATAAAAACACAACAACAAGACGAAACGCTGAGAATATGGCAAAATACAGCCTTTGCAAAATTCGCTGAATTTAACGCCCATGAAGTTGCTTCGTCTCAACGCTTTATCGCCAGATTTTCAGTTACCGCCGACTGCGGTAACGATTGGCAATTTTGATGGTGTCCATTTAGGGCATCAAACGATGATTGCTCAACTTAAAACATTGGCAGCAGCCAAAGGCTTAAAAACATTAGTGATGATTTTTGAGCCACAACCTCTCGAATTTTTTAAAGGTTATGAAGCTCCACCACGTATTAGCTCTCTACGCGAAAAAGTAGAATATTTAACAGAGCTGGGCGTCGACTATATTGCTGTCGCCAAATTTAATCATTATTTTAGAAGTTTAAACGCCACTGAATTCGCTGAATTACTCAAACTCAAACTCAATGCCAAAAGCTTGGTATTAGGCGATGACTTTCATTTTGGCAAAGATCGTCAAGGCAATAGCAGTTTTTTACGCGATTATGGTTTTGATGTGATCAACCTTAATACCGTTGCCTTAAATGGTGACCGTGTTAGTTCAACCCGTATTCGTCAAGTCTTACAAGAAGGTGACCTCGCATTAGCAGCAAAGTTACTGGGTCGCCCTTATAGCATCACAGGTCGTGTGCAATATGGCGATCAAATCGGACGTACGCTTGATTTCCCAACGATCAATGTCCGCTTAAACCGTCATAAACCGTGTTTAAGTGGGATTTATGCTGTAGATGTCGTATGTGAAAATGCGTCACTTACAGCAACAATAAAACATGCAGATCCTGCGCTAAATGGTATTGCAGGATACCAAGGTGACAGTTTGTTTGGTGCAGGTCATGTGGGGACACGCCCTGCGATTCAACAAGCTCAACCTGAATGGCGATTAGAGGTACATTTCCCCGATGTTTCTGCTAATCTGTATGGCTTATTAATGCGGGTAACCTTTCTTCACTATTTACATGGTGAACTGAATTATCCTTCGCTTGAAGCACTCAAAGCTGGAATTGATGATGATGTACAGCAGTTACGAGATTATCGTAAGCGTACACCAGAATTTCCTTTTTAAATTTAATTGTAAAACCTGTCAGTTTAGACTGATCAAACTGGAAGACAACTTGCATGAGCGATAAGCAAACTCCTGAAAATGCAGTGGATTATAAAACCACACTCAATTTGCCTGACACTCAATTTGCCATGAAAGCAAATTTGGCTGTGCGTGAAGCCAAATGGTTAGAAGAGTGGTATGCCGACAACATTTATCAGCAGATTCGTGCATCGCGTATTGGTAAGAAAAAATATATTTTGCATGATGGCCCTCCGTATGCGAACGGTACCATTCACTTAGGTCACGCCGTCAACAAAGTGCTTAAAGACATTATCGTCAAAAGTCGTACTTTGGCAGGTTTTGATGCGCCTTATGTACCCGGTTGGGACTGCCACGGTTTACCGATCGAACTTAAAGTTGAAGAAAAAGTCGGTAAAGTCGGTGAGAAAGTGGATGCTGCGACGTTCCGTAAGCACTGCCGTGAATATGCACAACAACAAATCGATATACAACGCGCTGATTTTAAACGCTTAGGTGTGTTAGGTGATTGGGATAATCCCTATCTAACCATGAACTTTAAGCAAGAAGCCGATATTGTGCGTGCTTTAGGTCAAATTCAAAAAAATGGTCACGTACAGCCGGGTTTAAAGCCCGTGAACTGGTGTATGGACTGTGGCTCTGCACTTGCTGAAGCTGAAGTTGAATACGAAGATAAAAAATCTGATGCGATTGACGTTGGTTTTACCGTTGTTGATCTCAAAGATTTAAGTGCGCGTCTCGGTATAGATGTCCAAGACGTGACTGATATCGTGATTTGGACCACCACACCGTGGACCTTGCCTGCCAACCAAGCTGTGGCATTACACGCTGAAATTGACTACCAGTTGGTTCAGGTCAGCACTGATCGCGCTAAGCAAAACTTTATTTTGGCCAAAGATTTAGTCGAATCGGCGATTGAGCGTTACAAGCTTGAGCATCCTGTTGTTTTGGCTGATTTTACTGGTAACAAACTTGAAAACTTGTTGCTTCAGCATCCATTACTGGTAGATCGTCAAGTTCCAATCATTTTAGGTGAGCACGTTATTGCAACCAGCGGTACTGGGGCGGTACACACTGCACCCGGACATGGTGTGGATGACTATAAAGTCGGCTTACAATATAACCTTAAAGTCGATAACCCAGTGGGTGGCAACGGTGTGTATTTACCGACTGCCCCTATCTTTGCTGGCGAGCACATCTATAAAGCCAATCCGAAAATCATTGAAGCTTTAGGGGCGACAGGTCGTTTGTGGGCACATCAACCGATCAAACACAGCTATCCACATTGCTGGCGTCATAAAACGCCGATTATCTTCCGTGCGACACCGCAATGGTTCATTAGCATGGATCAAGAAAACTTGCGTAGTAAAGCACTCAATGCCATCGAGAATGACATTGAGTTCGTACCAAGTTGGGGTAAGAGCCGTATCGAATCAATGATTGATGGCCGTCCAGACTGGTGTATCTCTCGTCAAAGGACTTGGGGTGTTCCTATCCCATTCTTCGTGCATAAAGACACCAATGAATTACATCCTCGCACCCCTGAATTGATCGAGGAAGTTGCGAAACTGATCGAGCAAGAAGGCATTGATGCTTGGTTTAATCGTGAAGCCAAAGACTTCATTGGTGCAGATGCTGAACAATATAATGCTATTCGCGACACCTTAGATGTTTGGTTCGATTCAGGTACGACACACTATGCAGTTCTTGAGCAGCGTGAAGAACTGGAATGTCCTGCTGATTTATATCTAGAAGGTTCAGACCAACATCGTGGCTGGTTCCAATCTTCGCTACTCACCTCAATCGCAACCCATAATCGTGCACCCTACAAAGCATTGCTAACGCATGGTTTCACGGTTGATGAAAATGGTCGTAAACTCTCTAAATCATTGGGTAACTACATCCCATTAGAAGAAATCATCAAGCAATTGGGTGCAGATGGCTTACGTCTGTATGTTGCCTCAAGCGACTATCGCTATGAAATCGCAGCGAGTAAAGAGATCTTTAGTCGTGTCAGCGATAGTTATCGTCGTATTCGTAATACCTTACGTTTCTTACTTGCCAACTTAAATGGTTTTAAACCAAGTACCGATGCACTCCCTGTAAACCAATTGATCGAGCTTGATCAATATATTTTACAACGTGCTCACGATGTACAAAAAACCATTGTTGCAGCTTATGAAGAAATGAACTTCCATGCGGTGTGTAGCGCATTAACCACGTTCTGTATTAACGATTTGGGTGGTTTCTATCTCGACATCATCAAAGACCGTCAATACACCACTAAAGCCGATTCACAAGCACGTCTATCTGCTCAAACTGCGCTGTATCATATCGTTCAGGCCTTTGTCCGCTGGATGTCTCCTATCTTGAGCTTTACTGCGCAAGAAGCTTGGTCACTGATTCCAGAACAAACTGAAAAATATGTATTCACCGCTGAATGGTATGACATCCCTGTTGCCTCAGCTGAAAGACAAATCAGTGAAGCAGATTGGCAAACATTGATTAGCGTAAAGTCAGCAGTAAATAAACAGATCGAAGCAGCACGTAACGCTAAACTGGTGGGCAGTAACTTATCTGCTAAAGTTGAACTTTGGGCAGATGAAGCGCTAGAAAAAGTATTAAACCAATTGGCTAACGAACTTCGTTTCGTCTTGATCACCTCACAAGTCATCGTTCACCCTTATGCTGAGCAAGGTGAAAGCACAGACCTTGCAGGTTTACGTGTTCGAATTTCGGCTGCTGAAGGTGAAAAATGTGTACGTTGCTGGCATGTATTGCCTGATGTAAATACACATGTTGGCCATGCTGGCTTATGCTCCCGCTGTATCGTCAACGTCACTGGCAGTGGCGAAGTGAGAAAGTATGCCTAATTCACAAACCAAAACGGGCTTGTTCCAATTTTACCCACACAATCTACTTTGGCTTGGACTTTCACTCCTTGCGATCGTGTTGGATCAATGGACCAAATGGATTGCGAGCTCGCATTTAAATTATGCAGATCCTATTCCAGTACTGCCTTTTCTAAATTGGACATTGCTGCATAATTATGGCGCAGCATTTAGCTTCTTATCTGACGCTGGTGGATGGCAACGTTACTTTTTTACGTCGTTAGCAGCATTAGTTTCAGTCATTTTTATTTTCTGGCTGATGCGCATGCCGAAGAAAATGATCGTTTTACCGATGGCGATTGCATTGATCCTTGGTGGCGCGCTGGGTAATTTAATTGACCGCGTTAGTTTGGGCTATGTGGTGGACTTTATCCATGTTTACTATCAAAACAGCCACTTCCCAGCGTTCAACATTGCAGACAGTGCCATTACCTTAGGGACTATTCTGCTATTGATTGATACGTTCTTCCTTGAAAAGAAACGCAACCAAAACAAGGATGCATAATATGACTGACATTATCCAACCGAACGAAGAAACGCGTATCCAAGATGGCTCAAAAGTTGATTTGCATTTTTCTGTTTCGATTGAAAATGGCGTTGAGATTGACAACACACGTGGCCGTGAAGAGCCCGTCAGTCTTGTGATTGGTGATGGTAACTTGTTACCTGGATTTGAAAAGGCTTTATTTGGCTTACGTGCAGGCGACCGTCGTACCGTACATTTGCCACCTGAAGATGCTTTTGGTCCTTGGAATCCTGAAAATATCCAAACCTTTGATACAGTAAAGTTTGAGCAACCTCCAATCGTTGGTCATATGATTGAATTCGAAGATAAAGCCAAAGCAAGCTTGTTTGGTATCGTGAAATCAGTCAATGATGACATCACAGAGATCGATTTTAATCATCCATTGGCAGGGAAAAACATTACTTTTGAGGTCGAAATCTTTAAAGTCACCCCTGCGGGTCAGCAAGCCATTAAACTGATGTAACACAAAAGCTCTCAAATGAGAGCTTTTTTTATCCCTCAAGATAAGTATAAGATTATTTAGACCTTCTCATATTCGTGAAAATTAAATCGTCAAACAAATAAATTATAGGAATTAATAAATGCTCATTCATATTGTTGTTGGAAGTGTTCGTGAAGGACGCACTGCGATTAAAGTAGCCAATTGGCTACAGCAGGCGATTACAGCATTTTCATTGGAAAACATCCAAACAGAAATCGTAGACTTGAAAGAATGGGATCTGCCTATTTTTGCAGGTGCTCACCCTCCTGCCTCAGGGATTTATGATCAACCCAAACAACAACAGTGGGCCGATAAAATTGCGACTGCTGATGCTTTTATCTTGATTAGCCCTGAATATAATCATGGTTATAGCCCAGCGCTTAAGAATGCATTGGACTACTTAGGTAAGGAATGGCAAGGTAAACCTGCTGCTTACATCGGTTATGGCTCAACCAATGGCTCTCGTTCAATTGATCAGATCCGTCAGGTGGGTACACAACTTGGCATGATTGATTCTAATGCGACCTTAGAAATTCGGGATATTTTCAAACGTAATAAAGAACAAACCTTTGAAGCAAATGAATTTGAGGTGAAGGGTTTGAAAGGAATGGTTGAGAAATTAAAGAAATATCATTCAGCCTCACTGTAAGCCTGAACGTACAGTGATCGGGGTCATTGACGGATATACAGTGCTCCGTATTCACTTTAATATACAAATCATACAGAGACAGGAAGTCTCGTTCAGAATAACAAGACCCACAGGAAGTGGTTGTTTATAGGAAGTAAGCAACAATAAACTAAATACGAAAAAAAGCCCCATCAGGATGATGGGGTTTTTTTATTGCTTTTATTAGGATGTAACAGAACTAACCATCTTGTCCTTTAAGATACAATCTGCCACTTAAAGCACTACATTTCTCCCGCTTTTGCATTGCTAACCTAACTAAAAGCAATCTCAAGGAGAAACTACGATGGCTAAAAAAGCATTATTTATAACTTCAAATGTTGGTGTTGAACACGATGAACTTATCCAGCCCCTTGAGTTCTTAAAAGCTAAAGGGATTGAAGTCATACATGCCGCAGAGACATCTCAAACAGTACAAACAGTGAAAAGTGATAAAGAAATAGGGCCTAGCTATTCCCCTCAAACGTCTTTAGATCAGGTTTCAGCAGAAGATTATGACATTTTGATCATTCCGGGCGGTACTGTAAATGCAGATAGCCTTCGCCTCAATGAAACAGCACACAAAATTATTCAATATTTTACTGATCAGAAAAAACCTATTGCTGCAATTTGTCATGCACCTTGGGTTCTAATCAATGCAGAGCGAATCAAAGATAAGAATCTAACCTCATATAAAAGTATTCGCTTAGATCTTGAAAATGCAGGAGCGAATTGGGTGAATGAAGCTGTACATCGCTGTAACACCAATGACTGGCCTCTGATTACCTCACGTTGCCCAGATGACATTCCGCAGTTTAACGAAGCAATTCTAAAAGAGCTTACTCAAACCTAAGATTAGAGTTTAGTCTATTTTTCTACTAATAATTTTACTTTTCATTCCGCAATAAAAAACCTCCCAACATAAGTTGGGAGGTTTAGATTTAAAAGCTGGCGATGACTTACTCTCACATGGCAAGTGCCACACTACCATCAGCGCGAAGAGGTTTCACTTCTGAGTTCGGGAAGGG